>JAFEDF010000009.1 GCA_018241785.1 Pseudomonadota bacterium | reverse complement strand
GGTCAAGCAATTCCTTCGACACCGGCAGTGCCGGCGACAGATCTTTCGTCTCCTTCATCTTGCGAGGCATACAGGCTCCTTTCAGCCACAATATGCCTCACACACAAAATTTCGGACAAGCCCTCGCCTGCCGCGCGCTCGGCCTCGCTGCGAGGCGAGCCTCGGCAATGAGGTGGCCCGCGCAGTGTTGGACGCGTGGGGGATCTGCTGTTATTGGAAGGCGATTTTTCATCCACCGCGCGAGCATGAGATTGCGGCGGTGATCGCGCGAGTGCGAGTACTGCTGAACGAGAGGCGACGTCGGCGATACTCGGCGCGCGCGCTCACGAGGCGGTGGCGCAGCGCTTGCTTCGCCAACGCCGACGGCGCCGCGCAGCGCGACGTTGTGGGTGGGCAGTTTTGTGACATGCCCAGGTCGGAATGCCGTCGTGGGGCGGGCGTGCCCGCCCCACGAACATAGCGCTGTTTCTCCTCGTTGAAGGTTGGACTCCAGCCGCCAAGCCGAAGCCGTCCTTCCGCAGGATCCCGCCAGGGATGCTGCGGCAGTTCGCACAACCGACGCTGCCAAGCGTCGTACTCGTCCAGACAATCGCCTGCCGTCTTTCGGCCGCCCCCTGAAGGGCCGTCTCCCGCGCGCTGCGGTCAAATCGCGCGCGGGATTTCGACGCCTACTCAACAGCGCTCCCAGTCTCACAAGGTCGTTTGGTCGCGACCTACGGTATTCCAGAGGAGCCACCCTCCGCACCGCTGAGACCTTCCCACGTTAGCGCATCGCTACTACGGCGTTACCCGCCACCGGCTCGCAACTGCAGATAGCCCTGAGGGCTTTCGATTCGATTTCAGCGGCTCGATGTTCCATAGGTGCTCGCTTACTCTCTGCAGTGCGTCCACCTTTGACCCCTTCCCGACTGCAGCGGAAAGGAATGGCTGGTAATACCTCCCGGCAGCACCCCAATGGGTGCTGTTAGACGCTTGAGCTATCCGACGATCCGCGCGGCTTGCGCCCTGCGGTACCGCGACATCCAGCTTTCGCCTCTGTCGCTCACGAGAGTCACCTCTCGCGCGTGTCGCCCACGTCCCGGGCACAGGTTCGACGGTTTCCCGCCGCCCCTGGTCAGGCCTTCCTGATTTCGCGATGCGCAGGGCTTGTCCGGTTACCCGGAGGCCCGTTTCCGTGTCGCCCAACCTCACCAAGGATTGGGTCGAACCAGGCGTGCGCCTGGAGCGCCCGTTGCCACGCAGCGAGCCCTATTAGAGGCACTGCGCGACGGGCGATATGGCGGAGGACCGGGGGCTAACCGGACTCCGGCTGGACGATATTGCGGGGGACGTTGGCGCGTCCCCCGCAGTGTGAATCGGTGTGCGGGAAGACGCTGGCGCGTCCCTGAATATCGGTTCTGTCTAATGTCGACCTGCCACGTATAGCGACCCCGATTTCGCGCCCTGCCGGGCGCCGAGGGGAGGGGACACCTACGGTTTCCCCTCCCCGCGCCTGCGGCTCCCCTCCCTTCCCTTGGAACATCTAGTGGTGTGCTGCGGCGTATGCCGAAGCACACGATCCGCACGGTGTGCTTAGAGCCGTGCGCGGGGTTGCTATACGAGGTGAACGGATTTCGCTTGACGACATTTGGGGCCCCCATGCTGTTGCCAAAGCTCGTACCCGCCGGCAGTTCCTATGTGCGCGTTCCGGTGAGCAAGCGCGCGTGTATGCGCATCCTGCTCGAGACCGTGCAGCGCGGGAGCCGCTTTTGGTGCGCCGGGAGTGTTGCCCCCGATAAGGCACTGGGGTTCGCCGACAAGATGGCGCGCGCGTATCACGCCGACGCGAATCAGGCGCAGCGCGCGTATGCGAAGCGTCGCGGTCATGCCAACACGACGCTGGTCATGTATCCCGATACCGCAGCAACCATCCTGTGGTGGCTGTTGGCGACCCAGGGAGTCGGTAGCGTGCATGAGCGCGAGCGCCTCGCGGACGCGCATGCGGGGCGCAGCGCACTGGTGTGGCGGGACCAATACCTGCTCCGTCACGTGCAACGGCCGCGCGCGCATGGAGGCGGGCGCACCTGGACGTGGTTGCTGCTGCCTCATCGCATGAACGCGCTGATGAGCGCGATGAGGCAAGCCGCCACCGCGCCGGGTGCAGCGCACGCGCGCACCGATGACCTTCAGCAGTTGGTGCACGCCGTGATGCGCATGCCGGGCTACTACGGCGTGCGCCAGCAGCAACTCGAACTGCTGCGGGCCGGGCGCGAGGTTTGGGAGCGTACGCACGCGACAGGTGTCACTTTTCCGTGGCCCGAGCGCGTGCCGTACCTCGACAAGGGATTTGCCTGCTACCACCGCCCCGAGCCGCTGCGCCTGGACGCACTCGTGCGGATGCTCGCCGCTCGCAGCATGATTGACAGGGGGACCGCACCGGGACGCGGCGCACGCGACCCCGAGGGCGACCATCCTGACGAAGGCCCCGCGTAGGCGAGAGGTCCGCTTGGCCGACGGCCGATGCAGCTCGCCGGAGCAGCCACATCGCGGCAGGGCCGTACGGCGGAGCCGTTACCGACGCACCCAAAGGCGTCGGTGCGCGAGTCGCGCATCGCCTCTGCCCTATCCGGGCGCCAGTATGGTCCGCGTCCATGATCCCGACCGGCCGGCCAAGAGGATTGTCGTCGACCACCCGTATAAACCGACTCGCTATAGGTTGAGCGGGCGTCCTTCTCGCGCATGACCTCGGAAGGTATACGTATGTCGATATCGGAATCTCTCGCGTCGCTGGGCTCATCTCCATTGGAAATGAGCTCGGGACGCATTCTGCCTTGGCATCTGCTCGCCGGGCGCTCGCGTGGCGCAGAAGAAGCGCACGTTCCACTGCTTGCAATGCGCCTGGTCAAGCCGCTAGCGCCGCAGGCGGAGCGGCGCGCCGCATTTACCGTCGCACTTATCCGCCACGCGGCAGATACCCCGGTGGCGTCCCTGCGACTGCAAGTCGGCACCGGCCAGTTCCATTGGCTCGCGCATCCGGATGACCCGGAACTGCGGCAGCTCCTCGATAGATGGGGCGACCGCGGACGCTGCGCGTTCCTGCTCGTCGACGACCGCACCGCGACCGTAGCGGCACTCAATTATTACCCCCGACCACTCGCCGGATGGGTACTCGCCTCCACGTGCACCGACGCCGACATGCGGCGATTTGCGGATGCTGCGTTCAACCTCGCCGTGTCTGGAGAAATCGCCCAACGGGCAACCTCCGACATTCTCGGCATACCGGCGCTGAAACACGTAGAGGTGTCGATCCTGGCAACGGCCGCCGTGTTGAGAGCGCGGCCGCTCACGGTCATGGCGCCGACGTCATCGCTGCGACACTAGCGACGACGCGGCCTCACTCCGCGGACGGCTGGTTGCGTATAGGCGAGCGCCGGCGCCGCCGGCAGCTTGATCGGCGCATTGTCGCTCGTCGCTGCCAACGATTCCAGATTCATGTAGCGCTTCTGAATTACGCATTCGTCGTTCTGCTCGAGCAGGAGTGTACCAACCAATCTTCGAATGGCCGCCTCGTCCGGAAAGATGCTGACCACGTCGGCGCGCCGCTTGATTTGGCCGTTCAGCTGTTCGATCGCGTTGGTAAGCGGCACTACCATGCCGGTTACCACCGCGATCGAGAGCATCCACAGCCAACTGCGCAAGATCATCAAGACGCGGGGGCACTTCCCGAGCGACGACGCGGCAACCAAGCTCGTCTGGCTGGCGATGCCCAAATTCGTCGCAGACTGGGGCTGGGCGGCGAAGGAATGGCGCGAGGCGATGAACCAGTTCGCGATTGCCCATGGCGACCGCTTCACGCGAACGGCAAATTCTGGATGACAATGACTTCCGACTTGCGCACCGGCTAAGCGACACTGTCGACGGCACGCAGGTCACCCCACCCTCGTACACAGAAATTCGGACACTCCCCGGCCCGCCGTGCTAGACTTTTGTCCGCACATGTGGTTCACGCTCGTACGTGTCGTTCGCTCGCGAGTAACCGATCCCGTCGTCGATGCAGTTTTTGCGGAAACCGTTTAACGCCGTTCTGGCAGTCGTGCTGCTGCTGGCGATGCCGCTTGCATTCGCGACCGAGGCCTGCGCTGCGGTGTCGATGGCCAGCCATCGTGCTGATGTCACGATGCCGACGGTCGAACCCGCAGCGTCCTCGGCCACGACCGCAGTCGGGAGCGAGTGCTGCCTGCCCGCCGCAGCTCCGAGCCCGCACTTGTACTTCTGTGCGGCGGCGTTTGCTTGCGACCACGGGTCGACCGCAACGGTCGGCTTCGGCGGTGGCGCACCCGCTGCAACCCCTGCCGGGCCCATCGCGATCGTCGCGTGGTCCTCGCCTTCGGTCCGCTCGCCCGCGGCGAGTCCCGGGCCGACACTTCCCGCGTACATCGTCTTCCGCCGCTTCCTGAGCTAGCGGGTCCACCTCCTGCGCGCGCGCTCGCCGATTGCATCGCGGGCCGCTGCTGCATCGCTTCCCGATCGGCGCTCGGACGATCTCATCGTCCGGTGTGCGTCGACGCCACGAAGGGTGTCGTCGACACATGCGGATGTGGTCCTGCGCCGGTTCGACGAGAACATTCTTGTAGCGAGGTGAATCATGAACTACCGAGGCATTCTGATCCCGCTGATGGCCGGCGCGCTCTTCATGACGAGCGCGGCGGGATATGCGGCGCAAGTCAATGACGGCCAGGCGAGCATGCCGCAGTCGCCATCGCAGGACGACGGCCAGCGCGGCATGCAGGGCGGCATGATGGGCGGTGGCATGCAGGGTGGTGGCATGCAGAGCGGTGAAATGCACGGCGGCGCGATGAACGGCGGCGGCATGATGGGGATGATGGGCGGCATGGGCGCGTGCGGCCCGATGATGGGCGGCGCGTCGCTGTCCGGCGGCGCGATGCCGCAATTGCCACCCGGCAACGAGAAGCTGCAGCTTCAGATGCAGGCCGAGATGATGCAGAAGATGGGGGAAATCCTCGCGAAATATGCGGCGCGGATCAATGACCAGCGAGGTGCGCATTGATTGCGCGCCGCCGACGATGGGCGGTGTCGTGCGCGGCAACCTCGCTCGTTGTCGCGATGGCGAGCGTCGCCGTCTACCCAGCGGCGGCAGAGAAGATCGCCGCAGACGGGGGCACGGTCGAAGGCCAGTCCGCCGCCGAGCCGGGGCGCGCGATCGTCGCGCTGGCCTTCGACGCGAGCAGGAGTGCGCTCATCGAGGCATCGGCTGGCAGCCTCGCGGTCAGTACAACCGGCGGGCGCGACTGGCAGCCGCTCGCGATTTCCGCGACCGCCGCGCGGGGACCGATCGCGGCGCTGGCCGTCTCGGCCGGCGTCCATCCGGTGTACTACATCGCCGGCCGCGCATTCGGCGTTGCGCGATCGTCCGACGGGGGGCGAACGTGGGCGCCGGCGAACGACGGCCTGCCGGGCCGCGATGTCACGTCATTGACGACCCACGCCGTGCAGCCCGAGACGGTGTATGCGTACCTGTCCGGTCGAGGCATCTTCCGCAGCGAGGACGCGGGCGGGCATTGGCGCCTGATGGACGCCGGGCCGCGCGAGGCGATCGTCCGGCTCGTGCATTCCGACATGCCCGGCAGCATGCAGACCGGCTGGCTGTTCGCTGCCACCGCAAACGATGTCGACCGCTCGATGGATTGCTTCTGTGGCTGGCGCGATGCCGGAACGCTGGAGCACGCGACCCGCGCGGTCGCCTACGACCGGAAGGACACGAAACGCGTGTATGGCGCCGCTGCGGACGCGCTCTTCGTCAGCCGTGACGGAGGCGAGCACTGGTCGCGCGCACCATCGGCGCCGAGCGACGTCACCGCGCTTCTCGGCACGCCCGACGGAATGCTGTTCGCCGGAACGCGGGAGGGGGACGTCTATGCCAGCGCGGATCACGCGACGACATGGCGCGATGCGGCGGGAGCCGGTGTTGCAGCGTCCTCGCGCCTAGGAGCAGCTTCGTCCGCCGTCGCAGCCTCGCTCGCCGTCGAGGGCCGCAGCATCTACGCGGGCGACTGCGCGTCGTGCCATGGCGTGCGAGGCGAGGGTGCCCCGAACTGGCAGCACCCGGATCGCGACGGCGAGATGCCGGCACCTCCGCACGATGCATCGGGCCATACGTGGAGGCATTCCGATGCGATGCTGTATCGCCTGGTCGAGCAGGGTTGGCGTGACCCTTTCAACAAGACCGAGCGTCTGACGATGCCTGCATTCAAGGACGCGCTGGCGCCGAAGCAGATCGTCGCAGTGATCTCGTACCTGAAGACCCTGTGGTCACCGGACGAGCGGAAGTCTCAGGCCGACGAGAGCCGTGGCCATCCGTTTCCGGCCGCGGCACCCTGACTTCAGGGACTGCGGCGCTTGACCCACGCGTCCGTCAACTTCGACCAGGAGCACGAGCATGGACCGCAGGCAATTTCTGTTGATGACCGTGATGGCTGCCGCGCAGGCGCCCGTCGCGGCGGCCGTCGGCGATATCCCGATCACGATCTATCGCAATCCGAGTTGCGGGTGCTGCGATGTCTATGCCGGGTATCTGAAGGAGAACGGATTCAGCGTCACGCTGGTCGATACGTTCGATGCGGTCGCCGTGCATCGGAAGCACCGCGTACCCGAGCGGCTGGAAGGCTGCCACACCGCGATCGCGGCCAATTATGTCTTCGAAGGTTTGATCCCTGCCGAATACGTGAAGCGCGTGATCGGCGAGAAGCGCCCGATCAGGGGCCTGTCGGTACCGGGCATGCCATCCGGTGCGCCGGGGATGCCGGGGCCGGCGCGCGGTCCGATCCACGTCTATTACCTCGACGACGCGTCGTCGCCACAGGTGTTTGAGACGTTCTAGCATGGTGCTTGGCCCCAATCACCTGAATTTGCGGCACCCGCTTCCGCTCGCCGCAGCGGGCCTCGTCGTCACGGTGATCGCGCTCGTCGGCGCGTGGATGGCGCTGCAGACGCCCGCCGGCACCGATGTATCGCGCCTCGCCGAAGATGCGCGGCAGCCGCTCGGCCTGTCGGCGCTGCCTGTGCCGCGGGCCGTGCCCGATCTCGCCTTCGAGGACGCCATGGGCGCGACGCATACGCTGGCGGAATTTCGCGGCAAAGCGGTGCTGCTCAATGTCTGGGCGACCTGGTGCGCGCCGTGCCGTAAGGAGATGCCGGCACTCGATCGGCTGCAAGCGAAGCTCGGCGGTGGCGCGTCCCAGGTGGTCAGTCTTTCGATCGATCGAGAAGGCGCCCCGATCGTGAAGCACTTCTATGAGGAGACGAAGATCAGGTCCTTGCCGATCTTCGTCGACCGCAACGGCGATGCGATGGACAAGCTCCATATCGTCGGCGTTCCCACGACGCTCCTGATCGACGCAAAAGGCGGCGAGGTCGCGCGCTACATCGGGCCGGCCGAGTGGGATTGGCCCGATGTCATCGCGATGGTCGAACGCTACTTGCGGCTGGGCAAGGGATGACCGCACCGGTGCATGCCGATTGCAGCCGACGAGAGGAAACCATGTCCGAGAATTCAATCGCTCACGATGTCGAGGCCGCTGACCGCGCGCCGAGGCGGTACACGAAGGCGTTAGTCCATCCTGCGCTCCTGATCCTTGCAGTGATCATCACCTTCATCGGCTCGACCGTTACGGGTTCGGGGGTCGCGCGCGCTCAAACCAGCGCTGCCGGGCAACCCGACGACGCGACCGTCGACGCGATCGTCCGCAAGCTGGAGAGCAGCGGCAAGCTCGATGCCGCCGTCGACCGGGCGATTGATCGATACGTCAAGCGCAAGGAGCAGACGCGCCAGCAGGAAATCGCGGGCCAGGCAAAGCTCGCGCGCGCCGTCGATGCGGCGCAGGACCATATCCGCGGTTCGCGAACCGCCGAGGTCTCGCTGATCGAATACGCC
>JAFEDF010000099.1 GCA_018241785.1 Pseudomonadota bacterium | reverse complement strand
GTCTCGGGGACGATGTCGAGGTTGCCGATGCCGGAGAAGATGTTGCGGTTCTTCGCCTCCTTGCCCTTCAGCTTGATCTCGAGCCGCAGGTCGTTCAGCGAATCGGCATTGCGCAGCGCATCCTCGTAGGTGATCAGCCCGGCCTCGTAGAGGTCGAAGATCGACTGGTCGAACGTCTGCATGCCGATCTCGCGCGACTTCTTCATCAGGTCCTTGATGCCGCCGATGTCGCCCTTGAAGATGAGGTCGGAGACGAGCGGCGAGTTCAGCATGATCTCGACTGCCGGCACGCGTCCCTTGCCGTCGCAGCGCGGGATCAGGCGCTGCGCGACGAACGCACGCGTGTTGAGCGACAGGTCCATCAGCAGCTGGGCGCGGCGCTCCTCGGGAAAGAAGTTGATGATGCGGTCGAGTGCCTGGTTCGTGCTGTTCGCGTGCAGCGTCGCGAGCAGCAGGTGGCCGGTCTCGGCGAACGCGACGGCATAGTCCATCGTGTGGCGCTCGCGCACCTCGCCGATCAGGATGACGTCCGGCGCCTGGCGCATCGAGTTCTTCAGCGCGATATCCCAGTCGTCGGTGTCGACGCCGACTTCGCGCTGCGTGACGATGCAGTTCCGGTGGTCGTGGACGAACTCGATCGGATCCTCGATCGTGACGATGTGGCCGTAGCTGTTCTCGTTGCGGTAGCCGAGGAGTGCCGCCATCGACGTCGATTTGCCGGCGCCGGTCGCGCCGACGAACATCATGATGCCGCGCTTCGACATGATGACGTCCTTCAGCACCGGCGGCAGGCCAAGCTCGTCGAACTTCGGGATGTCGGTGGTGATGGTGCGCAGCACCATGCCGACGCGGCCCTGCTGGACGAAGGCGTTGACGCGGAAGCGGCCGATGCCGGGCGGGGCGATCGCGAAGTTGCACTCGCGCGTCGACTCGAACTCGGCCGCCTGCTTGTCGTTCATCACACGGGCCGCCGACGCGGTCGAGCGGCGGGTGCTGGCGGTGGCTGAAGGCCGCAGCGTCGAGACCGTCGCAGCCTTGACCGACGAACTGGCGGCCCGCGGCTGTGCCCCGGCGTAGGTCAGCTCGGTGAGCATCGACATGTCGCCGGCGTTCATCCAGGGCTGCGCGCAGCACCTGCCGAATGTCCGTATCACCTTCGAGAAGCTCCACGTCGTGTGGCATGCCAGCACGGCCGTGGACCGCATGCGCCGCATCGAGCAACGCAGCGACTGCTCCCTCTAGGGCATGCGCTGGGCGCTGCTCAAGGACCGCGCGCGCCTCTCGCCCGACGCGGCAGCCGACCTCGACGCCCTGGTCGCCCGCATGACCACGCTGCGCACCGCCCGCGCCTGGTCCTACAAGGAGCAGCTGCGCGAGATCCTCGAGCGCAAGCAGATCAATGTCGTGCGGGCCATGTTGCAGCATTGGTGCACCTGCGTGATGCGCTCGAAGGTCGAACCCATGAAGGAGGTCGCCCTGATAATCCGCAAGCACCTCGAAGGCATCGTGGCCTGGGCGTAGACCCGGCAAACCAACGGTTTCCTGGAAGTGCTCGATGGCCTGTTCCAGTCCGCCAAGCGCCGCGCGCGAGGCTTCACCCGCATGTCGACCATTCGCACGGTGATCTTCCTCATCCCCGGTAAACTCGACTTCCGCGTGATCAACCCTGTTGCCGCATAACCCACTCGAAATTCAACAGGGCCTCGCAAAGGCGGTGTTCACGGTGCACGGTGTGGATGCGGCGGGGCAGGTGGTGCTGCGCAAGACGGTGCGGCGCGAGAAGCTGATGGAGCTGATCGCAGCGTTGCCGCCGTGTCGGATCGGCATCGAGGCGTGCACCGGTGCGCACGAGTGGGCGCGCCAGTTCGTGTGCCACGGTCACCAGGTCGGGATCATGATGGCGCGCTTTGTGGCGGCGTATCGCAAGAGCTCGAAGAACGACGGCAACGACGCCGAGGCGATCTGCGAAGCGGTGGGGCGTCCGAACATGCGCTTTGTGCCGGTGAAGACGGTGGAGCAACAGGCGATCCTCACGCTGCATCGCGTGCGTCGGGGGTTCATCGAGGAGCGCACGGCGACGATCAACCGCATCCGCGGTTTGCTCGCCGAGTTCGGCGTGGTGTTGCCGCAGCGGGCGGAGCAGGTGCGTCGCGCCGCGGTGGTCGCTGCCGAAGTGTTGCCGCTGCTCTCGCGCGAAGCCATTGCCGAGCTGCGAGCGCACCTGAGCTACCTCGATGAGCGAATCAACCGCTACGAGCGACAGTTGGTGGGGCTGGCCAAGACACACGAACCCGCGCGGCGCGTCCAAGGTGTACCCGGAGTCGGCCCACTGACCGCTTCGGCGATCACCGCCAGCATCGCCACTGGCCACGAATTCGCCAGCGGGCGGCAGTTTGCGGCGTGGCTGGGCCTGGTGCCGCGACAATATTCCACCGGAGGCAAAGCGAAGCTCGGACGCATCACCAAACGAGGCGACGCGTATTTACGCACCCTGCTCATGCTCGGTGCCCGCGCGGTGCTGCAGAGTGCGGCGCAGAAAACCGATCGTCTGTCGCGCTGGGCGATGGCGGTGCGCGCCCGCCGTGGCTACCACCGCGCGATCATCGCCGTGGCGGCGAAGAACGCGCGCATCATTTGGGCGCTGCCGGCGAGGCATCAAGACTTCGCGCTAGCGCCCGAACTCGCTTCGAGCGGGAACGACCTTTATGCCCTTCACCGGCGAAGGGGAAGCGTGATGACGTTCTGCCGCAGCGTGTCGGTTGGCGATGGACTGCCCAGCGGTGCCGTCGATTCGACCGGCGCGTCCGCGGCTTTCCGCGTGCCGGTGGCGGTATCGACGAGCGTTTCCGCGGTCAGGTTGGCCACCTTCACCTCTGACCCCCCGCCGAGTCGACGCCGGCCCTTGTGGACGGGCGCCTTGGCGAAGGCCTCGTCGAGGCGCCTCGCCATGCGGGAGGCGCACAAGTGCGCGTAGCGCAGCAGCATGCGCGTGTCACGGTGCCCGCTGAATGCCTGCAGCTCAACCAAGCCGAAACCGCTTCCGGGCGTCCCGTCACCCAGCTCGGCGACGCGGCTGATGGCCTCATGGCGCAGGTCGTGGATGTGTAGGTCCTCGACGCCGGCGGTGACGCAGATGCGCTTCCAGGCCGCGGCGAGTGCATCGACGCCGATGGGAAATACGCGGCCGTCCGTTCGCGGCAGCCGCTCCAGCAGGTCGAGCAAGTCAGAGCGGAGCGACAGCTTCCGTGTACGGCCGTTCTTGGTCAGGGGAATGAAGGCTGTTTGCGCATCGAAATCAAGGCGTGCCCAAGTGAGGTCGAGCGTCTCCCCGCGACGCGGTCCCGCCATCAGCTGGAACTGCACGAAGGCTTCCATGAGCGGGACGACGCGGCAGGTGGTCGCCGCGTGCGCACGCAGCTCAGCGCTTCGCGCTGCCCGGACCTTCTTGCGCGCGCTCACGCTGGTGAACGAGAGGCCTTCGACGGCGCTGTCGACCAGTCGCTGCAAGTGCGCTTCCGCACACCGCGCATGGTCTTCGGCGCGCGCCGCCGCAAGCAGACGCTGCTCTTCGTCGCCCACCAGCCGTCGGTCGCGCTCGTTGAAGTACCGGGGGCGACGGACCCCGGTCATCGGATTTTCCTGCAGGCGATACCCCCACACCTTGGTCACGACGTTGAACACCGATGAGAGGATGTCCAGTTCGCGGTCGACCGTGCCGGGGGCGACGTCCTCCAGGCGGTCGCGCATGAAGATGTCGATGTCTTCGGTCGTGACTGCGGTCAGCCGCTTGTGAATCCACGCAATGTGGGTAGCGCTGTCGCGCATCTGGAACTTCGCTGGACGCACCGGTTGGTTGCGCCGGCGCAACTCGTCCCGGTAGCGCACGAGCAGCCGCTCTCCGGCGGGGCCGCTGTCGGCGAGCCAGCCTTCCATCTTGTAGCGCTCGAGCTCGCAGCTGCGCCGCCGCGACGATTCGTCGAGGAGGAAGCGCACCAGCAATTCCGCCAGCGTCACGTTGTGCGCCTTGGTGTAGTCGACGAAGAGGCCGCGGCTGTGCTCCTCCTCGACCTTGCGGACGAACGCCTCCGCCTCGACCTCGGAGGCACAGGTGATGCTGAGCGGCGGGTAGCCCCGTTGCCGGATGCGCACTTCGAAGTGGTCGGCAAGCTGGTCGACGCGCGGCTTTAAGCCGCGCTCGCGCAGTTCGGCCATATATACCTTGACCTCGGCGAGACGGTTGTAACTGAACTCGCGGGTCAGGCTCGGGTGGTGGCGGACGGTGACGCGAAAGCGCGAGCGATTCTGAACGGTGGCCACGGCAGTCTCCAGGTGAGGAGACTCGTCTAGCCAAGGGTTTTAGCCGGACACGCGGTCGGCGGCGCGGCGGCGCAAATTGCCGCAGATTTGCCGCAGAACCGTGTTGGGCCTCAGGTGGCGGTCGGGGACGCAGCGCCAAGTACCTGAAGCAACACCGGATTATGGTCGGGGTGAGAGGATTTGAACCTCCGGCCTCTACGTCCCGAACGTAGCGCTCTACCAGGCTAAGCTACACCCCGATGACCTGCAGCGGCGCGCGGGATTCGAGCCTACCGGATGGAACCGAGCGGCCGGGGCCGATCAGTGCATCAGTACGTTCGCTGCGCCGCAAAGGCGGCCAATTGTAGCAGAGCGGCGGCCTCCGGCGCAGGGGGCAGTCCGTCGACGCACGCAGCGGCATCCCTCGCCTCGATCGCCGCGCGCTCGCGCGACCAGGCGAGCGCGCCTGTCGTCTCCAGCGCTTTCGCAACCGCGGCGAACTCGCCGCGCCCGCGCTCCGACACCGCATGCCGGATCAGGCCCTTCTCGGCGTCGTGTCCGACGGCGAGCGCACGGATGAGGGGCAGCGTCATCTTGCCCTCGGCGAGGTCGTCGCCGACGTTCTTGCCGATCGCCCCGGCATCCCCAGAGTAGTCGAGGACGTCGTCCATGATCTGGAAGGCGATGCCGAGGTGGCGACCGTAGCGCGCGAGCGCATCCTCGCGTTCGCGCGGTGCGCCGCCGAGCACCGCGCCGATGCGCGCCGCCGCCTCGAACAGGGTCGCCGTCTTGCGCTCGATCACGTCGAGATAGGCGCGCTCGTCGAGGGCCGCGTCGCCCGTGTTCATCAGCTGCATGACCTCGCCTTCGGCAATCCGGTTGGTTGCGTCGGCGACGATCTCAAGCACGCGGATGCTGCCGGTGCCCACCATCAACTGGAACGCGCGCGAATAGAGGAAGTCGCCCACCAGCACCGAAGCGGCGTTGCCGAACGCCGCGTTCGCAGTGGCGTGCCCGCGACGCAGGTCGGACTCGTCGACGACGTCGTCGTGGAGCAGCGTCGCGGTGTGGATCATCTCGATCACCGCGGCGAGCACGCGGTGGTCGCGCCCGCTGTAGCCGCAGGCACGCGCGGCGAGCAGCAGCAGCGCGGGGCGCAGGCGCTTGCCCCCGCTGCCGATGATGTAGTCGGCAATCGTGTGGATGAGTGCCACGTCGGAGCGCAGGCTGTCGCGCAGCACCTCGTCGACCCCCACCATGTCGGCGCCGATGACGGGCTTCAGGAAGTCGACGGTCACGGCGACGGCAGGCGGGGAATTTCCGAGTGGCATGGCGTGCGCTCGCCGGTCCCCGCGCGATCAGGACGCCCGGCAGGCAGGCGCTCGCGACTGACGCTTCGGCGGGGCGAGAGATGCAATGTTACCGGAGAAGCCGGCGGGTCAGCGAAGGCCGGCCCGGTTCGGATTTGGTCCGGCCCCGATGTCGCCCGGGTCGCCGGTCCCGCAGGTGGGCATTCGAGCGGAAATCCGATATAATGGAAAACTTTGCGAAACGTTGCCCGGTAGGGTCCGCGCTGCGGCCTGGCGGTCGCCGGAAACCGAGGAGCCATGCATATGTACGCGGTCGTGAAAACCGGCGGCAAGCAGTACAAGGTCGCCGCCGGGGAAAAACTCAAGATCGAGCAGATTCCCGCCGACGTCGGCGCCGAAGTGGTCCTCGACCAGGTCCTGATGGTCGGCGAGGGGGCGAACGTGAGCATCGGCCATCCGGTCGTCGCCGGTGCGGTGGTCAAGGCAACGGTCATCGCTCATGGCCGCGGCGAGAAGGTACGCATCTTCAAGATGCGCCGGCGCAAGCACTATCAGAAGCACCAGGGGCACCGGCAGGGCTACACCGAACTTCGCATCGAATCGATCGGCGGTTCAGGAGAGCAGCATGGCGCATAAGAAAGCGGGCGGAAGTTCGCGCAACGGCCGCGACTCGCAGGCGAAGCGGCTCGGCGTGAAGGCCTATGGCGGCGAGGCGATCCTTGCGGGCGGCATCATCGTCCGCCAGCGCGGCACGCTGATCCATCCGGGCACCAATGTCGGTATCGGCAAGGACCATACGCTGTTCGCGCTCGTCGACGGCACGGTCGCCTTCCGGGTCAAGGGTGCGCAGGGGCATCGCTACGCGAGCGTCGTCGCCAAGTAAACCGAAGGGGGTCAGGTCTTGCCTCTTGCCCGGCGCGTTCGCCAGGCAAAAGGCAAGACCTGACCCCCTTCGGTTTACCCCTTCCGTTTACCGCCGCTCGATCCACCACATCATCGCTGCCGCCACGGCGCTGAAGAACACCAGCGGGAACACCGCCGAGAAGAGCGGCGGCCAGTCGTTCAGGACGCCGAGGTTCGAGAACAGGCGGCCGAGCAGGAAGAAGGCGAGGCCAATCATCGTCCCGGCGAAGATCCGGAAGCCGATTCCACCCTGCCTGCGCTGGAAGTGCGCGAAAGGCAGCGCGAGCACCATCATCACCAGCACGGCGGCCGGGTAGAAGATCTTGTTCCAGAACGCGATCTCGAAGCGCGACGCCTTCTGCGAGCTTTTCGACAGCACGCGGATGTTGTCGTAGAGCGCGCCGAGCTCGAGCCGCTCCGGCGCAACCTCGTAGACGTCGAGAATCGACGGCCGCAGCACGGTCGTCCACGTCCACGTCGGGGCGTGCGTCACCTGCACGCGGCCGGCGCCGATCTCGGTCGTGTCGACGTCGTCGAGCTTCCATTCGCCGTTGCCGAGGAAGGTCCCCGAGCGCGCCGTGCGGACGGCCTTCAGCCGCAGGTCGTTGCCGAATTCGTACATGCGCACGCCAAGGAGCGTCATGTCGGCAAGGACGGTGCGGATGTTGACGAAGGTGAGGTCCTGCTTGAACCAGAACCCCGACGTGAACTGCTGGGCGACGATGTGCGCATCGCCGCCGGTGCCGGTCGAGCGAACCGTCTGCGCAAGGCGCTCGGCAGGGGGGGCCAGATACTCGCCGGCGAGGAACGTCGCGAGTGCGAGCGGCAGGCCGACGCGAAGCACGGACCAGACGAGCTGCCCCATCGACATGCCCGAGACACGCATCACCGTGTATTCGGAGTTGGCGACGAGCTGCGCCACCGCGAACAGCGTGCCGATCAGCGCCGCGACCGGGAACAGCTCGTAGAGGCGCGACGGGACGTTGAGCAGCACGAAGACGAGCGCCGAGCTGATCGTATAGGTGCCGCGCCCGACGTCGCCGAGCTCGTGAATGAGGTCGAAGAACGCGAAGAGCGCGAGCAGCGCGACGAAGATCAGCAGCGTCGCGAACAGCACGTCACGCCCGATATAACGCTGCAGCGTCTTCATCGGCGACGGCTCACTGCGGTCCGGCCGGAGCCGCGCGGCGCGCGGGGACGAGGCGCGCGAACAGGCCTGCCACCGACAGCTGGTGCCGGAACAGTGCGACGACGATCGACAGCGCGACGAGGTGCGGGAGCGCGAGCCCTGCCCACAGCGGCAGGCGCCCCTGCGCGATCAGGCTCTGCACGATGTTGAGGCAGTTGCTGTAGAGCATGTACAGGAACACCGCCGAGAAGAAGTTGAACGAGCGTCCGACGCGCGGATCGACGTAGGCGAGGGGGATGGCGAGCAGGGTCAGTACGAGCGCCGAGATCGGCACCGAGATGCGCCAGAACAGCTCGGCGCGGCCGACGCGGTCGCTGCTCGCGAGGAGCGCCTCGGTCGGCAGCGCCTTGCTCGACGTCGGGACCGAGCGGACTTCGGACGGCTCGATGCGCCGGCCGAGGCGCTCGAATTCGACCACGCGGTAATCGGTGGTACCCGGCGTTCCCTGGTAGCGCCGGCCGTGCTCGAGCACGATGAAGCGGTCGCCATCGGGCATGTCCTCGAGCTTGCCGCGTGCGGCGACCGTCGTCGCGTCGCGCTTGTCCTCGATGCTGTGCAGGAAGACGTTGCTCACCGTGTTGTCGAGCGGGTTGATGCTCTCGACGTAGACGACGAGGTTGGCGCGCGGGAACTCGCGAAACAGTCCGGGCGTGACGACCGAGATGTCCTGGCGCGCCTTCATCTGCTGCTCGAACTCGACCTTGTGCCGCTCGGCCCACGGCGACAGGTACAGCGACAGCACGACGATCGCGGCGAGGAACGGTGTCGCGAACAGCAGGATCGGGCGCAGCCAGGCGGTCAGCGACTGTCCGGACGTAAACCAGACAATCATCTCGCTGTCGCGATACCAGCGCGAAAGTGTCAGCAGGACCGTCAGGAAAAGCGCGACCGACAGCAGGATATTGAAGTAAAAGAGCGCGCTGAACCCGAGCAGCGCGAGGATCCCGTCGGGCGCCACGACCCCGCCGGCGGCGTCGGCGAGCAGCCGCAGCACGAGGTTGCTGAACAGGATGGCGAGCAGGATCAGGAACAGCCCGACCGCGGTGGCCGTGAGCTCGCGGACGAGGCTCCGCCTGAAGATCATGACGACGGGAAACTTTGACTTTTCACGGGCCTCCTGCCGATAATGCGCAGCAGACGCCCATGTGGCACAAAATCGTCATTGGCAACCGGCGGGGAGCACGATGGAATTTACCATAAAAAGCGGCAGTCCCGAGAAGCAGCGCAGCGCCTGCGTCGTCGTCGGGGTGTTCGACAACCGAAAGCTGTCGCTGTCGGCGGAGCTGATCGACCGTGCCTCCAACGGCTACATCAGCGAAATCATCCGGCGCGGGGACATGGAGGGCAAGCTCGGCGCCACGCTGCTGCTGCACAACGTGCGCGGCACGCTCGCCGACCGCGTGCTCCTCGTCGGCCTCGGCAAGGAGCGCGATTTCCGCGACCGCGAGTTCCGGCAGGCGATTCGCAACGCGGTCAAGCTCCTGAACGAGACGGGCTCCTACGAGGCGGTGATCTACCTCACCGAGGAGAAGGTCAAGCGCCGCGAGGTGGCCTGGCGGGTCGAGCACGCCGTCGTCGTCGCGATGGATGCCGTCTACCGTTTCGAGCAGATGAAAAGCGAACCTGCGGAAGTGCGCAGGCCGCTACGCAAGCTCACGCTGTCGGTGCCGCAGCGCTCCGACCTCGCCGCCGGCGAAGCGGCCGCCGCGCGCGGGCTCGCGATTTCGCATGGGGTCGATTTCACCAAGGATCTCGGGAATCTGCCCGGCAACGTCTGCACGCCGCGCTATCTCGCCGAGCGCGCGCAGGAACTCGGAAAGGAATTCCCGACGATCAAGGTGACGGTTCTCGAGCGCCCGCAGATCGAGGAGCTCGGCATGGGCTCGTTCCTTTCGGTCACCAACGGCAGCGTCGAGCCGCCGCGCTTCATCGTGCTCGAGTACGACCAGTCGCCGCGCAAGCAGAAGCCGATCGTGCTCGTCGGCAAGGGCATCACGTTCGATTCCGGCGGCATTTCGATCAAGCCGGCGACCGACATGGACCACATGAAATTCGACATGTGCGGTGCAGGCTCCGTGCTCGGGACGTTCCGTGCGATCGCAGAGATCGGCCCGAAGCTCTCGCTCGTCGGCCTGATCCCGACGTGCGAGAACATGCCGTCGGGGAGCGCGACGCGGCCCGGCGACATCGTCAAGTCGATGTCCGGGCAGACGATCGAGATTCTCAACACCGACGCCGAGGGAAGGCTGATCCTCGCCGACGCGCTCACCTACGCCGAGCGCTACGAGCCCGAGGCGGTGATCGACCTGGCGACGCTCACCGGCGCGATGGTCGTCGCGCTCGGCCACGTCGCGTGCGGGGTGTTCAGCAGCAGCGATACGCTGGCCCGCGCGCTCCTCGCCGCCGGCGACGATGCGTTCGACCGCGGCTGGCAGATGCCGCTGTGGGAGGACTACCAGGAAGGGCTCGCGAGCAATTTCGCGGACTTCGCCAACGTCGGCACCCGCGCCGGCGGCAGCATCACCGCAGCGTGCTTCCTGTCGCGCTTCACGCGCAAGTACGACTGGGCCCACCTCGACATCGCCGGCATCGCGTGGACCGAGGGCAAGGAGAAGGGTGCGACCGGGCGCCCGGTGCCGCTGCTCACGACCTGGATCCTGGGCCGCGAGAGCAGCGCGTGATCGATGACCGCGATCGACTTCTACAGCCGCGTCGCAGATCCGCTGCGATTGGCCGCAAGGCTCGTTGCCAAGGCCGTCGGGCAGCACGGAAGCGCGCGCGTCCTCACTGCTGACGCCGCGACGACCGCGGCGCTCGACCGGCTCCTGTGGCAGGAGCCCGACGTTTCGTTCCTGCCGCACTGCCGCCTCGGCCATCCCGATGCGGGCGAGACACCGGTTCTCGTCGACGACTCGCGCGAGCACGCAGGGCCCGCTGCCGTGCTCATCAATCTGCATTCCGAGCCGCCGCCGTTCTTCAGCCGCTTCGAGCGCCTGATCGAGATCGTCGGTGCGCAGGACCACGAGCTTGGGGCGGGGCGCGCGAGGTACCGCTTCTATCGCGAGCGCGGCTACGCCATCGAGAACCACGATCGTGCGGGGTACGACTGATGCCGACGGCGCGTGAACTGCTCGCGCAGGCCGACGCGATGATGCGCCGCAATCGCCGCGCCGACGCCGCCGTGCCGCTGACGCCGACCGTGATGCTCCCGGAGTCCGCCGCGTATCACGCCGACGAGCACGGCGCCGGCGCCGAGTACGAGGTCGGCGTCGAGCAGGGTCCCGGCGACGAGCACGGCGCCGGCGCCGAGCGGGGTGCCCCGGGCGAAGAGGGTGACTCCGATTGGCTTGCGACACTCGCCGACCTTCCGGTGCTCACCGACGTCGTCGAGTTCGAGCCGGCGTCGCGACCGGCGCCGGTGCCCTTGGCCGAGCGGCAGCCGCAGCCGGAGGCTGAACCCGCCGCCGAGCCGATCGCCGAGCCGATCGCCGAGCCGATCGCCGAGCCGAAACCCGATGCCGACTGGTCGGCGCTCGCCGAGGAGATCCGTGCGCAGGTGCTGCAGCGGCTCGACCTCTTCACCGATACCGGGCTGCGCGAGCAACTCGGTTCGCACCTGAAGCCGATTGTCGACCGCGCGAGCTCCGAGCTCGTCGATACGATCAACCGCCAGGTCGGCGAGCTGGTGCGAAGCTACGTCGCCGAGGCGATCGAGCGCGAGATCGAGGCCTGGCGCGGCCGCAACCCCTGAGCAGGGCGGCAGCACGCTTCGCTGCGCCGCAGCGAAGCCGCCTTCGACGCCGCGTTGGAATCATGTCGCAACGGGACTAATATCCGCGTGTCGCCGGATCGGCCCGGCGCTCCAGGGGGACTCGACCGCATGGCCACCACAGCCGCCGTACCCAGCGCGACCATCGCCGCACGCATCGACCGGTTACCGTCGTCGAAATACGTCCGCCACCTGATCCTGCTGCTCTCGCTCGGCGGATGCTTCGAGTTCTACGACCTCTTCTTCACGGCGTACATCGCGCCGGGGCTGTTCAAGAGCGGCATCTTCACTGCGACGACGAAGGCGTTGTTCGGAATCGAGGGGTTCGCGAGCTTCGTCGCGGCGCTCTTCGCGGGGCTCTTCGTCGGGACGATCGTGTTCAGCTGGCTCTCCGATCGCTACGGGCGGCGGTCGATCTTCACGTTCTCGCTCCTGTGGTACTCGGTGTGCACGCTGATCATGGCGTTCCAGTCGACGGCGATGGGGATCGACGTCTGGCGCTTCATCGCGAGCATCGGCATCGGCGTCGAGCTCGTCAACATCGACACCTATATCTCCGAGCTGATTCCCAAGGAGACGCGCGGCAAAGCCTTCGCATTCAACCAGTTCGTGATGTTCTGCGTCGTTCCGGTCGTCGCCTTCATCTCGTGGCTGCTCGTGCCGCTGGCGCCGTTCGGCGTCGACGGCTGGCGCTGGGTCGTCGTAATCGGCTCGATCGGAGCGATCTTCATCTGGTGGATCCGCCTCGGACTCCCGGAATCGCCGCGCTGGCTCGCGCAGCGCGGCCGCCACGACGAGGCGGCGCGGATCATGCAAGGCATCGAGGAGCGCGTGCGGTCGGAGACGGGCCAGCCGCTGCCGGAGCCGCACGCGCTCGCCGACGAGGAGGAGTCGACGAAGGGCTCGTGGACGGAGATCTGGAGCCGCGCCTTCATCGGGCGCACGATCGTACTGATCGTGTTCAACCTGTTCCAGACCGTCGGCTACTACGGTTTCGCGAGCTGGGTTCCGACGCTGCTGATCGCGAAGGGGATCACGGTGACGAAGTCGCTCGAATACACGTTCATCATCGCGATCGCCAATCCGTTCGGGCCGCTGATCGGCAGCCTCTTCGCCGACCGCTTCGAGCGCAAGTGGCAGGTCGCGTGGGCAGCGATCGCGATCGCCGTGCTGGGGCTCATCTTCTCGCAGCAGACGATCGGATTCTGGATCGTCGTCGTCGGCATCCTGGTGACGCTCGCCAACAACTGGATGTCGTTCGCCTTCCACGCCTACCAGGCCGAGCTCTATCCGACGCGCATCCGTGCGCAGGCGGTCGGTTTCGTCTATTCGTGGAGCCGGTTCTCGGCGATCTTCAGCGGCTTCATGATCGCGTTTTTCCTGAAACAGTACGGCAACACGGGCGTATTCACGTTCATCGCGCTCTGCATGGTCGTCGTCTTCGTCGCCGTCGGTGGCTTCGGGCCGCGGACGACGCGCCAGCGCCTGGAGGAGATCGCCCGCTGAGTGCCTCGGCGGCGAGGGAGTCATGCCTTGCCGGCCCGCCCTGCGGCCCGAACGGCGCGCGCGGCATCCGGTCCGGCACCGGTGTGGCGCGCGCGCAACCCCGGCCGCGCCGCAGGGCGCCGTCCGCCGGACGGGGAACACCACCGGCGCGAGTCCTGCTAGACTGTCGGCCATGAATCGCGCGACCTCGTTTTGGGGCTACTTCTACTTCTCGGACCATGCCGAGGGCCGCGCGCACGCGTAAGAGACACCGGAACCAACTCAGCGCATCGGGCGGCCCCTCAAAAGGCCGCCCGATGTCTTTTGCGGAATCGATTCACATGCGAAGGAGAAGGAGATGATCATCGTCATGCAGCCCGAGGCGAGGGAAGCCGAAATTGCCGCCGTCGAAGCGAAGATCCGCTCGCACGGCCTCGAAGTCCACGTCTCGCGCGGCACCGAGCGCACGCTGATCGGGGCCGTAGGCGACGAGCGCAGGCTCGACCCCGAGATGTTCGACCCGATGCCCGGGGTCGAGCGGTCGATGCACATCCTCAAGCCCTACAAGCTCGTCGCGCGCGAGTGGCACAAGGCGAGCAGCGTGGTCGACGCCGGGGGTGTTCCGATCGGAGGGGCCGACGTGCAGGTTATCGCGGGGCCGTGCTCGGTCGAGACGGTGCCGCAGATGGACACCGCCGCGGCCGGCGTGGCCGCTGCCGGCGCACGCCTGATGCGCGGCGGCGCGTTCAAGCCGCGCACGAGCCCCTACGCGTTCCAGGGCAAGGGCGTCGAGGGACTCACGATGCTGAAGGACGCCGCGAAAGGACATGGCCTGCCGATCGTGACCGAACTGATGGATGTGCGGATGCTCGACACCTTCCTCGAGCACGAGGTCGACGTGATCCAGATCGGCACCCGCAACATGCAGAACTTCGATCTCCTGAAGGAAGTCGGCACCGTCGACGTACCGGTCGTGCTGAAACGGGGGATGAGCGCGACGATCAGCGAGTGGCTGATGGCAGCCGAATACATCGCGGCCGGCGGCAACCACCGGATCATCCTGTGCGAGCGCGGCATCCGCACCTACGAGACCGCGTACCGCAACGTGCTCGACGTGACCGCCGTCGCGGTGCTGAAGAAGGAGACGCATCTGCCGGTGATCGTCGACCCGTCGCACGCAGGCGGCAAGGCGTGGATGGTGCCGGCGCTCTCGTGCGCCGCGGTGGCGGCGGGGGCCGACGGCCTGCTGATCGAGGTCCATCCCTGTCCCGCCGAAGCGTGGTGTGACGCTGACCAGGCGCTCGCGATCGACGAGTTCGCGGCGCTGATGGACCGCCTCGACGCGATCGCCCGCGCGATCGGCCGCAGGGTCGACCGGCGCGTTGCCACATCCGTCACGCCGGCCGCGCCCATCGCGCCGGACGCCAAGGAGGCAGCGTGATCGCGCGCTGACGTGGAGGCGGCCGGCTGCGTCGTCATCGGCGCAGGCGTCATCGGCCTCGCCGTCGCCCGCGAGGCGGCGCGCGCGGGACGCGAAGTCGTCGTCGTCGAAGCCGCGCGGAGGCCCGGCGCCGTCACGAGCTCGCGCAACAGCGAAGTCATTCATGCCGGCATCTACTACGCGGCAGGCTCGCTGAAGGCGCGGCTCTGCGTCGAGGGCCGCGAGCGGCTCTATCGCTACTGCGAAGAGCATCGCGTTGCCCACCGGCGCATCGGCAAGCTCGTCGTCGAGGCCGAAGGCGACGCGGGCGGCCGGCTCATGCAACTCGCCGAGCAGGCGCGCGCGAACGGTGTGGCCGACCTCGT
>JAFEDF010000098.1 GCA_018241785.1 Pseudomonadota bacterium | reverse complement strand
ACCCCCACCGCTCGCCCGCCGAAGCGGACCTCAAGGGTTTGCGCTACGCGAAGATCATCGTCATGGCGGACGCGGACGTGGACGGCAGCCACATCAAGGTCCTGCTCCTTACGCTGTTCTTCCGCCATTTTCCCGCGCTGATCGAGCGCGGACACGTCTGTGTGGCGAGCCCGCCGCTCTACCGCATCGACGTGCCGCCCTCGGCAAAGCGTCCGGCACGCAAGCTCTACGCGCTCGACGACGGCGAGCTCGAGGTCATCGAGGATCGTCTGACCAAGGAAGGCGTGAAGCCCGGCTCGTGGTCGGTGGGGCGGTTCAAGGGCCTCGGCGAGATGAATCCCGAGCAATTGTGGGAAACCACGATGAGCCCGGAAACGCGGCGCGTCCTGCCGGTTCGGGTCGACGCGACCGACGAAGCGCTGCAGGTATTCGCCAAGCTGATGGGCAAGGCCGAGGCCGCGAGCCGCCGGGAATGGATGGAGAATGCGGGCAGTTCGGTCGACGTCGATGTCTGAGCACGGCCACCCGCCCGGCGTCCCATTGGAACGCTGAATGGCAGCAAGAAAGAGGCCCTCCCGCGCCGCCGCGGTCGACGCGCTGAGCGGCGAACTCTTCGCCGCCGACGGCGCCGTAGCGCCGCCCACCCCGCCGCTCGCAGGGGGTCGCGGCGGCGATGCGAGCGTGGACGAGTCGTTGCCGCTCGCGGAGTTCGCCGAGCGCAGCTATCTCGAGTACGCGATGAGCGTGGTGATGGGCCGCGCGCTGCCCGACGTCGCCGACGGCCAGAAGCCGGTGCAGCGACGGATCCTCTACGCGATGCACGAGCTGGGCCTCTATGCGCCCACCCGGCACGTGAAGTCCGCGCGCGTCGTCGGCGACGTGCTGGGCAAATACCACCCCCACGGCGATACCGCCGCTTACGATGCGCTCGTGCGCCAGGCGCAGGACTTCAGCCTGCGCTACCCGCTCATCGACGGGCAGGGCAATTTCGGCTCGCGCGACGGCGACAACGCCGCAGCGATGCGCTACACCGAATGCCGCCTGACGCCGATCGCCGAGTTGCTGCTCTCCGAAATCGACCGCGACACGGTCGACTTCGCGCCGAACTACGACGGGGCGTTCAAGGAGCCGAAGCTCCTGCCGGCGCGACTGCCCATGCTGCTGCTCAACGGCACCTCGGGCATCGGCGTCGGTATGGCCACCGATATTCCATCGCACAACCTGGGCGAAGTGGCCCGGGCAGTCATTGCCGCCATCCGCGATCCGGCGATCACGCTCGACGAGCTGCTCGAGCACATGCCCGGGCCCGATCTGCCAGGTGGCGGCCAGATCACATCCGAACCGGAGGCGATCCGCGCCGTGTACGAAACCGGTCGCGGCAGCCTGCGCGTGCGCGCGCGCTGGAGGGTCGAGGATCTCGCGCGGGGCCAATGGCAGATCGCGGTGACCGAATTGCCGCTCGGTGTGTCGGCCCGCCTGGTGCTCGAAGACATCGAGCGAGCGACCAACCCGAAGCCCAAGGAAGGCAGGAAGGCGCTTTCGCAGGAGCAGCTCAACCTCAAGAACCTGATGCTGTCCGCGCTCGACACCGTGCGCGACGAGTCGGACAAGTCCTCGCCGGTGCGCCTCGTGCTCGAGCCGAGGTCGAGCCGCCAGGACCCCGCCGAGTTCATGCAGCTGCTGCTCGCCAACACGCGGCTGGAGGCGAGCCTGCCGGTCAACCTCGTGCTGCTGGGCCGCGACGGCCGGCCGCGCTCGAAGAACCTGCAGCAGATCATCACGGAGTGGATCGCCTTCCGCTTCGAGACGGTCACGCGCAGAACGCGGCACCGGCTCTCGGAGGTCGAGCGGCGCGTCCACATCCTTGAAGGCCGCTCGCTCGCGCTGCTGTCGATCGACAAGGTGATCCGCCTCATTCGCAAGGCAGACGATCCCAAGGCCGACCTCGTGGCGGAGTTCGGGTTGACCGACCTCCAGGCCGAGGACATCCTCGAGATCCGGCTGCGCCAGTTGGCGCGACTGGAAGCCATCAAGATCGAAACCGAGCTCAAGGCATTGAAGGCCGAGCGCAAGGGATTGAAGCACCTTCTCGCCGATCCGAAAGCGCTCTCCGCCCTGATCGTGTCGGAGATCGACGCCGACGCCGGGCGCTTCGGCGACAAGCGCCGCACGCTGATCGAGGCCCTCGCCCCGGTCGTCTTGAGCCGGACCGTGCCCGACGAGCCGCTGACGGTGACGCTGTCGCGTCACGGCTGGATCCGTTCGCGCCAGGGGCACGGGCTCGACGCGACGCAGTTCGCGTGGAAGGCCGGCGACGGTCCGCTCGCGATCCTCGAGACGCGCACCGTGCATCCGGTCGTCGTGCTCGATACGACGGGCCGCGCCTACACGATCCGCGCGTCCGATATTCCCGGCGGCCGCGGCGACGGCGTGCCGGTCACCACGCTGATCGAGCTGCCGTCGGGCGCGAAGGTCGCGCAGGCGCTTTCGGGCCCGCCGGAGCAGAAGTTCCTCGTCGCGGGGAGCGGTGGCTACGGCTTCGTCGCGACGCTGGAGGACATGGTGTCGCGCCAGCGCGCAGGCAAGACGTTCATGACGATGGCGCCGGACGAGGAGCCCGTCGCGCCGGTCGCGCTCGCGCCCGGTCTCGACCATGTCGCCGCGCTCTCCTCACGCGGCCGCCTGCTCGTGTTCCCACTCGCCGAGATGCGCGAGGTCCCGCGCGGGCGCGGCGTCATCATCATCGGTCTCGACGGTGAGGAGAAGCTGGTCGCGGTGGGTCTCGCCACGTCGGACAAGGTCGCCCTCCGAGGCAACAACCGATTGGGCCGCCCGGTCACGGTCGCACTCGAGGGCGGAGCGCTCGCGAAGCACGTGCTCCGTCGCGCCCGCAAGGGCTCGCTGGTCGCACCAAAGGTCAAGCTCACGGGTTTTGCGCCCGCCACCTAAGACGAATTTCATTGCCACCGCTCAAGTATTCGACCCATGCCGCGACGAACCATGCGAGGTCGAATGTCAGGGTCGACACACCGGCGCTCCCGGGAGCAGCAACGATCCGCGCACTGCCCGGGACAGCGGACATTCGCGGACTTCTCTGACCGACCAAGAGCAGAAGTTGCATAGTCTCGCCGAAAGCCGCCATTCGGCCGTACTATCCTCGTTGATTTCGCTGCCTGAGACCGGCTGTGCGCAAGCGTTTTGGACCGGTCCGCTTGGACCAGAGGTTGGGGCTCTCGACCTTCACTTAGAGCGGCGCCCAAGCTGCCGGCCAAACTACACCGCGAAAACGTAGCCCGCTGCTCAAGGAACAGGCGAGCAAGGAAACGGATGGACGCCGGCGGCGCGCGCGCGTCCGGTTCGGAATGCCTAGGACGTCTACAAGGGGCACCAGACTGAATTATTCGCGCGATCTGTCGCTCGCCCAAGGCATCAGGTTCGATATTTGAGGGGTCGCCAATGCCGTTGCAAAAGATTGCCGTTCTTGGTCTCGGAAAAGTGGGGACCCTCGCTGCCAAACTTCTCCATGAGGGCGGTTTCGACGTCACCGGTTTAGATAATCGCATGCCGCAGGAGGCGTTGCCCTTCGTAGTGCACGAGGCAAACCTCGTATCGGATGATGGTGTGCGCGCCGCAACGCAGGGGTTCGACGCCGTGCTCTCATGCCTTCCGTATCGAATCAACCAAGGCATCGCAACCGCGGCGCATGCGCGAGGAATTCACTACTTCGATCTTACCGAAGATGTGCCGACGACACAGGCCATCATCAATCTCAGCAAGACCGCGCGCGGGCTTATGGCGCCACAATGTGGCCTGGCGCCTGGCTTCGTTGGTATCGTCGGCGCCGCGCAGGTCGCGGCATTCGAAGAGTGTCGATCACTGCGTCTTCGCGTTGGCGCGCTGCCGCAAAATCCGACGGGACTGATGGGATACGCGTTCAACTGGTCCCCCGAAGGGGTGGT
>JAFEDF010000097.1 GCA_018241785.1 Pseudomonadota bacterium | reverse complement strand
AGGCCCGCATCGGCGATGACGCCATCCCACAGCATGACCCCGCCGGCAAGGCCCGAGTCGGCCTCGAGCGCGGCGGCGATTCCCCTGGAAGCGAGCCGCTCGACATACGGCAGCGCCGCCGCCGCATAAGCCTGCGTTGCCGTCCGCGGCACGCGGGCGGGCATGTTCGGCACCGCATAGTGAACGACGCCTTCGTCGACGTACATCGGATCGGAGAACGTGGTAAGGCGCGACGTCTCGGCGATGCCGCCGTGATCGATGCAGACGTCGACGAGCGCCGCACCGCGCCGCATCGACCGGAGCATCGCGCGGGTGATCAGCGTCGGCGACGCTGCCCCCGGCTCGAGGACCGCGCCGATCACGAGATCCGCCGCGGCGATCGCCTCGGCGAATTCGGTCGCCGAGCGTCCGATGCGGTCGGTGATGACCGGAGTGCGCGCACGGGCGAGCGCGTGCGCGGCGCGCGCGAGACGCTCGCCGCCACGCGACCACAGGTGCACGTGGCAACCCAGCGCCGCCGCGACATGCGCGGCCTCGCGCCCGACGTTGCCGGCGCCGATCACGACCACGCGCGCGGGGGCAATGTCGTCGACCCCGGTGATCAGCGTGCCGCCACCCTCGACGGCATGGCACAGCGCCTCGGCGCCGGCGAACGGAGCGAGGCGCCCGGCAATCCTCGACATCGGGCTGAGCACCGGCAGCTCGCCGTGAGCGTCGCGCACGGCCTCGGCGGCGATGACGTCGACCCCTGCATCCGCAAGCGCCGCGACGAGCGCAGGGTCGCGGACGAGCTGCGCAAAGCCGAAGATCGCCGTGCCGCGGGCGAGGAGCGCGAGCTCACTGCGCTGCACTTCCTTGACCTTGACGACGAGTTCGCTGCGCCAGACGGCGGCGGCGTCGCTTGCCAGCGTCGCTCCCGCATCGGCGTATTCGCGGTCGGCGAATCCGCTCGCGGTCCCCGCGCCGTGCTCGACGGCGACGTCGTGGCCGGCGCGAACGAGCTCGCCGACACCGCCTGGCGTCATGCCGACGCGCCGCTCGCCATCCTTGGTCTCGCGTGGCACCCCGATTCGCATCGCATCCACCTTCCTCTCGTCCCTGCGATCCAGCGGGCGCGCACGACGCCCACGCGAATGCGCGCCGATTGTAAACGGCTCCGCGTGAGGGCCGAAGCCCGTTGCGCCCAACCGTCTGCCGCGCGCCCGCAGGGGTAGACTGGCCGCGTGGCCTGACCCGGAGCAAAAACCCCGATGAACCATCCGATCGTCGTGCGCGCGAGTGGTTCCGCAAGCGCGAGCGGGCGCGAACTCGTCGACGCGCTCGAGTCGATGCTTGCCGACGTTCCGCGCGCACGCACCGGGACGAGCGATCGCCCGGACGATGCCGCGCGGTCGATCGCCCGACGCGCCGCCAAGCAGGCGGCGCTGCTGTCGGGTTCGCTCGGGCTTCCCCCGGGGCCGCTCGGGCTCGTCACGATCCTGCCCGATCTCTACCTCATCTGGCGCACGCAGCGCCAGATGGTGTCGGACCTGTTCGGCGTCCATGGCCGCGATGGCGAGCTCACGCGCAGCCATATGCTCTATTGCCTGTTCCGGCACGCGGCGAGCCACGTGCTGCGCGATGTCGCCGTGCGCAGCGGGCAGCGCATGGTCGTGCGCCAGCTCTCGACCGGCGCCGTGCGAACGGCGCTGGGCGCGATCGGGGTCACCGTGTCGCAGCGCATCGCCGGCACCGCTGCCGGATGCTGGATCCCGCTCGCTGGTGCGGCGGCAGTCAGCGCCTACGCGTACTGGGACACGATGCAGGTTGCGGCGACGGCGACGCGGCTGCTCTCCCCGCCCGACGGCGGCTGACCGCCGGCGACGCCGATGTGCGGACGCTACGAACTATCGAGTCATCCGGCCGCGATCGCCCTCGCCTTCGGCCTCGCCCGCGCGCCTGATCTCGCCGCCCGATACAACATCGCGCCGACGCAGCGCGTTCCGATCGTCCGGCTCGACGCCGCGGGCAAGCGCGAGCTCGTGCAGGTCCGCTGGGGACTCGTCCCGCGATGGGCAAAGGATCCGTCGATCGGCGCGAGGTTGATCAACGCGCGCGCCGAGACGGTCGCGCAGAAAGCCGCGTTCCGCGCCGCCTACGCCCGCCACCGTTGCCTCGTCCCGGCGACCGCGTTCTACGAGTGGCAGCCGCGGCCCGGCGGCAAGCAGCCGCTGCACATCGGCATGCCCGACGACGCGCCTTTCGGCATGGCAGGTCTGTTCGAGCGCTGGCGCTCGGACGAGGGTGAAGTGCTCGACACCTGCACGATCATCACGACCGATGCCAACGAGGCCCTGCGGCCGATTCACGACCGGATGCCGGCGATCATCCCGCCCGAGCGCCACGCGCGCTGGCTCGACGCGGCGAACGCCGACGCCGCCGGCCTGCTCGTCCCATGGTCGGGCACGCCATTGCGCGTCTATCCGGTGTCGACGCGGGTCAATCGCGTCGAGAACGACGACGCCGGCGTGCGCGAGCCGATCCAGGCACAACTGCTGTAGCGACGATCCCAGGCGGCTCGGCCGCTGGGGAGACTGCTCGGCCGCTGGGGAAACCCGGCAGCATCGGGACGGAACCCATTTCGGGGTACGCCGCGGCGGGTAGCGGCGGGGATGCTGCCACGCGCTCTGCACCGACCGCGGAGGCAGGGACCGGGGCACCGTGACGCGCGAGTTCGGCCGCGCAGCGCGGCCGGTGTAGAGCGCGTCACGGTGCCCCGGTCCCTCGGCCTCCGCGGTCGAACTCGCGCGTGGCACCATCCCCGCCGCTACCCGCCGCGGCGTACCCCGAAATGGGTTCCGTCCCGATGCTGCCGGGTTTCCCCAGCGGCCGAGCAGT
>JAFEDF010000096.1 GCA_018241785.1 Pseudomonadota bacterium | reverse complement strand
GGTGCCGAACCGACTCGCGTCAACCCGGAGCGACGATCGGCTCTCCGGTAGCCAAGATGAACGTCGAGCGAGACGCGAGATCGCGTCGCTCGGAACCCTGGGCTCAGGGTGCCAGCATGCGCCAGCCTGCTGCAACTTCGATCGCCGCGTCGCGAAGGCCGCTTCGAACGAGTGCATGGCCGAGCGCATCGAGCAGGACGAAACGCAGCGCGCCGCCCTCGACCTTCTTGTCGTGATGCATCAGCTCGAGCCAGCGCTCCGGGGCAATCGCCGGCGGCGCCGTCGGCAGGCCCGCGGCGCCAACGAGTGCTTCGATGCGCGCCGCGTTGGCCGGCGCGAGGCCGCACACGCGCTGCGACAGGTGCGCCGCGCACACCATGCCCGCCGCGACTGCCTCGCCGTGGAGCCAGTTCCCGTATCCCTGCGCGGTCTCGATCGCATGCCCGAACGTGTGCCCGAAGTTGAGGATCGCGCGCTCGCCTGACTCGCGCTCGTCGGCAGCGACAATTGCAGCCTTGATCGCGCAGCTTCGCTCGATCGCGTGCGCGAGCGCATCGCGGTCGCGGGAGAGAAGCGCGCCGATCGAGCGCTCGAGCCACGCGAAGAACGCAGCGTCGCGGATCGCGCCGTACTTGATCACCTCGGCGAGCCCGGCGCGAAGCTCGCGCTCGGGAAGCGTCGCCAGGCAATCGATGTCGATCAGCACGGCGCGAGGTTGCCAGAACGCGCCGATCATGTTCTTGCCGAGGGGATGGTTGATGCCGGTCTTGCCGCCCACCGACGAATCGACCTGCGCGAGCAGCGTCGTCGGAACCTGCACGAACGGGATGCCGCGCTGACAGATCGCGGCCGCGAAGCCGGCGAGGTCGCCCACGACGCCGCCGCCGAGCGCGATCAGCGTCGTCCCGCGCTCGACGCCGAGCTCGAGCAGCCGCGTCAGGAGATCGTTCAGCGTCGCCGCGTCCTTGTGCAGCTCGCCATCGGGAACGATGACGGTATCGGCGCGAACGCCGGCATCGCCGAGGCTCCTGCGCAACGCTGCGAGGTGCAGTCCTGCGACGACCGGATTCGACACGACGACGGCGCGCGCGCCGCGCGCGAGCGCGAGCCGGCTGGCCGCTTCGCGCAGAAGGCCGCTGCCGATGTGGATCGGATAGCTGCGCCCGGCGAGCTCGACGCCGATGGTGATCACGTTGCACCCACCGATCCCGGCGGCGCGGCTGCGGCGTCGGGCATTTCGTCGAGCCAGTGCACGAAGCGGATCACCGCCTCGCGCTCGGACTCGACGACGTGGTGAGCCACCTCCCGATAGAGCGGATCGCGCACCGCGTAGAGTTCCGCAAGCCGCGACCGCGGATCGGCCGTCTGCAGGAGCGGCCGGTGGCGGCTTCCGCGCAGCCGCTGCCACAGGATCTCGGGTGGCGCATGCAGGTAGAGCACCGTGCCGCGCTCGCGCAGGTGCCGGCGCGAGGCTTCGCGCAGCACCACGCCACCGCCCGTGGCGAGCACGATGCCGGAGAGCTCCGTGAGCTCGTCGCAGAGCATCGCTTCGCGGTCGCGGAAGCCCGCCTCCGACTCGACCTCGAAGATCGTCGCGATGGCGACGCCGGTCCTCGCCTCGAGCTCGTGATCGGCGTCGACGAAGCGCTTGTCGAGGCGCCTCGCCAGGGTGCGGCCAAGTGTCGACTTGCCCGCGCCCATCATGCCGACGAGAAAGAGGTTGCCGCGACGCAGCGTCATGGTGGGGTCAGGTCTTGCCTTTTGCCTGTAGGCTTCACGTGAAGCCTACAGGCAAAAGGCAAGACCTGACCCCGGCCGCTTGACCCCGGCCGCTTACCGGACGGCGGTGACCGAGTCCTTGACGATGCGCGGCGTGAGGAAGATCAGGAGTTCGGTCTTCTCGGCGGACTTCAGCGTCGACTTGAAGAGGTTGCCGGCCACGGGAATATCGCCGAGGAACGGGACCTTGCTCACCGTGTTGGTGATCGTTTCTTCGTAGATGCCGCCGATCACCGCGGTGTCGCCGTTGTTGACGGCGATCGTCGTCGTGATTCGCTTGGTGTCGATCGCCGGCGCGAAGCCGCCGCCTGCCTGCGGGACGTTCTGCCCGACGCTGTCCTTGTGGATCTCGACGTACATGATCACGCGGTTGTCAGGCGTGATCTGCGGGGTCACGTCGAGCGAGAGCACGGCGTCCTTGAACGACGTCTGCGCGGTCTGCGTCGAGCCTCCGCCCCCGGTCGTGTACGGGATCTGCGTGCCCTGCGAGATCGACGCCTTCTGGTTGTCGGAGGTGACGATGCGCGGGCTCGACACGACCTTGCCGCGGTTGTCGGCCTCGAGCGCCTGCAGCTCGAGGTTCAGCAGATTGCCGCTTCCCAGGTTAATCAGCGTGAGCGCCAATGACGCCGGAGTTCCGCTGGCGACGATCGCCGGCAGGTTGACGTTGAGGTTGCCGGTGTCCGAGTAGCCGGGAGGCTTCAGGCCCGACGCGATCTCGAACGGCACCGGGCTCACGCCGGTCGACGTGCTGCCGGAGGTGTTCGCGACCGGCGAGAGGCTCCCCGCGCTGCCGAACCCGTAGCGGCCGCCGAACAGCGTCGCTCCGGTCTGCTGGCCGAGGCGCACGCCGAGCGAGCGGCTGAACGTATCGTCGGCGATGACGATGCGCGCCTCGATCTGCACCTGGCGCACGGCGGTATCGACCTTGTGGATGATGCTGCGCACCTCTTCGAGCCTGCTCGCGATGTCGGTGACGAAGAGGATGTTCGTCCGCGGATCGACGAATGCGGTGCCGCGCTTGGACAGGAACCTGCCGCCGCTCTCGGCGCCGCCGGTACCCTGCTTGGTCGAGTTGATGATATTGAGGATGTCCGACGCGCGTGCGTAGTTCAGCTGAAAGGTCTCGGTCTGCAGCGGTTCGAGCTCGTTGATCTGCGACTGCGACTCGAGCTGCTGCTTCTCCTTCAGCGCCAGTTCCTCGCGCGGCGCGATCAGAACGATGTTGCCGTTCTTGCGCATGTCGAGGCCCTTGGTCTGCATGATGATGTCGAGCGCCTGGTCCCAGGGGACGTCCTTCAGCCGCAGCGTCAGGTTGCCGGTCACGGTGTCGCTGGTGACGATGTTGAGGCCGGTGAAGTCGGCGATCACCTGCAGCACCGAGCGCACGTCGATGTTCTGGAAGTTGAGCGACAGCTTCTCGCCCTTGTAGCGTCCGCGGCCGCCCTGCACGAGCTTGTTGGGATCCTCCTGCACCGGCTTCACTTCGACGATGAAGCGGTTGTCGGCCTGGTAGGCCGAGTATTCCCAGATGCCGCGCGGCTCGATCACCATCCGCGCATTCCCGTTCTGCGGGAAGGTGTCGACGGTGACGACCGGCGTATTGAAGTCGCCGACGTCCATCCTGCGCTCGAGGTTCTTCGGCACCGCGGTCTTCTGGAAGTCGACGATGAGCTGGCGCCCCTGCTGCCGGATGTCGATGCCGGTCGTGTTGTCGGCGAGGTCGACGATCACGCGGCCCTCGCCGTTGGCGCCGCGGCGGAAATCGACGTCGCGCAGCGCGTGGGGCTCGGCGGACGGCGCGGCCTCGGCGAAGCGCTGCACCTTCGACGCCGGAGCCGCTCCCGCTGCAGCGGCCGTCGCGGCGCTGTCGGACAGCGTGACGACGACTGCGTTGCCGTCGATCTTCGTCTCGTAGGTCTGCGGCTTGTTGAGGTTGAACACGACGCGCGTGCGGCCGCTGGCCTCGACGAACTGCAGGCTCCGCAGCGCCGGATCGTCAATCGCCCGCTGGTTCGACGCCAGCGCGCTCGCCGTGTCCATGAAGTCGAGCGCGATCCGCGGGGGACTCACGATGGCGAAGCCGGCCGGGGGGTTGGCCGGCGGAGCCTTCAGCGTGAAGCGGACGATCGTGTTGCCCGAGGCGCCGCGCGTCACCGACACCTGCTCGATGCTGTTCGCGGTCTGACCGAGCGCGACGCCGGCAACCGCCAGCGCGAGTATCCCCGCGAGGCGGGCGGCCCACACGTGCAAGGCGCGGACGCTCCCCTCCGCCCGGCAACCGGCGCGATTGGCGTTCATCTCTTCTCCTGTGTCTTCTGGTCAGCCTGTTGCAGGTTCAGCGTGCTCGTCCGCTCGGACCAGTCTCCCGACCCGTCCTGCACGAGCTCCTTCAGCTTGATGTCCGAATCGGTGATGCCGACGATCACACCGTAGTCCTGGCCCATGTGGTTGCCGTCGTGCACCTGGTAGATGTCGCGCTCGGGCGTCTTCACCAGCGCATAGCGGGTCTTGCCGCGCTCGATTGTCCCGACCATCGACAGCGACTCCAGCGGATACGCCTCGAGCGGCTCCTTCCTGCGCGTAAGATCGGGCGCGAGCTTGCTGTCGGTCTTTGCCGGCTCGACCTTGCGCGGCTTGAACGGATCGGGAAGATCGAAATCGTTGTAGGTGAACGGCTCGTAGGGCTTGATCTGCGGGATCGGCTCGAGGTGGCCGCGCACGCCCTTGCCCTGGGCATTCATCCAGTTGACGAGATCCTGCCGGCTCTCGCCGCCGCAGCCCGCGACGAGCGCGCACGCGGCGACGGCGACGGCGATCGCGCGGCTGATGCGCAGAACGCGGCTCATCGGCGCACCTTCTTCGCGTCGCGGGCGAGCGCGCGCTGCTTCGCGATCTCGTCCTCGTCGAGATAACGGAACGTCTTGGCGACGGCCTCCATGGTGAGCGTGCCCTTCTCGTTGGCGATCGAGAGGTCGTTCAGCGTCACGATCCGCGGCAGCGCGGCGACGTCGCTCGCGAACGCGCCGATATCGTGATAGTTCCCGGTGATCTTGATGTTGATCGGCAGCTCGGCGTAGAAGTCGGCCATCTTCTCCTGCGGCGCCGGCCGGAAGAGATCGAACTGCAACCCGCGGCCGAGGCCAGCCTGGTTGATGTCGGTCAGGAGCGCGTCGATCTCGGACTTGTTCGGCAGCTGCTTCACGAGCGTGCCGAACGCCTGGTTGACTTCGGCGAGCTGCTGCACGTAGAGGTCGTAGTTGATCGCCTTCGCCTTCTTGTCGACGAACTGCGCCTTGAGCCGCACCTCGTCCTGCTGCGCCGCAGTCAGCTGGTCCCACTGATCCTTCCAGTCGAACCACGCCGCGACGGCGAGGATCACGACCAGGATTGCGAGCAGCACGACAATGCGCGGCCCGAGCGCCCACTTGCCGACCTCGCGCAGGTTGAGCCGGCGGAAATCGTCGAGCGTCATGGCCGCGCTCCCTTGGCCGGGGCGCCCGCGGGCGGCTTCGCCGCCTGGGCGTGCTTCATGTAGAAATTGAGCGTGAACTGGTTGGTGTGGACCGGCTCGTCCCTGCGCGCGCCGGGAACGGTCACGAGCTTGATCTCGACGAGCTCGGGCCGCTCGAGCCACGGCGAGCCGTCGATGTTGCGCATCAGCGTCGACACGCGCGCATTCGACTGCGCATAGCCGACGATCGTCACCTTGTCGCCGACCTGCTTGACCGAGTTGAGGTATGTGCCTTCGGGAAGCTGCCGCACGAGCTGGTCGAGCAGGTGAACCGCCTCGTTGCGGTTGGCCTGCAGCGTCTCGACCACCTGCTTCCTCGCCAGCACCTGCGCGATCTGGTCCTTCAGCTTGTCGATTTCGCTGATCTGGCGGTCGAGCTCGGCGATGTGCGTCTTCAGCAGGTTGTTGCGCGCGAGCTGGTCGTCGATCCGCGCCCCCATCACGAGGTGGACGAGCCCGGCGATCAGCACGCCGGCGACCGCGGTGAGGATCGCCAGCGTGACGAACTGCCGCTGGCGGGCCTGGCGCGCGAGCTCGCGGTGGGGCAGGAGGTTGATGCGCATCGGGCCCCCCCTATTCGAAGCCGCGCAGCGCGAGCCCCGAGGCGATCATCAGCATCGGGGCCTCCTGGGCGAGCTGGCGCGGCCGGATGCGCTCGGACACGCGCATCGACGCGAATGGATTGGCGACCAGCGTCGCGACGCCCGCACGCTTCGCGATGAGGTCGTCGAGTCCAGGAAGCAGCGCGCACCCGCCGGCGAGGATGATCTGGTCGACCTGGTTGTACGACGTCGACGTGAAGAAGAACTGCAGCGCGCGCGTCACTTCGAGTGCCAGCGACTCCATGAACGGTTGCTGCACGTCGCGGTCGTAGTTCTCCGGCAGCCCTTGGTTTCTGCGCGCCGACTCGGCTTCGTCGGCCGACAGGTTGAACGCGCGCTGGATGTCCTGCGTGAGCTGGTTGCCGCCGAATGCCTGGTCGCGCGAGAAGAGGATCTCGTCATTGCGCAGGACGTAGAAATGGGTGACGTGCGCACCGACGTCGACCAGGGCGACGTTCTGGTCGCGCCCGTTGGCCGGCAGCGACGGCGTGATCAGCTTGTAGGCCTGCTGGGTCGCGTAGGACTCGACGTCCATGACGCGAACCTTCAGCCCGGCGAGCTCGGCGGCGGCGACGCGGTCGTCGACCTTCTCCTTGCGCGAGGCGGCGATCAGCACCTCGACCTCGTCGGGGTTGTTGGGCGCCGGCCCCAGCTCCTGGAAATCGAGGTTGACCTCGTCGAGCGCGAACGGGATATATTGGTTGGCCTCGGCCTCCACGGTGAGCTCGAGGTCTTCCTCGCGCTGGCCGGCGGCGACGATGATCTTCTTGGTGATGACCATGGCGGCAGGCAGAGCGAGCGCGACGTTGCGATTACGGCTGCCGAGGCGCTTCCAGGCTCGCTTGAGCGCGTCGCCGGCGAGCTCGACATTCACCACGTTGCCGTCGGTAACCACGTCGCGGGGAATGGACTCGATGACGTAGCGCTCGAGGCGGTAGAGTCCCTTGCCGGCGTCGGCGAGCTCGACCATCTTGATCGAAGTCGAGGCAATATCGACACCCAGGAGCACCGGCGACCTGGCTTTGAACACGTCGAATGCGGACGAGAATGAGTCGGCAAGCATGGTGTCTGGCGGAGAGGTCCGTTGCTGATAATCTACATTAAACTCTGGCAGCAAGTATAACTATTGTCAAATTGTTTTGTTTTCGGCCAGCGAGTGTTGCATGCACGCCTATAATCCGGCCGCTAACCCGGTCCCAAACGTAAGTTTTATTCCTTTGTGCTAAAACGCTGGCTCGTCTATACGGCGTCGGTGATCGCCGGACTGGCGGTCGTCGGGGCCCTGCTCGGGGGCTTCGTCGTCGCGCTCCTCTGGCCGACCCTCCCTTCCCTCGGCGTGCTCGCCGACTACCAGCCCAAGGTCCCCCTGCGGGTGGTCTCGGCCGACGGCGACCTGCTCGGTGAATTCGGGGAGGAGCGCCGTTCGATCGTACACATCGCCGATGTCCCGGATGTCATGAAACACGCCATTTTGGCGGCCGAGGACGAGCGCTTCTATCAACATGGGGGAGTCGACTATTTGAGCGTCCTGCGCGCCGCGCTGTCGAACGTCACCGCGGGCGCCACGCAACAGGGGGCGGGCACGATCACGATGCAGGTGGCGCGCAACTTCTTCCTCACCCGTGAAAAGACGATGTCGCGCAAGCTCCGCGAGGCGCTGCTCGCCTACAAGATCGAAGCCAACTTCACCAAGGACCAGATCCTCGAGCTCTACATCAACCAGATCTACCTCGGTCAGCGCGCGTACGGATTTGCCGCCGCGGCCCAGACCTACTTCGGCGTCCCGCTCGCGCAGATCACCCTGCCGGAAGCGGCGATGCTCGCGGGGCTGCCCAAGGCGCCCTCGGCGTACAACCCGATCAGCAATCCGCGCCGGGCCAAGGCACGCCAGCAGTATGTGCTTCGCCGCATGCATGATCTGCACTACATCAGTGACGACCAATGGCGGCAAGCACAAAACGCGCCATTGCCGACGCGCCAGGTGACCCAGAGTGCCCGTGCCGAGTACCCGATCCACGCCGAGTACGTCGCCGAGATGGCGCGCCAGGTCGTCTACGACGCCTACGGCGACCAGGCGTACGCGCGCGGCATCACCGTCGTCACGACGATCCGCCGTGCCGACCAGGACGCGGCGTGGGCGGCGGTGCGCCGCGGCGTGATGGACTACGATGAGCGGCACGGATATCGCGGACCCGACGCCTACGTCAACCTGCCGTCGGATCCTGACGAGCAGGAGCAGGCGCTCGACCGGGTGTTCGAGGACCATCCCGACAGCGACGACATCCTGACCGCGGTCGTGCGCAAGGCGACGCCGCAGGACGTCCGGGTGACCCTGTCGACCGGCGACGACGCCGACATCACCGGCGCGGGACTCAAGTTCGCCCAGCGGGCGCTCTCGTCGCGCACGCCGGCAAACCAGCAGATCCGCCCCGGAGCGGTGATCCACGTGATCCGCGACGACAAGGGCAACTACGCGATCACGCAAATCCCGCAGGCCGAGGCCGCGTTCATCTCGGTGCGCCCCGCGGACGGAGCGATCCTCTCGCTCGTCGGCGGCTTCGACTTCGACCGCAGCAAGTTCAACCACGTCACGCAGGCCTACCGCCAGCCGGGGTCGGCGTTCAAGCCGTTCATCTATTCGGCCGCGCTCGAGAAGGGGTTCACGCCGGCGACGATCATCAACGACGCACCGTTCTTCGTGCCGGCGGACAAGGCGGGGGGTGAGGCGTGGGAGCCGAAGAACTACGACGGCAAGTTCGACGGTCCGATGCGGCTGCGGGTCGCGCTCGCGAAGTCGAAGAACCTCGTCACGATCCGCATCCTGCAGGCGATCGGCCCGCAGTATGCGCAGGACTACATCGCGCGCTTCGGCTTCGACCCGAAGCTCCACCCGGCGTACCTGACGATGGGCCTCGGCGCCGGGTCGGCCACACCGCTGCAGATGGCGACGGCGTACTCGGTGTTCGCCAATGGCGGCTACCGGATCACGCCGTATCTCATCTCGAAGATCGTCGACGAGCGCGGGAACGTGCTGTCGCAGCCGGCGCCTGCCGTCGCCGGCAAGGACGCCAAGCTCGCGATCGATCCGCGCAATGCGTTCATCATGACCTCGCTCTTGCACGACGTCATCGCCTACGGGACCGGGGTGCGGGCGAAAGTGCTGAACCGCGACGACCTCGCCGGCAAGACCGGAACGACCAACGACAACGTCGATGCGTGGTTTTGCGGCTACGATGCGGCCAAGGTCGGCATCGCGTGGATCGGCTTCGACCAGCCGAAGACCCTGGGCACGAACGAGACCGGCAGCCACGCCGCGCTGCCGATCTGGATCGCCTACATGCGCAGCGCCCTGAAGGGAGTCCCGCAGGTTCTGCCTGCGCCGCCGGATGGAGTCGTCTCGGTGCACATCAACCCGGATACCGGCCTTCGCGACGACTCGAGCGCGATGACCGACTGGTTCATGGCCGAATTCACGCCGCAAGCCGCGCAGGATGCCCTCGCTCCGGTCGCCGCCCCCGCTGCGCCCGGCAGTGCCACGGTGCCGGGAGGCCCGGGCGCCCCCGCCCCGGCGCGCGTCCCCGCGGCGAAGGACGTGCGCAACCAGCTTTTCTGATGCCGCGGCGACCCGGTGGGCGCGAGGACGCGCGCGACCGCGCGCGGATCGCCACAACGGCTGCGCGCCTCATCCTCGAGCACGGCATTTCCGACTGGTCGCTCGCCAAGCGCAAGGCGGCGCACCAGTTGATGCTCGACGCGCGCGCGGCGCTCCCGGGCGACGACGAGATCGAGGACGCGCTCGCGGCGCATCAGTCGCTGTTCGGCGGCGCGCACCAGACGGAGACGCTCGCGCGGATGCGCGGCGAGGCGCTGCGCTGGATGCGCGAGCTTGCCGCGTGGTCGCCGCGGCTCACCGGAGGCGTCGCCGCCGGGTGGGCCGGCGATCACAACGAGATCCGCATCGAACTCGTCGCCGACGACGCCAAGAACGTCGAGCTCGCGTTGATCAACCGCGGCGTCGCCTACCGGGTCGCGCCCCCGGCGGCGCGCGGCGAGGCCGAGCTCGCGATCGACACCGCCGCGGGGTGCGTGCGCCTCGTGCTGCTGACGCCGGCCGTCGCGCGCCAGCGGCCGCGCGTGCGCGGTCGCGCGCGACCGAGCCTCGACGCGGAAGCCTTGGAAGCGCTGCTCGGGCGGTAGTAGCTGCGCCCCCGCCGTGAAAGCTCGACGATGCCGCGTCGCTGCGCCGCCGCTGAGAAAGCCTCGCAAGACCGGGAAGACCCCGATTTCAGGGATGCGCCGCACCGGGTCGAGCGGTGGGAATGCTGCGGCGCGCTCTACACCGACCGCGGAGGCAGGAAGTGGGGTACCGTGACGCGCGAGTTCGGCTGCGGAACGCAGCCGGTGTAGAGCGCGTCACGGTACCCCACTTCCTCGGCCTCCGCGGTCGAACTCGCGCGCCGCACATCCCCACCGCTACCCGGTGCGGCGCATCGGCGAAATGAGGCCTGACGCGGTCTGCCGAGCTTTCTCAGCGGCGCTGCAGCCACGCGGCGGCGTCGAGCGCGAAGTAAGTGAGGATCGCGTCGGCGCCCGCGCGCTTCATCGATGTCAGCGTTTCCAGCACGCACGCGCGCTCGTCGACCCAGCCGGCCTGCGCGGCCGCCTTCAGCATCGCGTATTCGCCCGATACCTGGTAGACGGCGGTCGGCATCCCGAACGTCTCCTTCACGCGCCAGACGATGTCGAGGTACGGCAACCCCGGCTTCACCATCACCATGTCGGCGCCTTCGCCAATGTCGAGGAACACCTCGCGCAGCGCCTCGTCGCCGTTCGCCGGATCCATCTGGTACGAATACTTGTCGCCGCCGCCGAGGGTCGCCGCCGAGCCTACGGCGTCGCGAAACGGGCCGTACAACGCCGATGCGTACTTGGCCGAGTAGGCGAGGATGCGCACGTCGAGGTGCCCGGCGGCGTCGAGCGCGCCGCGCAGGGCGCCGATGCGTCCGTCCATCATGTCGGATGGCGCGACGACGTCGACTCCGGCGCGCGCGTGGCAGAGCGCCTGCCTGACGAGGGCCGCCACGGTCTCGTCGTTGACGACGTAGCCGGTCGCGTCGATCAGCCCGTCCTGGCCGTGCCGCGTGTAGGGGTCGAGCGCCACGTCGGTCACGACGCCGAGCCCGGGAAAGCGCGTCTTCAGCGCGCGGACGGCGCGCGGGACGAGGCCCGCATCGTCGAACGCGGCCGCCGCGTCGTCCGATTTCAGCGCTGCGGGGATCACCGGGAAGAGCGCGATCGCCGGAACGCCGAGCTCGATGCAGCGTTCGGCGTCGGCGAGAAGCAGGTCGATCGACTTGCGCGAGACGCCCGGGAGCGACGGCACCGGCTCGCTTTGCCGCGTGCCTTCGCAGACGAACACCGGGTAGATGAAATCGTCGGCGGCGAGACGCGTCTCGCGCGCGAGGCGGCGGGAGAAATCATGGCGGCGCATGCGCCGCATCCGGGTTTGCGGAAACGCCCCGGCAAAGCTCTTCGTCATCGCATCCTCCGATGCCCGCGCCGCGGCGACGGAACTCCGGGCCGCGCCGCGGGTCCCAAGCACAGACGGTTTACGTCTCCCGCTTTCCTCCCTGAGCGGGTGCCGGTGCCAGCTTCGCTGGTGCTGGCGTTTCGAGGCCCCGGGTCACTCCCCTTGACCGCGGGGCCGTTTCTTTTTGCACTCATGCGGTCCATTGCTCCAGCACCGCGTCGGCGGCGTCGAGCCCGAGCGATCGCACGGCCGAGAACGCGACGACGGTGATGCGCCCGGCATGGGCGGGGTAGGCTCGGCGCGCAGCGTCGCGAACCGCTGTCGCAGCCGCGCGCTGCGCGGCGCCCGAGAGCTTGTCCATCTTCGTCGCGAGGATCAGCACGGGTCCCCCCGCAGGCAGATAGAGGTCGAGCAGGCGGCGATCGAGGTCACCGAGCCCACGCCGCGCATCGAGCACCAGCACCAGCCCAACCAGCTGAGTGCGGGCACTCACATACGACCAGAGCAAGTCGTGCCAGCCATGCTTCAGCGAATGGGAAACGGCGGCGTAGCCGTAACCCGGCAGGTCGACAATCCGCGCTCCGCCGCGCAGCCGGAAGAAGTTGAGTTCGCGCGTCCGGCCGGGGGTCCGGCTCGTACGGGCGAGTCCGCGCCGGCGCGCGAGCGCGTTGATGGCGCTCGACTTGCCCGCGTTCGAGCGCCCGGCGAAGGCGATCTCGCGTTCACCCGACGCCGGCCACTGATCGGCCGCCACGGCGCCGAGCTCGAATACCGCGCCGACCAGCGGCGCCGGCGCAGCGCTTTGCCCGGCGAGCGCGGGCCGACCCTTCGCCGCGACGGCGCGTTTCGCTAGAATAGATGGTTTAGTCGTCGATGCCGACGGCTTCACCCGCACGAGATTCACCCCAGACTCCGGGCGGCTTGGCGCAACGAATCGAAGAATGGAGCCTTTCCCATGACCCGCAACCGGCTCTGTGCCGCCCTTGCGGCGGCCGTGCTGTACGCCGCCGCTGCATCCGCCCAGGAGGCCGCACCTGCCGCCGCGCCTGACCTCGCCAAGGCGCAGCAAACCGCGACGAGCGTGTGTGCCGCGTGCCACGGAGCCGACGGCAACAGCAGCGTGCCCGCCAACCCGAACCTCGCGGCCCAGGGCGCCGACTATATCACCCTGCAACTCGAGCACTTCAAGTCGGGCCTGCGCGTGAATCCGATCATGCAGCCGATGGCGGCGTCGTTGTCGGTTCCCGACATGACCGCGCTCGGCGTGTACTTCTCGAAGCAGGCGCTCAAGGGGGCGGCCGCGACGAACATCGACCTCGTCAAGGCCGGGCAGCAGCTGTGGCGCGGGGGCAACCAGGCGACCGGTGTTCCCGCGTGCGCCGCGTGTCATTCGCCCGACGGCGCCGGAGTGCCGAAGAACTACCCGCGGCTCGCCGGACAGCACGCCGACTACCTGCTCGCCCAGCTCCAGGCGTTCAAGGCTGGTACACGAGGCAACGACAAGGCGGGCAAGGACGTCAACGGCCACGTGATGTTCACCATCGCGACGAGGATGTCCGACGCGGAGATGCAGGCCGTCGCCCAGTACGCGGCCGGCTTGCGCTGACCCGCAGTCCGCCGGACGCGCGGCGTTCGCCCGCTGGGCGGGCATCAGCTGCTCGGTTGCACTGCGGTGCGATCACGCAGACATTCGCGCAGCGCTTCGGTCCAGGGTGCGAGCTCGAAGCCGAACGTCGCCTTGAACCGGCGCGTGTCGAGGATCGACCACGCGGGCCGGCGCGCCGGCGTCGGGTAGTCGGCGCTGGCGATCGGCACGATGCGCACGCGCGCCGCATCGCCGAGGATCGCGCGCGCGAACCCGTACCAGGTGGTCGCACCCTGCGCCGACAGGTGGTAGAGCCCCCGTCGCTCGGCGAGCCACGGGAGGCCGCGCGCGACCAGCGTCGCGATCGCGCGGGCGAGCTCGCGGCTCCAGTTGGGCGTGCCGTGCTGGTCGTCGACGACCCTGAGCTCGTCGCGCTCGGTGGCGAGGCGCTCGATCGTCGTCAGGAAGTTCCTGCCCGTCGCCGCATACACCCAGCTCGTGCGGAAGACGAGCGCTACGCCTCCTGCCGCTTGCACCGCGCGCTCGCCTTCGAGCTTGCTCGCCCCGTACACGTTGAGCGGCCCGGTCGGCGCCGATTCGTCGCGGGGCTCGCGGCTCGCGCCGTCGAAGACGTAGTCGGTCGAGAAGTGGATCATCATCGCGCCGGCACGCTTCGTCTCGGCGGCGAGAATACCTGGCGCGCGCGCGTTGACCGCGTACGCCGCTTCCGGCTCGGCTTCCGCGCGGTCGACGGCGGTGTACGCCGCCGCGTTGACGACGAGCGCGGGGGCCACTTCGCGCAGTACTGCGACGATGCCGTCGGGGTGCGCGAGGTCGAGCCCGCTGCGGTCGAAGGCGACGACGTCGCCGAGCGGTCCGAGCGCCGCCGAAAGCTCGCTGCCGAGTTGCCCCGCGGCGCCGGTGACGAGGATGCGCGGACGCCTCCGGCGCGTTGCGCCTGCCGTCGTCACGGGTAACAGTCGGCGCGGGCGAGCGGGATGCCGGCGGCGTCGCGCGGCGCGAGCACCGGCGCGACGCCGGCGGGCCAGGCGATCGCGAGCGCCGGGTCGTTCCAGAGCAGCGTGCGCTCGTGGGCGGGATACCAGTAGTCGGTGGTCTTGTAGAGAAACTCGGCGACGTCCGACAGGACGATGAAGCCGTGCGCGTAGCCCGGCGGGACCCACAGCATCCGCCGGTTCGCCGACGAGAGCTCGATCGCCGCATGGCGCCCGAAGGTCGGCGAGCTCCGGCGCAGATCCACCGCCACATCCAGCACAGCGCCTTCGGTCACGCGAACGAGCTTGCCCTGCGCGTGCTCGATCTGGTAGTGCAGTCCGCGCAGCACTCCACGAGCCGAGCGCGAGTGATTGTCCTGCACGAAATCGGCGTGGATGCCAGCCTCGCCGAACGCGCGCCGGTTCCAGCTCTCGAAGAAGAATCCGCGCGCGTCGCCGTGGACCGCGGGCTCGACGACGAGGACGTCGGAAAGCGTGCTTGGCGTGACGCGCATCAGCGCAGCACCCGGTCGTCGAGGAGCCCGAGCAGGTAGCGCCCGTAGCCGTTCTTCGCCATCGCCGAGCCGAGCCGCTCGAGCGCCCCGGCATCGATGTAGCCGAGGCGCCACGCGATCTCCTCGGGGCAGGCGATCTTCAACCCCTGCCGGCGCTCGATCGTCTCGATGTACTGCGATGCCTCGAGGAGCGTCTCGTGCGTCCCGGTGTCGAGCCAGGCCATCCCTCGGCCCATCACCTCGCAGCGGAGCTCGCCCCATTCGAGGTAGCGCCGATTGACGTCGGTGATCTCGAGCTCGCCGCGCTCCGACGGCTTCAGGCTGCGCGCGACTTCGACGACGCGATCGTCGTAGAAGTAAAGGCCGGTGACCGCATAGCGCGAGCGCGGCGCATCGGGCTTCTCCTCGATGCCGACGACGCGCCCGGCAGCGTCGAACTCGGCGACACCGTAGCGGGAAGGATCGGATACCGGGTAGGCGAACACCGTCGCCCCGCGCGCCGTCGCTGCGGCGCGCGCGAGTTGCGGCTGGAGGTCGTGGCCGTAGAAGATGTTGTCGCCGAGCACGAGCGCCGAATCGCCGCCGGCGATGAACGTCTCGCCGATCACGAAGGCCTGCGCGAGCCCCTCGGGAGCGGGCTGCACCGCGTAGGAGAACGCGAGCCCCCAGCGGCTGCCGTCGCCGAGGAGCTGGGCGAAGCGCGGCGTGTCCGCAGGCGTCGAGATCAGCAGGATGTCGCGGATGCCGGCGAGCATCAGCGTCGACAGCGGGTAGTAGATCATCGGCTTGTCGTACACCGGCAAGAGCTGCTTCGACACCACCTGCGTCACCGGGTGAAGGCGCGTTCCCGAGCCTCCGGCGAGAATGATTCCCCTGCGCGTCATCGGATCCTCATGCGTAGTGGAGGTCGATCCAGCGCCGATACTCGTCGCTCTGGACGCCGTCGATCCAGTCGCCGTTCGCGAGGTACCAGTCGACGGTCCGCGCGAGGCCCGTCTCGAAGGTCTCCGCGGGCTTCCAGCCGAGCTCGCGCTCGATCTTCGTCGCGTCGATCGCGTAGCGGCGGTCGTGCCCCGGCCGGTCGGCGACGAACTCGATTTGCGCCGCGTGGTCGCGCCCCGGCCGCCTTGCGTCGAGGATCCGGCACAGGGCCCGCACGAGGTCGAGGTTGCGCATCTCGGCGCCCCCGCCGATCGCGTAGGTCTCGCCGACGCGCCCGCGCGCGAGCACGGCGCGCAGCGCGCTGCAGTGGTCACCGACGTACAGCCAGTCGCGGACGTTCTGGCCGTCGCCGTACACCGGCAGCCGCCTGCCTGCGAGCGCGTTGACGATCATCAGCGGAATCAGCTTCTCGGGGAACTGGCGCGGGCCGTAGTTGTTCGAGCAGTGCGTCGTCAGCACCGGCAACCCGTACGTATGGTGCCACGCGCGAACCAGGTGATCCGAGCCCGCCTTCGACGCCGCATAGGGGCTGTTCGGCGCGAAAGGAGTCGATTCCGAGAACGCCGGATCGGCGGGTGCGAGCGAGCCGTACACCTCGTCGGTCGAGACGTGCAGGAAGCGAAAGCCCGTGCGCTCGCCGCCGGCGAGACCCTGCCACCACGTGCGCGCGGATTCGAGGAGCTCGAGCGTGCCGACGACGTTGGTGTCGATGAACGCGCGCGGGCCGCGGATCGAGCGGTCGACGTGCGACTCGGCGGCGAAGTTGACGATCGCGCGCGGGCGGTGCCGCTCGAGGAGCGTCGACACGAGCGCGGCGTCGCCGATGTCGCCGCGCACGAAGACGTGGCGCGGGTCCCTGGCCAGCGTCGCGAGGCTCGCGAGGTTGCCCGCGTAGGTCAGCTTGTCGAGGTTGACGACCCCTTCGCTGCTCGCCGCGAGCCAGTCGAGGATGAAGTTGGAGCCGATGAAGCCGGCGCCGCCGGTGACGAGGATCATGGTCAGGCCCGATAGTAGTCGCGGTACCACGCGACGAAGCGCGCGAGCCCGTCGTCGAGCGAAGTCGCCGGCGCAAAGCCGGTCGCCTCGCGCAGCCGATCGATCGATGCAAAGGTCGCCTGGACGTCGCCCGGCTGCATCGGCAGCATCGTCGTCAGCGCCTTCCTGCCGAGCAGCCGCTCGAGCGTCGCGACGAATGCGCCGAGCTCGACCGCGCGGTGGTTGCCGATGTTGTAGATCGCAAACGGCGCACGGTCGCCTTCGCGCTCCGGCGCGCGTGCCGTCACCCGGACGACGCCTTCGACGATGTCGTCGACGTAGGTGAAGTCGCGCTCCATCCTGCCGGCATTGAACAGGCGGATCGGCTCGCCGGCGAGGATCGCCCGCGTGAACAGCATCGGCGCCTGGTCGGGGCGCCCCCACGGCCCGTAGACAGTGAAGAAGCGCAGTGCGGTCGCCGGCAGCGCGAACAGGTGGCTGTAGCTGTGCGCCATCAGCTCGTTCGCACCCTTGGTCGCCGCGTAGAGGCTGACCGGCCGGTCGACCGGCTGATCCTCGGAGAAAGGCAGCGTGTGGTTCGCTCCGTAGACCGACGACGACGACGCGAACACGAGGTGCCTGACGCCGTGGCGCCTGCATCCTTCGAGGATGTGGCCGAAGGCGACGAGGTTGTTGCGCACGTAGGCTTCGGGGTGATCGATCGAATGACGGACACCCGGCTGCGCCGCGAGATGGACGACGCGGTCGAAGCAACCGCGCTCGAAGAGCGCCGCGCAGGCTGCGGGATCGGCGAGATCGACCTCGTCGAACGCGAAGCGCGGCATCCCGGCGAGCGTCCCGACCCGCGCGCGCTTCAGCGAGACGTCGTAGTACGGGTCGAAATTGTCGATGCCGGTGACCGACGCACCGGCGGCGAGGAGCGCGCGGGCCGCGTGCATGCCGATGAATCCGGCGGCACCGGTCACGAGCACCCGCGCGGGCGCGCCCGCCACCGCACTCATCGCCGCTGCGCTCATCGCCGGGGCTCGTCCACGGCGACGCGCGCCGCGGCATCGCGCTCGAGTGCGCGCAGCTTGACGTGCTTCAGGAAGCTCGCGAAGGCGCCGATCGCGCTGTGGGCGAATCCCGCCGCGCCGTCGAGGAAGCCGAGCCGCAGCACGTAGTTCCGCACGAAGCGGGCGAGCGGCGAGACGAACATCGCCGGCGCCGTGCTGCGCACGCCTCGGGCGTGCAGCAGATCCGCCTGCATCGTCGTGTACCGGTTCTGCTTGGCGATGTAGCGCTCGATCGATTCCGCGGAGAGGTGGAGGAGATCGCCGTCGAGCCTGCCGACCGGCCCCGACGCAACGACGTGCTCGTGGACCTCGTCGGCGCTCCAGCGCGCGCGCCGGCGGTCGAAGACGCGCACGATGCGGTCGGGATAGCCTTCGCCGTGCATGAGCCAGCGGCCGAGGAAGCGGTTGCGGCGCGCGAGCTCGTAGGCGGCGCACGCGGGTTCGCCGCGCGCGAACGCCGCCTCGAGCGAGCGGGCGAGCGCCGGCGTCACGCGCTCGTCGGCGTCGAGGCAGAGCACCCAGTCGTGCGAGGCGGAATCGACGCCGAACTGCTTCTGCGCGCCGAACCCGGTCCACGCGCGGTGGAGCACGCGCGCGCCGCAGGACGCCGCGACGTCTACGGTATGATCCGCGCTGCCCGAATCGACGACCACAGACTCGGCCGCGAATGCCGCCGACGCGAGGCACTCGGCAATGTCGTCCTCGGCGTCGCGCGTGATCACGATCATCGACAGGGGAAGGCTTGCGGGCATGAAAGGGGTCCGGGACGCCGCGCGCTGCGCGGGGCGCATCGCTCCGGTCACCGTCGCATCGCCGAAGCTCGCGCGATTTTACGTGTTCCGCGCAAGGAGCGAGCCGGCATCCGCTACGTGCCCCCGATGAACGGTACCGGCAGCGACGCGCCTGGCGTGCTCGTCGTGCGCCCATCGTCGCTTGGCGACGTCGTCTACGCACTCGCGGTCGCGACCGACATCCGCCGGCAGCGGCCCGAGCTCGCCGTCGACTGGGTCGCCGAGCCCGGCTTCGCGCCGCTCGTCTCGATGTGCAGCGACGTCCGCGCGATCGTTCCCTTCAACCTGCGCCGCTGGCGCAGCGCCCCGTTCGCCGCCCGCACCTGGCGCGAAGTGCGTGCGTTCCTCGAAGACCTGCGCGGCACACGCTACGCGGCGATTCTCGACCTGCAGGAGCAGGTCAAGGGTGCGCTGATCGCGAGGCTCGCGCGCGGGCCACGCCACGGCTTCGACCGCGCGAGCATCCGCGAGCCGCTCGCGACGCTCGGAGACGATTTTCATCACCGGATCCCGCGCGGGCTTCACTTCGTCGAACGCGTCCGCGCGCTCGCCGGTGCCGCGCTCGGCTACGACGTCCGTGGGCTGCCGGCGTGGCGGCTCGAGCCGCCGGCGGCGTCGCGCGCAATGCCGTCCGGGCCGTTCGTGACGCTGCTGCACGGGACGAGCCGTGCCGCGAAGCTGTGGGAAGAGGATCACTGGCGGGCGTTGATCGAGCGCTGCCAGGGCGCGGGCTACGCGTGCGTGCTGCCGTGGGGCGACGCCGCCGAGGAGGCGCGCAGCCGCCGGCTCGCCGCGGGCTACGATCTCGCGGTGGTGCCGCCGCGTCTCTCGGTACCCGAGGTCGCGGCGCTGCTCGTGAAGAGCGAGCTCGCCGTCGGCGTCGACACCGGATTCACCCATCTCGCTGCGGCGCTGGGCACGCCGACCATCGCCATCTTCTGCGCGACCGACCGGCGCCGCCACGGCGTCGCCTGCGCGGGCCCCCACGCGCTCGACCTCGGCGACCTCGGCGCGCCGCCGGCGCGCGAGCGCGTCATCGCCGCCGCGGGCGGCCTCCTGCAGATCGCCCCGGACTGAGGCGATGCTCGAACGACCGGCGCGCCTGCTGTACACGCTGCTCGGTTCGCTCGCGCTGCCGTGGGTGCTCGTCCGCCTCGCCTGGCGCGGCCGCAGCGAGCCGGGGTACCGGATGTGCGTAGGCGAGCGCTTCGGCCGCTATCGCGATCGGCCGCGTATCCCCGGCGCCGGACGTCCGATCTGGATCCACGCGGTGTCGATGGGCGAGACGCGCGCAATCGCGCCCCTCGTGCGCCGACTTGCAGCGCTCGATCCGGCCCCACCGATTCTGCTCACCCACACGACGGCGACCGGACGCGCGGCCGGACAGGCGCTCTTCGGCGACCGCGTCGTGCAGGCATGGCTCCCGTACGACCTGCCGGGCGCGATGCGCAGGTTCCTCGTCCACTTCGAGCCGCGCGCGGGACTCCTCGTCGAAACCGAACTGTGGCCGAACCTCGCCGCGCGCGCGGCGCGGCTGGGCGTTCCCCTCTTCCTCGTCAATGCGCGGATGTCGGCGCGGTCGGCCGCGGGCTACGCCAGAGTCGCCCTGCTCGCGCGCCCGCTGATCCGCTCGCTCACCGGCGTCGCCGCGCAGGGCGACGCCGACGCCGCGAGGTTGCGCGAACTCGGCGCGCGCGAGGTGATCGTCACCGGCAACCTCAAGTTCGACGCCGAAGTCCCCGCCGCGATGCGCGAGCGCGGACGGCAGCTTCGAACGATGATCGGCGCCCGCCGCCCGGTGATCGTCGCGGCATCGACGCGCGAAGGCGAGGAGGCGGCAATCGCCGATGCCTGGCGCGCCCGTGGCACGGCCCTGCCTGCGCAGACGGTGCTCGTGATCGTGCCGCGGCACCCGCAGCGCTTCGACGACGTCGCGGCACTCCTCGCCGGCCGCGGCATCGCATTCGAGCGCCGCAGCGCGGCAGCGCAGGTTCCGGAGGCGGTCGGCGTCCTGCTCGGCGACTCGCTGGGCGAGCTCGCCGCCTACTACGCGGCTGCCGACGTCGCCTTCGTCGGCGGCAGCCTGCTTCCTCTCGGCGGCCAGAATCTCATCGAGCCGATCGCGCTCGGCGTGCCGACGCTGATCGGTCCGCACACGTTCAACTTCGCCGATGCGGCCAACGCGGCCGTCGCCTGCGGCGCGGCGCGCCGCGTCGCCGATGCCGCCGCGATGATCGGCGCGGCGGCGCAGATCCTCGCGACTGCCTCGCTGCGCGACGCCATGCGCGATGCCGGCGAACGGTTCATCGCCGCACATCGCGGCGCCGACGCGCGGCTGTGGGCGTGGCTTGCCCCGCGCATCGGCGTCGACTAAGACGCCGCGGCCGCGCGCGGACCCGGCGTCAGCCGGTCAGCCTGCGGTTGACGTCCTGGAGGTCGTCGATCGAAAGTGTTCCGGTGGCGGCTTTGAGCTGGAGCACGCCGAGCAGGTAGTTGAAGTACGCCTGCGCGAGATCGCGCTGCGTCTGGAAGACCTGCTGCTGCGTGTTCAGCACGTCGAGATTGGTGCGTACGCCGACTTCCTGCCCGGTCTTGTTCGACTGGTAGGCGACCTGCGCCGATTTCAGCGCCTGCTTGAACGCAGTGACCGATGCCGCCGCGCTGGTGACGCTGGTGAAGCCCGTCTGCGCGCCCGACAAGGCGTTGCGCCGCGCGAGCTCGAGGTTGTGGCGCGCGTTCTCCTGCAAGGCGACTGCCTGGCGAACCTTGGAGTCGATGAAGCCTCCGGTGTAGAGCGGCACGTTGAGGGCCAAGCCGATCATCGACTGCTCGGAGTTGCTGCGTACCCCGAGCTGCACGGTCCCGTTCGACGCCTGCGCGCTGACGCTGCCGACGAGATCGAGCGTCGGCAGGCGCGCCGCACGCTGGCGCTCGACCTCGAGCCCCGCAATGTCGCTGTTGTACTGCGCGACCTTCACGGCGAGGTTGTCGGTGAGCGCGCGCTGCACCCAATAGTCGAGCGAGTCGGGCTGGGGCAGCGTCGGCTCGAACGACGATCCAAGGCGCTTCAGCTCGGGCGGGGTGTGCCCGATAATCGCGCGCAGCGCCGTGCGCTTGTTCTCGAGGTCGTTCCTCGACGTGATCTCCTGTGCGGCGATCTGGTCGAAGGCGGCCTGCGCCTCGTTGGTGTCGGTGATCGTCGCGACGCCCACTTCGAAGTTGCGCTTGGCCTGGGCGAGCTGCTCCGACACCGCCGCCTTCTGGCTCTCGGCGAGCTCGACGTTGAACTGGGCAAGCAGGATGTCGAAGTAGGCGTTGGCGACGCGCAGGATCAGATCCTGCTGCGCCGACTTCAGCGTGTAGTCGGCCTGCGCCGCCTGCTTCTCGGCCTCGGAGAGCGCGACCCGGTTCGCGTAGCGGTAGAGCGGCTGCGCCGCCGATACCGTGAGCCCGCCGAACCAGTAGTTGCGATCGATGTTGACGCGAGGATCGGTGAACACCGATGCGTCGTAGCGGTTGACGTTGGTCTGCGCTTCGAGGTTGACGTTGGGCAGCAGCGCCGAACGCGCCTGCGGCACTGCCTCCAGCGTCGCCTCGTAGGTGGCGCGCGCGGCGGCGAGCGCCGGATCGTTGCGCATCGCCTCCTGGTAGACCTGGAGCAGGTCTTCGGCGCGCGCGGCAACTGCCGCAGCGGTGCCCGCAGCGAAGATGGCGACGCAGAGAAGAGCGCGGTTCATCGGGGACCCATCGGTCGGGATCGGGGGGAGGTCTCGAAATCGGTGCCGGTCCGCGTCCGCCGCTGGTCAGAAGCGGAAGCGGTCGGGCGACGGCGCGTGGACGAGCGGCTCGACGACCGTCTCGAAGAGGTCGACGGAACGCCTCGAGCCCGGCGTGTCCCAGCGGATGATCCGTGCCTTCATCGCGGGAGCATCGCCGACGACTGCGAACAGGCGTCCTCCGGGCAGCACCTGGTCGAGGAGCGCCTCGGCGACGATTGGCGTCGAGCCCGTCAGCACGACGGCGTCGTAGCTCTCGCTGCCCCAGCCCTGCGCACCGTCTCCCGTCTCGACGCGCACGTTGGCGAAACCCATCCGGGCAAGCCTCGTGCGCGCGGAGTCGGCAAGCGGCGGGTCGATCTCGACGGTGACGACCTCGCGCGCGAGGCTCGCCATCAGCGCTGCGAAATACCCGCTGCCGGTGCCGATCTCGAGCACGCGATCCGACGGGCCGAGCACGAGCTCTTGCAGCACGCGGGCTTCCATGCGCGGCGACCACATCCGCGCGCGGCCGCCAAGCGGCAGTTCGAGATCGACGAAGGCGAGTGCGCGCCACTGGGGTGGAACGAAGCGCTCGCGCTTGACGCGGAACAGGAGGTCGAGCACGCGCTGGTCGAGGACGTCCCACGTGCGAATCTGCTGCTCCACCATGTTCGAGCGCGCCTGCTCGACGTCCAGCGTTTCCATCGGTTCGCTCATAAATGACCGTCGGTCATTGTAGCAAAGAGGGTGTTGTTCCCGGATGCACGCCGTTGCTCTCGGATGCGCGCAACCGCCGTTCCGGATTCACGCGGCGCCGGCGTCACGAGGCGGTTGCAAGGCGGGAATGTGGGCGTCGCGCACTCAATCGAGCGTTCTCCGGTAGCGCAGCATCGCAATGGCCGCCACCGCAGCGAGAAAGGCTGCGAGCGGCCACAGTTCCGGGGCGATGTCGGAAACGCGGTTGCCCTTGAGAAGGATGCCCCGAACGATACGCAGGAAATGGGTGAGCGGGAACACCTCGCCCAGCCACTGCGCCCAGCGAGGCATGCCGCGAAACGGAAACATGAAGCCCGACAGCAGCAGCGACGGCAGGAAGAAGAAGATCGTCATCTGCATCGCCTGGAGCTGATTCGCGGCGACCGTCGAGAAGGCGAAGCCGAGCGCCAGCAGTGCCGCGATGAACAGCATCATCGTCGCCACCAGCAGTGCCATGCTGCCCTGCATCGGCACGTCGAAGAGAAGCCTCGCCGCGGCGACGATGATCACTGCCTGGACGAGGCCGACGATGACGTAGGGCGCGATCTTGCCGATCATCACCTCGAGCGGGCGCACCGGAGTCGCGAGCAGCGACTCGAAGGTCCCGCGCTCGCGCTCGCGGGTCACGGCGAACGCCGTCATCATCACCATCGTCATCTGCAGGATCACGCCAAGCAGCGCCGGCACGATGTTGTACTGGGTGACACCCTCCGGGTTGTAGCGCCGCTGGATGTCGATCGAGAACGGCGCCGGGCCGCGGGCGAGGCGCGCGAGCGGCCCGGTGAGGTCGGGGGCGATCGCTCCCGCCGCGGCGTCGCCGACCGCGGCGAGCGCGTTGCCGGCGGCAGCGGGGTCGGTCGCGTCGGCCGCAAGCAGCAGCGTGGGGTGCTCGCCTCGAACGAGGCTCCTCGAGAAGCCGGCCGGAATGACGATCGCGAACTGGATTTCCCCGCGCTCGAGCATGCGGTCCGCGTCGGCCTGCGACTCGACGTCCGGCACGAGCGCGAAGTAGCCGGTGTTGGCGAGGCCGGCGACGATGCTGCGCGTAAATTCGCTGCGGTCGTAGTCGACGACCGCGGTCGGGAGCTGGCGCGGATCGGTGTTGATCGCGTAGCCGAAGAGCACGACCTGCAGCAGCGGGATGCCGATGATCATCGCGAACGTCAGCCGGTCGCGGCGCATCTGCACGAATTCCTTCAGCAAGATCGCCCATACGCGCGCAGGCGAGAGTCCGGCACCGCGGGGGCGCATCCGGTCAGTGCTCACGATCGGAGGATCCCCGGATCAGGCTCACGAAGACATCCTCGAGCGACGGCTGCGTCGGCGCAACGGTGAGCGTCGGCGACTCGCGAAGCCGCGCGAGCGTCGGTGCGATCGCCGCACGGTCGACCCCCGAGACCCGCAGCGTCACTCCGAGCGTGACGAGCGTAGTGACCCCGGGCGCACCGCGAAGCAGCCCCGAGACCTGCGCGAGCTCGGCTTCCCCGCCCGCCGCCGAGACGACCCACGTCGACAGCCCCGAGCCGGCGATCACCTCCTCGGTGCTTCCGCTCGCGAGCAGCCTGCCCGAAGCGATGTAAGCGAGCCGGTGGCAGCGCTCGGCCTCGTCCATGTAGTGCGTGCTGACGAGGACCGTGATGCCCTGCGCGGCGAGCGCATGGATCTCGTCCCAGAAGTCGCGCCGGGCGCGCGGGTCCACGCCGGCGGTCGGCTCGTCGAGCAGCAGCAGTTGCGGGGAGTGCAGCATGCAGCTCGCGAGCGCGAGCCTCTGCTTCCATCCGCCCGAGAGCGTGCCGGCGAGCTGGCGCCGCCGCCCGCCGAGCGCGAGACGGTCGAGCGAGTCGTCGACCGCGCGCCTCCTCTCGGGCACCCCGTAGACACGTGCGACGAAGTCGAGGTTCTCCTCGATCGACAGGTCGTCGTACAGGCTGAACCGCTGCGTCATGTAGCCGACCTCGCGCTTGATCGCAGCGGCGTCGCGGCGAAGGTCGTGGCCGAGGCAGCTTCCCTCGCCTCCGTCGGGAGTGAGGAGGCCGCACAGCATGCGGATCGTCGTCGTCTTGCCGCTGCCGTTCGGACCGAGGAAGCCGACGATGCGGCCGCGCTCGACGACGAGGTCGAGGTGGTCGACGACCGTTCGCTCACCGTAGCGCTTGGTGAGCCCGCGCACGTCGATGACCGGCGCCGCCGTCACTTCGGGCTCGCCGTGGCGGCGGTCACTTCGACCGGAAGCCCGGGGTGAAGCCCCGGCACCGGCGTCTGCGGCCAGGCCTCGACGCGATAGACGAGCTTCGCGCGAAGCTCGCGGCTGTAGATCACCGGCGGGGTGAATTCGGCCTGCGGCGACACGAAGCGCACCTTCGCCGCAATCGTCCGGTCGCAGCCGTCGCAGCGCACGTCGACGCGCTCCCCGACGCGGACCTGCGCGAGCTGCGGCTCGGGAACGTAGAAGACGACTTTGACGTTGCCGGGTGGGAGCAGCGAGACGACCGGCGCACCCGCGGCGACCCATTCGCCCGGAAGGTAGTAGGTGTCGTCGACGAGGCCCGCGACGGGCGCCGCCTGCGACTTCTGGTCGACCCGCCACTGCGCCTGCGCGAGCGCGTCGCGCGCGGCCTTCGCGGCGGCGGTGGCCGCGGCGATGGCGTCGCTTCGCGCAGGCAGGGTCGCGATCTCGACCTCGAGCGAGAGCTGCGCGACCTGCGCGCGATTGCGGTCGCGTGCGGCGAGCGCGGCATCAAGCTGCTGCGGCGGCAGGAAGCGATCGGCGACGAGCTTCTGCGTGCGCGCGAGATCCGCCTCGCTCTGCCGCAGCGACGCCTCGGCCTGCGCAAGCTGTGCCCGCGCTGCGCCGATCTCCGGCGGCCTGCGGCCCTTCTCGAGGTCGGCGAGCGACGCCTCGGCCTGCGCGAGCTGGGCGCCCGCCTGCGCGCGCGCCGCGCGCTCCTGCTCGCTCTCGAGCGTGAAAAGCGGCGCACCCGCGGCCGGCGTGTCGCCGCGCCTGACCGCGAGGGTGTCGAGGGTTCCCGCAATCGGACTTGCGACTCGCACGTACTCGCCCTCGGCATAACCGGGAAAGTAGCCGGGTCCGCGCTCGCCGCAGCCGGAGAGCGCCGCGACCGCGAGCGCGGCCGCGACGAATGCCCGGCGCGCGCCGCGGGGCCGCGCGCAATCGGCGCCGGGGGCCCTCACCTCAGCCTCCGCCGCGTCGTGGAAGCGGCGAGCCCGGCAATCGCGCACGCCGCGCGTTCGGCGATCGCCGCGTCGGTCCCGATCGCGTTGGCGAAGGCGCGCGCGCTCGCGCGTCCCGCGAGATGCGTGTCGCTGAGCGCCGACGCCACGATGAGCGGGGCCGCCACGCCGCCGCCGAGGAGGGCAACCGCCTGCGCGACCGGCATCCGGCGCAGCACGCCTTCGCGCTGGCCGCGCTCGACGAGCCGCGCGAGCACGCCGAGGTGGCGCGGCACGTTCGCGCGAAGGAACGCGCCCGCGTGGGGATCGCCCCCGAGCGCGTCGACGAACAGCCGCCGCAGCAGCTTCGCGTGGTCGCGCGCGAAGCGTCCGAGGACGCACAGCGCGGCGTGGAGCGCCATCGGCGCCGGCCCGCCGGCGGCCGCAAGCTCGAGGTGCTCGAACATCGAGTCGTAGGTCTCCTGCAGCAATCGCGCGACGAAAGCATCCTTCGTGCGGAAGTGATAGTGAAACATCCCCGGATTCACTCCGGCACGCGCCGCAACGCTGCGGACCGAGAGCCCGGCCGCCCCGACCTCGGGCAAGAGCTCTCGCCCCGCGGCGAGGAGCAGCGTGTCGATGTTGCGCGACGGACGGCCCATCGCGCAAACTGTACGACTGTTTAATTATACAGTCAACCAGTTTTCCCGGGGATCGATGTGCACCCGCCTGTGCCGGATCGCACCGGCCTGCGCCGAACAGCGGGGGGCCTTCCTCGCGCGCTCGGATGTCCGCAATCG
>JAFEDF010000095.1 GCA_018241785.1 Pseudomonadota bacterium | reverse complement strand
GGGTGCGGCGGTGGAAGCGATTCATTGACGTTCCTCGGGAATGGGAGGCTCGCCTACTTGAGGCTGCAGCGGCGCATGAGATCGTACAGCGTGGGACGGCTGACCCCGAGAAGCTCGGCCGCGCGCGAGAGGTTGCCGTCAACGCGCGCGAGCACGCGCACGAGCGCGTTCTTCTCGGCGGTGTCGCGCACCTGGCGCAGGTTGAGCGCCTCGGCATCCTCGCCGGATGCAGCGAGGCCGACGTCGGCGGCGCCGATGCTGCTGCCGTCGGCCATGATCACCGCGCGCCTCACCGCGTTCTCGAGCTCGCGCACGTTGCCGGGCCACGCATGCGCCACGATCGCGGCGACCGCGTCGGGCTTCAGCGTCATCGCGCCGCGGCGCTGCTCGACTGCGTATTTGCGCACGAACGCGTGGGCGAGGAGCGCGGCATCGCCGTTGCGGTTGCGCAGCGGCGGAACGTCGACGACGATCTCGGCGAGCCGGTAGTAGAGGTCCTCGCGGAACTGGCCCTCGGCGATGCGCTCCTTCAGGTTCTGGTGCGTCGCGCAGACGACGCGAACGTCGACAGAGATCTCCTGCCTGCCGCCGATCCGCTCGATGACGCGCTCCTGCAGGAAGCGCAGGAGCTTTGCCTGCAGCGCCGGCGGAAGGTCGCCGATCTCGTCCAGGACGAGCGTGCCGCGGTGCGCGGTCTCGATCTTCCCCGGCGTCGGCTTCACCGCGCCGGTGAAGGCGCCTTTCTCGTAGCCGAAGAGCTCGCTTTCGAGGAGCGTGTCGGGAATGGCCGCACAGTTGATCGCGACGAAGCGCCCGCTCTTCCTCGGCGAGAGGTCGTGGAGCGCGCGCGCGAAGAGCTCCTTGCCGGTACCCGATTCGCCGAGGATCAGCACCGTCGCCGAAGTCGGCGCGACCTTCTCGATCGTGCGGCAGATCCGCTGCATCTCGGGGTCGCGCGTGATGATGCCCGCCATCGCCGGCGAGTCGTGCGTGTCGCGCAGGCGCGCGTTCTCCGCCTGCAGCTCGTGCACGCGAAACGCGCGCTCGACCGTCCAGGTGAGAAACTCGGGCTCGAAGGGCTTCGGGCAGAAGTCGTGCGCGCCGAGGCCGATCGCCTTCAGCGCGTTGGCGCGGTCGTTCTGGCCGGTCAAAACGATCACCTTGGTGTCGGGGGCGAGCCCGTGGATCTCCTCGAGGAGCTTCAGACCCTCGGCCGGGTCGTCGGGTTGCGGTGGCAGCCCGAGATCCATGGTGACGACCGCCGGCTCATAGCGGCGCAATTGGGCGAGCGCGCTCTCGCGGTCGCCGGCCACCACCGTCTCGTACTGGTCGAACGCCCACTGCATCTGCTTTTGCAGCGCGGGATCGTCCTCGACGATGAGAAGCGAGCGGCGCCCTTCGGTCATGCGGCTGCCCCCCCGACCGCGCCCTCGCCGGCCGCACCCTCGCCCGCCGCACCCTCGCCGGCGGCGAGCCGGGGCGGCCGCGGGGCCGCGAGCGGGAGGCGCAGGAACACGCAGGTGCCCTTCCCGGGCGCGCTGTCGACGGTGATGTTCCCACCCAGCCCGGCGACGTATTGCGAGCTCTCGTAGACCCCGATGCCCATGCCGGTCGGCTTGGTCGTCTGGAACGGCTTGAACAGCCGCTCGCGCACGAATTCCGGCGTCATGCCGGCCCCGTGGTCGCGGACTTCGAGGAGCGCGCGGTCGGCTTCGACGCCGACGCGCACGCTGACGTTCGCAGGGGAGGGACTCGCATCGATGGCGTTCTGAATCAGGTGCCCAAGCACGTGCTCCAAGCGATCTTCGTGCCCGAGCGCCGCAATCGGCCCGGTCTCCTCGATGGCGATGCCGACGCCGGGCCCCGTCTTGGCAGCGATCACCCGGCGGGCGAGCGCCGGCAGGTCGACCGGGCGCGCAGCGTCGACCGGGGTCGCCCCGACCCGCAACTGGAGCATCAACTTGTTCATCCGGCCGACGACGTGCTCGACGGTCTCCAGCATGTCGGCCTGGAACTTCGGATTGTCGCGGTGGCGCTCGGCGTTCTTCAGCATGAGCGAGAGCTGCGCGACGAGGTTCTTCAGGTCGTGCACGACGAAGGCCGACATGCGGTTGAAGGCGTCGAACTTGCGCGCGTCGACGAGCGCCTCGGTCGCGCGCATCTGCGCGAGGTAGCTCGCCGCCTGCCTGCTCGCGGTCTTCAGGAGGTCGCGCACCTCCCAGTCGACTTCGATCGGCGCGCGCGGCGTGGTCAGCACGACCCAGCCGAGAAGCTCGTCGGCCTCGACCGCGAGCGGCACGACGATCCACGCCGACGCGAACGCGTCGAGCCATGCCGGCATCACGAGGTTCCGATAGCGCGCCGGAGTGGCGCGCCACTCGGCCAAGCTCACGATCCAGCCGGTCTCGGCGAGGAAGCGCACGAACGGCGCACCGGCGGCCTCGACGCCTTCGGCGCGGGGAAGGTTCCAGCGCGCGGCACAGGTGTAGCGATGCGCATCGTCCAGCATCCACAGTGCGCCCGAGGGGCTCTCGACAAGGTCGGCGAGGGCCGCGATCGCGCGATCGGGAAGGCCGCCGCGCACGCGCTCGCCGGCGAGCGTGCGCGTGAAGTGCAGCCACTCCTCGCGGTAATCGAAGCGATACGAGAAGAAGTGCTTGCTGACGAAGACCTTGATCCGCGAACGGAACCGCCCCGACGTCGCCACCGCGGCGATCGCGACGGCGGCCGCGAAGACGATCTCGATCTGAAGCGCGCGGCCCCAGTCGCCGCCGACGTAGCGCACGTAGTAGCCCGCCCCGGCGACCAGCAGCAGCACCACCCCCGACACGACGAGCGCCGACGAATGCACGACTGCGCCGCGCGACAGGTGCAAGTCGACCGTCCAGCCGGTGTTGCGCGCGGTGGCGATCGCGACGAGCGGGATCACCAGCGCGTTGGCGAGCCCGCGCGCCACCCAGATCACCGGATCGAGCTGGCCGAAGAGCGCCGCGTCGGCGTAGTAGAAGAGGTCGAGGCCGAACACGGCGACGAGCGCGATCGCGAGCGGCTTCACGCCCCAGCGCATCTCCGGGCGCACCCGCCTGACGAGATGCTCGACCAGCACCAGGCCGAATACCGCCGTGCCGAGACGGACGAGATGCGCGATGCGCGGCGACGGGATCCAGCTCGCATCGGCGATCGGCGAGCCGCCGCCGATCAGCACTCCGGCCGCGAGGGCGATCGCGACGATGCTTGCGACCATGACCGCCGAGCGTCGCGACAACGCGCCCCAGCCTTCCTGCATGTCGGCGCCGAAGAACAGGCTGCCGACGAACACGAACCACGCCGCATAGCGAAGCGCATCGAGAAGGTTCGACGCGAAGAGGCGCGTGGCATCGGGAGCGAGCCCGACCCACACGCAGGCACCCGCCCACAGCGCGGTCGTGACCAGCGCGACGACGAGGAGCCAGCCTCGCCCGCTGCGGCGCGAGCCGATGGCGGCGCGAAGCGCGAAGCCGGCGTAGCCGGCGGCGGCGATGCCGAAGCTCGAAGCGGCCAGTACCGCGAACGAATCGGGGGTCACGTCACTCGGCTCTCTTGCGGCGCCGGCGATCCGGCGCAGGCAGGCACGCGCTCGCGCGCGCGGTCCGACGAGGCGTGATCAGCGCGCGCCCTCTCCCAGCAGGACCACGCGCACCGTCTCGAGGAGAATGCCGAGGTCGAGCAAGAGCGTGTGGTTCTTCACGTAGTAGAGGTCGTATTCGAGCTTCCGGATCGACTGCTCCACCGTGGCGCCGTAAGAGTACCGTACCTGCGCCCAGCCGGTGAGGCCCGGCTTGACGCTGTGCCGCGCGGCGTAGAAGGGAATCTGCTCGACCAGCATCGAGACGAATTCCGGGCGCTCGGGGCGCGGACCGACGAAGCTCATCTCGCCTTTCAGCACGTTCCAGAGCTGCGGCAGTTCATCGATGCGCGTGCGGCGAATGAGCTTGCCGATCGGCGTCACGCGCGGGTCGTCCTTGGTCGCCCAGCGCGGGTTGCCTTCACGCTCGGCGTCCTGCGTCATGCTGCGAAGCTTGTAGACGGTGAAGGTGCGCCCGCGCAGGCCGACGCGCTGCTGCCGGTAGATGACCGGGCCCCCGCCCTCGATCGCGATCGCCAGTGCCGCGATGCCGACGAGCGGCAGCGCGATCACGCCGAGCAGCGCCGATGCGACGACGTCGAGCGTGCGCTTCACCGCCGCGCGAAGGGCGCTCTGCCGAAAGCCCTGTCCGTAGATGAGCCAGCTGATCTTCAGCGAATCGATCGGCACCTGTCCGTGCACGCGCTCGAAGAATCCGGCGAGATCGGTGATCCTGATTCCCGCGAGCCGGCAGTCGAGAAGGCCGCGCAGCGGCAGCACGCCGCCGCGCTGCTGGCGCACCGCGACGATGATCTCGGAGACGCCGAGCTTTCGCGCAGTGTCTTCGAGCGAGGTGCTCTTCGCGATCACGCGCCCAGGCGCGACGCTCGCTTCCTGGGCCTTCTCGAGCGGATAGAACCCCACGAGCCTGAAGCCGAGGGGGTTGCCCGACGCGACCGACGCCTCGACCATCCTCGCCTCGGGCCCGGTGCCGAGCACCAGCACGCGATGCGGCAGGAGCGCCGCGACGAGCGGCAGCACGACGAGATGGCGCACTGCGAGGAGCGCCACGAGCGACGCCGCGATCGCGACGATCCACTTGTTGCCCGCCATCTCGATACCGGGGATGAGCGCGACGGCGAGCACCGCGAGCGGGATGCCGATCGCCGGCGCGAGAACGATGCGAAGGAGGTAGGTGCGCGCAGACAGCGCCTCGCGGCGCTGATAGACGCCGAACGCGCCGTTGAGGCAGATCATCGTCACTGCGAACAGCAGTGCCGCCAGCATCGTGTCGGATTGAGTGATGCCCTGGTGACCGCCGACATCGAGCACCACCAGCACGACGACGAACATCGACAGCAGCTCGACGCCAAGCTGGAACAGCGTCGCCGCGGAGATGTATTGTCGGAGGGTGCTGAACAAGGAAGGCTCTCGTGAGGCCCGAAGGAATGGCCGGAGCGATGAGCAATGCGTGTGCCACTGCTCGAATCTGCCGACATTCTGCCGCACGCGGATAGCAAGCGGACACGGGAATTTTCCGCAAGTTCAAGCACGGCACAACACCCGACCGCCGATCGGCGGAAAAGAGCACGTTCTGTGCAATACAGCTTGCGCGCGTCCACTCGCTCGCGCGTTGTAACAAGTTCGATGATTTGCGTGAGCAATCTGCCGTAACGTGTCGAAATTACAATGTTTCGACTGCTGCGTCGTCGCGCGCTGAAGTGTCGAGAGAGATTCCGGCCGTGGAGCGCGTACGCCGTACGCAGATGAGGACGCGCCGCCGACGTGCGGAGCGGCGAAGGGCTCGCCCGCTACGACGCCCGGGAACCCGTCACGCGTTCGAGGAGCGCAGCGAGGGCCTCGGTGCGTCCGCGCCGTGACGCGTGCGCTACCGCGTCAGGGTTGGGCAGCCTTGCGCGCCGCGTCGCGACCGCCGCCGCGGTGGACTCGAGAAGCGCCGCGATGGCCGGGGCGGAATCGAGCGGCGCCACGGCGTCGATCCCTGCCATGCGAAGCGTTGCGGCTGTGTCCCCCCGCGGGTCGGTCAACGCAACGATCGGCCGTCCGGCGCGCAGATACTCGTAGAGCTTCGCCGGAATCTGCTCGTTGCAGTTCGCGGCCTGCAGCACGAGGAGCGCGTCGGCGCGAAGCATCTCGGCGAGCGCCTCGCGATAGGGGATCGGCGGACACAGCTCGACGAGGTCGGTGATCGCGTGCTTCTGCGCGAGTTCCGCCAGCATCGCGTCGTGGCCCGCAGCGCGAAAGCGAAGCCGCAGCGCGTCGCGCGAGATACGGCCCGAGCCCACCAGCGCAGCGACCGCCTCGAAGAGCTGCGTCGGATCGCGCTCCGAGGGATACACGATGCCGCTGTGCAGGAGCGTCACCGCGCCGGGGTTGAGGGGTTCGTGCGCGAGCGCCTCGGCGTCGAGGCCGGCGAAGCTCTCCTCGTCGTAGCCGTTCTCGATCACGTGGATCGCGGCGGCCCGCGACGGGTAGCGCTCGCGATACATCCGTGCCGCTCCCGGCGTCGTGAAGACGCTGGCCCGCGCGGTTTCGATCGCCGCCTCCTCGACACACTTGAAGCTCCGCCAGGTCTTCGGGTCCGCGGGATAGCCCTCCTGCGCCATCGGATCGCGAAAGTCCGCGATCCAGGGAAGCCCCGAGCGTCGCGCGAGCGCATGGCCGATGACGTGCGCAGTGGCGATCG
>JAFEDF010000094.1 GCA_018241785.1 Pseudomonadota bacterium | reverse complement strand
CGGCAGCACCACGTCGCGGTAGATCGAAAGCAGCACCCACAACTCACCGACAATCACCACGATCTTGGCGGCCTCGGCGCGAAACAGCCCGACGATCGCCGTGCCCGGATCGCGCTGTGGCGTGAGCCAGGCGACGAACGCGTAGACGACCCCCGCGGTGAGGTTGACCGCGCCGCCGAGGACCGCCGACAGCGCCGCCTGCCCGCCCGCCAGGATGCCGGCGGTTGCCGCGATCACCAGCGTCGCCGCCGCCTGCCAGCCCAGCGCGACGCGAAACGGCCTCAACGGAAGCGACCTCGACACCATGGCAGCCGTACCGCGCCGGCGACGCGCGCCGGGCCCGAACAAACCTTGCGATTCTATACGTTCCGGGCCGGCGATCGCAATCTGATGTTGCAATGCAGCGCGCAAGGCGTGCGTTGGACGCGGGAAGCGCGAGCGGACCCCGGAGGCGCGCGTCAGCCGCCGGACAGGGCGGCGACGATCATCACTTCCGACGCGGCATCGACCCGGTCGGCGAGGTCGCGGGTCAGGCGGCCGCCGACGAAGAGCTTGATGTGCCGGCGCAGCCTGCCCTGCTCGTCGACGATGCGAAAGCGAATGCCCGGATAGGCGACGTCGAGTGCGGCGAGCACGCCGCCCACCGTCGGCGGCAGTTCCGGAGCGAGCACCGGAATCGCGACGGCGACCTCGTCCGCGCCGGTGTAGGAGCGAAGCGGGGACGGAATCCTGACGTGAACGACCGTCGCCGCCTCGCGCGAAGCACTCGCGGTCATGCGACTTCGAGCGACTGGATCAGCGGAAGGTGCCGCGCGAGACAGCGGAACGTGCGCCCCTCGTCGCGGCTCGCCCACACCTCGCCCGAAGTGGTGCCGAAGTAGAGCCCCATCGGCTCGCGCCGGTCGGCAGTCATCGCCTGGCGCCGCACCGTCCACCACGCCTGCGTGCGCGGCAGGCCGCGGTCCTGGCGCTTCCAGGTCCTGCCGCCGTCGCGCGAGCGGTACACCGCGGGCCGGCCGGCCGGGGACGTCCGCGGCCAGACGCTCGTCCCGTCCATCGGAAGCACCCAGATCGAATCGGGGTCGCGCGGGTGCACGACCAACGGAAAGCCGACGTGTCCGACCGATTTCGGCATCGCGGCGCCGATGTCCTGCCAAGTGTCGGACGGGCGATCGAGGCGGTAGATGCCGCAGTGGTTCTGCTGATAGAGGCGATCGGGAAGGCTCTCGGCGTAGCGCACGCAGTGCGGATCGTGTCCGAACTCCGGCGAAGGCGCAGGGATGAAGTCAGCCCTCACTCCCTTGTTCAACGGCTGCCAGTTCGCGCCGGCATCTCCGCTTTCGAACACCCCCCCGCTCGACATGCCGATGTACATATGGGCGGGGTCGCGCGGATCGATCAGGATCGAATGCATCTTCGGGCCGTCGGGCGTGCCGTCCTGGTCGCCGCCGCACCACGCCTTGCGCTGAGGGTTCGCGTTGAATCCCTGGACGCCGCCCCACGACGCGCCGCCATCGGCCGAGCGGAACAGGCCCTGAGGCGACGTGCCTGCGTACCAGACCCCGGGCTCGGCCGGATGACCCGGGGTGAGCCAGAAGGTGTGATCGACGATGCGGCCGCTTCCTTCGACGAACGCAGGCGGGCGCGTCGCCTCCTTCCACGTGCGGCCCGAATCGGTCGAGCGGAAGATCGTCGGCCCGAGATGGCCGGTCCGCGCGGCGACGAGCAGCGACTTGCCGTCGCGCGGATCGCAGACTGCGTGATGAATGATGTGGCCGAGAAACTGCGGGCCGGCGAGCTTCCAGCCGTTGCGCGCGGCATCGCTCGTGAGCGTCCACAGTCCCTTGCGCGTGGCGACGAGAACACGAACGCGTCGCGCCGGCGCAGATTGCGCGGCCGCCCTGGTGCGAGGCATGGAAACTCCCCTGACGAGTGTGGCCGGCGAGCCAAGCTGCCGACCCAAGCCGAAACGCTACCCCGGCAGCGCCGGTCGTGCAACCCGGCCCGCGGGCGAAGCAACCCCGCACGGACGAGGTATTCGTCTTCGCGGACGAGGCGCCGTTCTTCGCGGACGAGGCACGGGCCGGCGCATGTTCCCTACAATGACGGGGTTCCCGGCCGTGACCGCCGGGGTGGCGATCCTGAAACAGGAGCATGCGATGACGATCAAGATGGGTGACCGGCTGCCCGAGGGCACGCTGCAGGAATATGTCGAAGTCGAGAGGGAGGGCTGCTCGGTCGGGCCGAATCCGGTCCCGATCGCCGAGCTCGCGCGCGGCAAGAAGCTCGTCCTCTTCGGTCTCCCCGGTGCGTTCACTCCCACGTGCTCGGCGAAGCACGTGCCGGGCTACCTCGCCGCGTACGACCGGCTGAAGGCGAAAGGGGTCGGTGCGATCGCCTGCATGTCGGTCAACGACGCATTCGTGATGGGCGCCTGGGCGCGCGATCTCAAGACCGACGGCCGCGTGCGCATGCTTGGCGACGGCAGCGCGGCGTACACGAAGGCGCTCGGCCTCGAGCTCGACCTCGTCGCGCGCGGCATGGGAGTGCGCTGCCAGCGCTTCTCGATGCTCGTCGACGACGGCGTCGTGAAGGCCCTCAACGTCGAGGCCCCCGGCAAGTTCGAAGTCTCCGACGCCGAAACGATGCTGAAGCAACTCTAAGAGGCGGGGTCAGGTCTCGGAGGCGGGGTCAGGTCTTGCCTTTTGCCTTCGTGCTCGCACGAAGGCAAAAGGCAAGACCTGACCCCGCCTGTTATGACCCGCCGTCAACCGCGAAGGCGCGCGACGATGCCGTCGAGCTGGTCGAGCGACGAATAGCGGACGACGACGCGCCCTGCACCCTTGCGCCCGGGCTCGATGCGCACGACGGCACCGAGCCGCTCGGCAAGCTCGTTCTCGAGCCGTGCGGTGTCGGCGTCATAGCTCGGCCGCGAGCGGCGGCGAGGGGCGCGCGCGGCCGTGTTGAGGAGCGCATGCACCATACGCTCGGTCTCGCGCACCGACATCTGCCCTTCGACCACGCGTATCGCCGCCGCCGGCTGCTGCGCGAGCGGGAGCGCGAGGAGCGCGCGTGCGTGCCCCATCTCGATGGCGCCGCCGAGCAACTGCTCCTGGACCGGCGCCGCGAGCGAGACGAGACGGAGAAGATTCGTAACCGTGCTGCGCGAGCGGCCGACCGCCTTCGCCGCCGCCTCGTGCGTGAGGCCGAACTCGTCGATGAGTCGGCTGAGCCCGCGCGCTTCCTCGATCGGGTTCAGGTCCTCGCGCTGGATGTTCTCGATTAACGCAACCGCGAGGGCCGACTGGTCGGGCACGCGCCGCACGAGCGCGGGGATCCGCTGCAGCCCGGCCTGCTGCGCGGCGCGCCAGCGGCGCTCGCCGGCGACGATCTCGAAGCGTCCGCCCTCGACCGGGCGCACGAGAATGGGCTGCATCACGCCCTGCTCGCGGATCGAATCGGCGAGCTCGCCGAGCGAGGCCGAGTCCATCCGGGTTCGCGGCTGGTAGCGTCCCGGGCGGATCCGGTCGATGGCGAGCGTCTGCAGGCTGTCGCCCTCGTCGGCCGCCGTCTCGTCGCTTCCGGCGAGCAGCGCGTCGAGGCCGCGGCCCAGTCCCCGGGATCGAATCATGTGGTCTCCTGTAGCGGGTTCGGCTGCGCGCTCGCGGCGCGCGCCTCCATCCGGCGCAGCATCTCGCCGGCGAGTGCCAGGTAGGCGCTCGCGCCTTTCGATTGCGGCTCGAGCTTCAGCACCGGGAGGCCGTGCGACGGCGCCTCGGCGAGGCGCACGTTGCGCGGGATCACCGTCCGGTACAGCCGGTCGCCGAAATGGCGCTCGAGCTCGGCCGCGACGTTCTGCGCGAGCGTGTTGCGCGGGTCGTACATCGTGCGCAGCAACCCTTCGATCTCGAGCTTCGGGTTGAGGTGCGCGCGCACCTTGCGAATGGTCTGCACGAGGTCGGACAGGCCCTCGAGCGCGTAGTACTCGCACTGCATCGGGATCAGCACCGAGTCGGCCGCGCAGAGCCCGTTCAGCGTCAGCAGCGACAGCGACGGCGGGCAGTCGAGGAAGACGAAGTCATACTCGCCGGCGACGGCATCGATCGCGCTGCGCATCTGCCGCAGCGCCTCGGCGAGCGCGTCCTTGAGGCGCATCTCGCGCTCGGGAAGCTCGACGAGCTCGACTTCCGCCCCGGCGAGGTCGCGGTTGGAAGGCACGAGATCGTAGCCGCCCGACTCCGAGCGCACGCGCACGTCGGCGATCGCGAGCTCGCCCAAGAGGACCTGGTAGACGTTGCGCGTGCGTGCACGCTTGTCGACGCCCGATCCGGTGGTCGCATTCCCCTGCGGATCGAGATCGACGACGAGCACGCGCCGCTTCATCGCGGCGAGGCTCGCGGCGATGTTCACCGTCGTCGTCGTCTTGCCGACGCCGCCCTTCTGGTTCGCGACTGCGATGATGCGCGTCATCGGCGCACGGGTCGCATGACGACGAGATGGCGCTCGGCGTCGAGACCCGGCACGTCGAGCCGCGGCGTCGCCAGCACCTCGATCTCCGGGGGCAACGCAGCGATCTCGCCGGCGGGATAGGCGCCCTTCATCGCGACGATGCGGCCGTCCGCTGCGAGATACCGGATGGCGAGCTTCGCGAACGGCGCGAGCTCCGAATACGCACGCGAGACGACGACGTCGAAGGGCTCGCCGGCGCGCCAGGCCTCGGCACGAGCGGCGATCGGCGTGACGTTCGCAAGTCCGATCTCGGCAGCCGCCTGCGTCACGAAAGCGATCTTCTTCTGGTTCGAGTCGAGCAGCGCGACCTGCCAGTGCGGCCGCGCGATCGCGATCGGTATGCCGGGTATCCCCGCCCCGGTGCCGATGTCGAGTACGCGCAGCGACGCGGCCTGCGGCAGATGCGGGAGAATGGCAAGCGCATCGTTGACGTGATGCGTCGTCATCTGCGCGCGGTCGCGGATCGCGGTGAGGTTGTAGACGCGATTCCACTTGGCGAGGAGATCGAGCCAGAGTTCGAGCTTGCGCTGCGCGCCGAGATCGAGGCTCGCCGCGTGAGCGGCCCGTGCGCCGGTCGCAGCCAGGGCGTCGGTCGCGATCACGCGCGCTTCAGATGCACGAGCAAGAGCGAGATCGCTGCCGGCGTCACGCCCGAGATGCGCGCCGCCTGGCCGAGCGTTTCGGGGCGATGCTGATTGAGGCGCTGCTGCACCTCGATCGACAGCCCGCGCACGTTGCGATAGTCGATCTCGAGCGGCAGGCGCGCTTGCTCGTGCGCACGCTGTCGTGCGACCTCGTCCCGCTGGCGCTCGATGTAGCCGCGGTACTTGGTCGCGATCTCGATCTGCTCGGCGACGGCAGGATCGTCGACCGGCGGGCCAGCGGCTGAAAGCCCGTGCAGTGTCGCGTATCCGACCCCAGGCCGCTGCAGGAGTTCGGCGAGCGCGTAGTCGCGCTCGAGCGGTTGCCCGAACACGCGCAGCGCCTCGTCGAGGTCGACGTCACGCGGGCCGAGGCGTGTCGTTGCGAGGCGCTGGCGCTCGCGCGCGATCGCCTCGCGCTTGCGGTCGAAGGCCTCCCAGCGAACGTCGTCGACGATTCCCAGCCGCCGCCCATGCTCGGTGAGGCGCAGGTCAGCGTTGTCCTCGCGAAGCTGGAGCCGATATTCGGCCCGCGACGTGAACATGCGGTAAGGCTCTGATACACCGCGTGTAATAAGATCGTCTACCAATACGCCGAGATAAGCTTCGTCGCGGCGAGGACACCATCCGTCGTCGCCTGCGACGTGGCGCGCAGCATTCACCCCGGCGAGGAGCCCCTGGGCGGCGGCCTCCTCGTACCCGGTCGTGCCGTTGATCTGTCCGGCGAAGAAGAGGCCGCCGATCGCCTTCGTTTCGAGAGTGCTGCGCAGCGCGCGCGGATCGAAGTAGTCGTATTCGATCGAATAGCCCGGGCGCACGATCTCGGCGCGCTCGCAGCCAGGAATCGTGCGCACCAGCGCGAGCTGGACGTCGAAGGGCAGCGAGGTCGAAATCCCGTTCGGGTAGATCTCGTGGGTGTCGAGGCCCTCCGGCTCGAGGAAGATCGAGTGCCCGTCGCGATCGGCAAAACGCACCACCTTGTCCTCGATCGACGGACAATAGCGGGGGCCGATCCCCTTGATGACCCCGGTGAACAGGGGCGATCGGTCGAGCCCCCTGCGGATCACTTCGTGGGTTTGCGGTGTCGTTCGAGTGATCCAGCAGGCGACCTGCCGCGGATGCATGCCGCGGCTGCCGAGAAACGAGAACACCGGGGTCGGCTCGTCTCCCGGCTGACGCTCGAGGCGCGAAAAGTCGATCGTGCGCCCGTCGAGCCGCGGCGGCGTCCCGGTCTTCAGCCTGCCCGCAGGAAGGTCGAGCTCGCGCAGGCGTTCCGCGAGCCGTTTCGCCGGCGGATCGCCCGCACGTCCCGCTTCGTAGTGCTCGAGCCCGACGTGGATCAGCCCGGAGAGAAAAGTTCCGGTCGTGAGCACGACCGCATCGGCGGCGAACTCGACGCCGATCTGCGTCACGACTCCGGCGATCCGATCGCCGTCGAGCAGAAGATCGTCGACCGGCTGCTGGAAGAGCTGCAGGTTCGGGCACGCTTCCAGCCGCCGGCGAATCGCGCGCCGGTAGAGGACGCGATCGGCCTGCGCCCGCGTCGCGCGTACCGCCGGTCCCTTGCTCGCGTTGAGGACGCGAAACTGGATCCCGGCCTCGTCGGCGGCGAGCGCCATGGCCCCGCCGAGCGCGTCGATCTCCTTCACGAGGTGGCCCTTGCCGATCCCCCCGATCGACGGATTGCACGACATCTGGCCGAGCGTATCGAAGTTGTGCGTGAGGAGGAGCGTGCTCCGTCCCGCCCGTGCTGCCGCGAGCGCAGCCTCGGTCCCGGCGTGACCTCCACCAACGACGATGACGTCGTAATGCCTAGGAAAGTGCATTGAAATCAGCTATTTGCCGAGATCGCCCGAATCGGGATCACCGTCTTTCATTGTATCGCATTGCGCGTCCACGAGCGATCAGCCACGCGGATGATACCGGGTCCGGCGGTCGCCGGTCCGCGCGCTACCTCTCGCAGGTTTCACGTGGAACATGGTCGGCTACCGACGGCGAGACGACGATACCTATCCCGCCGCTGGTAGGGACCGGCACCCGCCGGGAGGAAGGAGCTCTTGCTTTCCTTGCCTCCTCCGCTGCCCCATGCTGGCGTCGTCGACCGCGTTGCCCGCAGCGGCCGCACGTCCGGGCCCACCACTATCCCAGGCCTAGACTCGTCAGCGGGGTGTCCATCACGCGATTCCAACCATCACGACCCCCCGCTCCGTCGCAGGCGAGTTGAGCGCCGTTGAACCGCGCCTTGGCCCGCGGTCTCGATCTGCGACGACCTGGCTGCGGGCAAGCCGACGACCGCGGGTTGCGCCCTCGAAACCCTCTCCATCGATGCGTGTGCACGTCGGATAAGTCGCCCCAGGCGGTCGGAGCGCCGGGTGACGCATGTTTCACGTGAAACAGGAAACCTCGCCGGCCTGCCGCCACCCTTTGTGGTGGCGCATAGCCCACCTCGCCACCGTCACCTCGCCGCGAAGGTCCTTCGCGCCGTCAGGTCTACGCCCGATGGGTGGCAAATGCCTCGAGCGGCCGCGGGCACATCGACCGCAAAACCGCGTAATGGCGGCCAGTGGAACCGCCGGGCGACCAACACGAGTAGGCGGGTGCCCGACGCGTCGATCGACGTCAATGGCGCCCCGGACAACCGACCTCAAACACACAACCCATGATCGATTTAAATCAAAATACGTTATCCATCAGTAACATACGATTACTTTTCATCCCTACATCGAGATCTGCCGGCGCAGTCGCTCACGCTCACCGACGAGCGCCTCGGGCCGCCGCGCGCCGAGCTTCGCAAAGAGAGCGTCGTGGAGCGCAATCTCGTGCTCCCATTGCGTGCGATCGATGCGCATCACTTCGCGGAATCGGTCGGCGTCGAATTCGATGCCGCTCCAGTCGAGATCGTCATAGCGCGGCACGAGCCCGAGCGCGGTCTCGACCGCTTCGGCGCGCCCGGCGCAGCGCTCGACGATCCACTTAAGCACGCGCATGTTCTGCCCGAACCCCGGCCAGACGAAACGCCCGTCGGCGTCCTTGCGGAACCAGTTGACGCTGAAGATCTCGGGCGGAGCGTCCACGGCGCTGCCCATCCGCAGCCAGTGGCCGAAGTAGTCGCCGATGTGATAGCCGCAGAAGGGCAGCATCGCGAACGGGTCACGCCGGACCTCGCCGACCTTCCCCGCAGCGGCGGCCGTCGTCTCGGATCCCATCGTCGCAGCCTTGTAGACGCCTTCGGCCCAGCTTCGCGCCTGCGTCACCAGCGGGACGGTGTCGGAGCGGCGCGCACCGAACACGAATGCGGCGATCGGCACACCGGCCGGATTGTTCCACTCGGGATCGAGCGACGGGCATTGCGTCGCCGCAACCGTGAAGCGCGCGTTCGGATGCGCTGCCGGGCGCCCGCAGCCCGGCACCCAGTCGTTGCCCTGCCAGTCGACGAGGTGCGCGGGGGGCGTGCGCGTCATCCCCTCCCACCAGACGTCGTTGTCGTCGGTGAGCGCGACGTTGGTAAAGATGACGTTCGCACGAAGCGTTTCCATCGCATTCGGGTTGGATTCGTACGACGTCCCCGGCGCGACGCCGAAGTAGCCGGCCTCGGGGTTGATCGCGTGCAGCGAGCCGTCGGCCGCCGGCTTGATCCACGCGATGTCGTCGCCGATCGTCGTCACCTTCCAGCCCTCGAACCCCGCCGGCGGAATCAGCATCGCGAGATTGGTCTTGCCGCACGCGCTCGGAAACGCGGCGGCGACGTAACGCTTCTCTCCGCCGGGCGACCGGATGCCGAGGATCAGCATGTGCTCGGCGAGCCAGCCCTCGTCGCGGCCCATCACCGAGGCGATGCGAAGCGCGAGGCACTTCTTGCCGAGCAGCGCGTTGCCGCCGTAGCCCGAGCCATAGCTCCAGATCTCGCGCGACTCCGGAAAGTGGACGATGTACTTGTGATCGGGGTTGCAAGGCCAGGCGACGTCCGCGGCGCCGTCGACGAGCGGCGCACCGACCGAGTGCACGCAGGGCACGAACGGCCCGTCCGTGCCGAGGACGTCATAGACCGCGAGGCCCATTCGCGTCATCAGCTTCATGTTCACGACGACGTACGGGCTGTCGGTGATCTCGATGCCGATGTGCGCAATCGGGCTGCCGATCGGACCCATCGAGAACGGCACGACGTACATCGTGCGCCCGCGCATCGAACCGGCGAAAAGGCCTGTGAGCGTCGCGTGCATCGCGGCGGGAGCGACCCAGTTGTTGGTCGGCCCCGCATCCTCCTCGCGCTCGCTGCAGATGAAGGTCCGGTTCTCGACGCGCGCAACGTCCTTCGGATCCGAGCGCGCGAGGAAGCTGTTGGGCCGTTTCACCGCATCGAGCCGATGCAGCGTTCCCGCGGCGACCATCAGGTCGCACAGGCGCGCGTACTCGGCATCGCTGCCGTCGGACCACTCGATGCGGTCGGGTTGCGTCAGCGCCGCGATGTCGCGCACCCACGCGAGAAGCCTCGCGTGCCGGATGCGCGCGGGCGCGCCCACCGCAGCGGCGAGCGCCGAAAACGATTCGATGTCATTCATGGGGAGCGGGACGGAAGCGTTGCGGGATCGCCCGGCCTGCCGTGAACGACGAACCGGGGCGCCGACTCTAGCACGCGTGCACCGACGACCCAAGCGTTCCTGTCGGCGGCGTGCTGGCCCGGTGGCTCGACCAATGACCGGCCCGACGTCACGCAGCGATTGCGTGCGTTCGGGTCACTTCCCGATGCAAAACCGCGTGAACCGCGGCAGAGCCTTGTGAATCAAACCTCTCTCGATTCGTCGCTGCCAATGTGTACTCATGCGTGTACTCGAGGGTCACTTGTCATGTCATGCGCCGCGTGCCTTGGGTTCACGCTGAGAAGCTCTGGAGCCTATAACAAGCCGAGCACCTTGCCCGCATAGTGAAGGCGGCCTATCGCATGCGGCCGGCTTCAGTACGCGGCGCGACAGCGTGTGCTCGAGCCACGCCCCTCCGGCCCCCTTGCGTCAGTCCCTGTAGTCCGGGGCACCAGCTAAGAAGCCACATGCCGCGCTTGCCAATCCGCGGCATGAATGAATATCATCCATAACGTGAAGACCATGCCCCGCCTGGTCGATGACGCGCTCGCCGCGCGACTGCGCGTGATGCCGGCCGTGGTGCTCACCGGCGCACGGCAGACCGGCAAGAGCACCTTGGTCGAAAAGCTCGTTCCGGGCGACCGGCGCTACCGCTCGCTGGACGACTTCGACGTGCGCGACGCCGCGCGCCGCGACCCCGAGGCCCTGCTCGGAGGCGACGATCCGCTCACGCTCGACGAAGTCCAGCGGGAGCCGGGCCTGCTGACTGCGGTGAAGCGGGCCATCGACCGCGACCGCCGGCCCGGGCGCTTCCTGCTCGCCGGCTCGACCAACCTGCTCCTGATGCGGCAGGTGTCGGAGTCGCTGGCCGGCCGCGCGAGCTACCTCACGCTCTGGCCCATGACCCGCCGCGAGCAGCTCGGGCTCGCACGTGCGGGGCGTTGGGACGAGCTGCTGGCCACGCCCGAGGCGAAGTGGCGCGACCTCTTGGCGGCCGGGGATGCCGCCGAGGAAGATTGGCAGGCGCTCGCGCTGCGCGGCGGCTTCCCCACGCCTGCGCTGGAACTCAAGGCGCCGGCCGACCGCGCCATCTGGTTCGACGGCTACGTGCGCACCTATCTCGAACGCGACCTGCAGGACCTCGCCTCGATCAGCGCGTTGCCCGACTTCCGACGCCTGATGCAGGCGGCCTGCCTACGGCTCGGCCGGCTCCTCAACCAGACCGAGCTCGGCCGCGATGTCGGCCTGCCGCAGCCGACGGTACACCGCTGGCTCAACCTGCTGGAGACCTCGTATCTGCTCGTGCGCCTGCCAGCCTACGCGGTGAACCGCACCAAGCGACTCGTCAAGTCGCCCAGGGTTTTCTGGGGCGACACCGGCGTCGCCCTGCACCTCGGCGCCACGGCGCCCGCAGGTGCGCACCTCGAGAACCTGGTGCTGCACGACCTGATCGCCTGGCGCGATGCGCGGGTGGAACGCGTGGAACTCGCGTACTGGCGCACCACGATCGGCGAGGAAGTGGACTTCGTGATCGAGGCTGGCGGCAAGCTGCTGCCCATCGAGGTAAAGGCCACCTCGAAGCCGCGCCTCGCCGACTGCGCGCACCTGCGCACCTTCCGGCAGGAGTACGGGCGCAAGGCGCGCACCGGGCTCCTGCTGCACACCGGTCGCACGGTCGAGTGGCTCACCCCCGACGTGCTGGCCGTGCCGTGGTGGAGGGTGCTGTGATGCGGCGTTTCATGGAAGTCGCGCGACCGGGCGAGCTGGCGGCGATTCAGGGCCCAAGAAAGGCGACTTGGTTGTCGAACAGCCTGGCCGAGGCCCACGGCAGACCGTACGGCCTGAAGCGCACCTACTTCCCGATGCAAAACCGCCCGAAGATCTCGCCCAGCAGATCGTCGGCGGTGAACTCGCCGGTGATCGCGGCGAGTGCATCCTGCGCGCGGCGCAACTCCTCGGCGAGGAGCTCGATCGCCGGATGGGCGGCTGCCGCGAGTCGATGCGCATCGTCGATGCGCGATGCCGCCTCCGCGAGCGCGGCGAGCTGCCGGGCGCGGGCGAGGAAGACGTCCTCGGTCGTCTCGCCGACGCCGGCGACGCGCCGCAACTCGGCTTCGAGGAGCGGCACTCCGTCACCGGTGAGCGCGCAGAGCGCGATCACCGCGGCGCCGTCGGGATCGCGCGTCACGCGCGGCGCAGTGCCGGCGAGATCGCACTTGTTGTGCACGCGGATGCGCGGAAGGCCCGCGGGAAGCTCGGCATCGTGTCCGGCTCCCGCGCCCGCGGCGCAGGTGTCGGCATCGCGGGCATCGGAAAGCACCACCGCGACGTCGGCGCGGGCGATCGCCGCGCGCGTGCGCCCGATGCCGAGCGCTTCGATCGCGTCGGTGGTCTCGCGAAGGCCTGCGGTGTCGACGATGGTGACCGGCATGCCGGCGATCTCGAGCGGCCGCTCGATGGCGTCGCGCGTGGTCCCCGGGATCGGCGTCACGATCGCCGCCTCCTCGCCGACCAGCCGGTTGAGAAGACTCGACTTGCCGACGTTGGGCGGGCCGACGAGGACGACGGTGAGGCCGCTTCGCAGCGCGGCGCCGCGCTTCGCGCGCGCGGCGAGCGACGAGAGCCTCTCGCGCAGTGCTTCGAGTTTCGCAACGACTTCGCCCTGATGCAGGAACTCGACGTCGTCGTCGGGAAAATCGAGCGTCGCCTCGACGAATGCACGAAGCTCGACGAGCCCGTCGCGAAGCGCTTGCACTTCCCGCGAGAACTCGCCGGTCAAGCTGCGCGCCGCGGCGCGCACCCCGGCTGCCGTCGACGCCTCGATCAAATCGGCAACGCCCTCCGCCTGCGCGAGGTCGAGCTTGCCGTTCAGGAACGCGCGCTTCGTGAACTCGCCCGGCTCGGCGATGCGCGCGCCGAGCTCGACGCAGCGCGCGAGGAGGAGCCTCATCACCGCCGGGCCGCCGTGGCCCTGCCACTCGACGACTTCCTCACCCGTGTACGAATGCGGCGCCGGGTAGTGAATCGCAATGCCGTCGTCGATGACCGTGCCCGCCGCGTCGAGAAAGCGCACGTGCGTGGCCACGCGCGGCTCGAGTGCGCGGCCCGCGATCGCCTCGATGAGACTGCGCAGGCCGGCTCCGGAGACGCGGACGATGCCGATCCCGCCGCGACCCGGCGGCGTCGCAATGGCGGCGATCGTCGACACGGAGGGCACTACCGCCGCTTGGCGGCGTTG
>JAFEDF010000093.1 GCA_018241785.1 Pseudomonadota bacterium | reverse complement strand
GGTGCAGCGAGCAGATGCCGTCGGCATCGCCGTTGAAGACGTCGAAGAAGGCCATCGCAGCTTCGCATGATAGCCCGCCGCCGCCGGACAGCGGGAGTGACTAGAATCGCGCTGTGGACGCGCATCGACATCCCATCGCGCCCGGCGCCGCGGACAAGTGCCGGATCGAAGCCGTCTACCGCGTGCGCGCCCGCGCGTCGCACATCGAGGCTCGCGCCGAGGCGCTCGCCCTGGAGCAGAGTGTCGAACTCCCGCGCGCCGCCGTGACCGATCGCCGCGTGCTCGATGAGGTGATCGCCCGCGTCGTCGACATCCGGACGCGGCCCGCCGCCGGCGCAGACGCGGACGCGGGCACGCAGGCGTTCGACGTGACGATCGCGATCGCGGCCGAGACGACCGGCTCCGAGGCGGGACAGCTCCTCAACATGCTGTTCGGCAACAGCTCGCTGCAAGACGACGTCGAGCTCGCCGACCTGCGGATCCCGGCCGGCTTCGCGCGCCGCTTCCGCGGCCCGGCACACGGGATCGCGGGAATCCGTGCGCTGACCGGCGTTGCACAGGGGCCGCTGACGTGTACCGCGTTGAAGCCGGTCGGATTGCCGGCGAGCGGGCTTGCGGCGCTCGCCGCGGCGTTCGCACGATCGGGAATCGATGTCGTCAAGGATGATCACGGCCTCGCCGACCAGGCGAGCGCGCCTTTCGCCGAGCGGGTTCCGCATATCCAGCGCGCAATCGACGGCGTCAATCGGGCCGAGGGCCGGCGCTGCGTCTACGCGCCGTCGCTTACCGGCGACCTGCGCGCAATGCTCGGCCAGGCGGCGCTCGCGCGCGATTGCGGGGTGCGCATGTTCCTGCTCGCGCCGATGGTGAGCGGGGTCGCCTCGCTCGCCGCGCTCGCACGGGAGCTCGGTGCGCCGCTTCTCGCGCACCCGGCGCTCGCGGGGTGTGCGCGCATCGCAAGACCGCTGCTGCTCGGCCGCCTGTTCAGGATGTTCGGCGCAGACGCGACGATCTTTCCGCATGCCGGCGGCCGCTTCGGGTGGGCCCTGTCCGAATGCGAGGCGATTGCGGCCGCGGCGCGATCCGAATGGCACGCGTTCGCGCCGGCGCTTCCGGTACCGGCCGGCGGGATCGACGCTGCGCGCGCAGGCGACGTTGCAGCGGCCTATGGGGACGACGCGATGCTGCTCGTCGGAGGAAGCCTGCTTGCCGGCGCCGACGGCGTCGAGGAACGGTGCCGCGCGTTCGTTGCGGCGGTGAAAGGACTCGCGCAATGAGCGAACGCACGACCGCGCCGCTGCGGCGCTTCGAGGAACGACCCGACGGATATCGGTGGCAGGGCGTGGATCGCCTTGCGTACAAGGACGACGGCGCCGCGCCCTTTCGCGACGTGACGCGCCAGACGCTGTTCTCCCGCGGCGATCTCGCCGGCGAGCTGCGCTACTTCGAAGTCGCGCCCGGCGGTTACTCGACGCTCGAGCGTCATCGGCACGTCCACGCGGTGCTGATCCTGCGCGGCGGCGGAACCGCGCTCGTCGGCGAAGAGACCTTCGCCGTCGGCGCCTTCGACCTCGTGACCGTGCCGCCGGGCACGTGGCACCAGTTCCGCGCCGGCACCGGCGGTGCCCTTGGCTTCCTCTGCATGGTCGACGCCAAGCGCGACCGCCCCGAGGTTCCCGACGAGGCCGAGCTCGCACGCCTGCGCGCCAACCCCGCGCTGGCCGCATTTCTGCGGTAGCATCGGCGTCGGACGACCCCGCAGCCTCTTTCGCGGGCCGTAACGAGGAGAACGGCGTTGGCGACGGGAATTGCAGCCGCGAAGGTGCGGCTGAAGCGCGCGTACGAGCCCGCTGCGGCAGACGGCGACGGGGCGCGGGTGCTGGTGGACCGGCTGTGGCCGCGCGGCGTGCGCAAGGAGGCCGCGGCACTGCGCATGTGGGCGAAGGACGTCGCACCGAGCGACGCCCTGCGTCGCTGGTTCGGACACGACCGCGTGCGTTGGGACGAGTTCCGCCGTCGCTACCGGGCGGAGCTCGCCGAGCGGCCTGACGCGGTGGCGGCGCTGCGCAGCCTCGCGCGCCGGGGGACGCTGACGCTCGTCTACGGAGCACGCGATTCCGAGCACAACGAGGCCGTCGTGCTGCGCAACGTGATCCTCGGACGTGCGGCGGATTGATGACGGTCAAGGCGCCCGGACCGTGCCGTCCGCACAATGCGCCGGCGCGGCAAGGCGTCGGGTGCCGCACATCGATCCCACGGGGGTGTGATGGCTGAAGCAGTCCTGCCGCAGGCGGGAGCGGGAGAGCGCGCGCTGCCGCGCGCCTGGCCTGTGCTCTTCGTGAGCACGTTCGCCTTCATGATCTGCTTCGCGGTCTGGATGATGCTCGGCGTGATCGGCATCCCGATCCGCAGGGACCTCGGGCTCAACAACACCGAGTTCGGCCTGCTGACCTCGACCCCGGTGCTGCTCGGCGCGGTGATGCGCCTGCCCTTCGGCGTGTGGACCGACCGTTTCGGCGGGCGCATCGTGATGACGCTGCTGCTCGCCGGTGCGGCGATCCCCGTCTACTCGCTGTCGTGGGCGACGGCTTACTGGCAGTTTCTCGCCATCGGGCTGATCCTCGGGATCGTCGGCGCGTCGTTCGCCGTGGGAACGCCTTATTGCGCGCGGTTTTTCCCGAAGTCCAGGCGGGGGTTTGCGATGGGCTTCTTCGGCGCCGGCACCGTCGGCGCCGCGCTCAACATGTTCGTCGCGCCGTTGCTGATCGAAGCGTGGGGCTGGCGAATGGTGCCGCGCGTCTACGCGGCTGCGCTCGTCGTCACCGCCGTCGTCTTCTGGCTGGTCAGCGCGCCGGATCCGGGCGCGGGCCGCGGGCGCGGGCCGTCGCTGCGCGAGCAACTCGCCGTGCTGCGCGACTGGCGCGTGTGGAAGCTCTGCCAGTACTACTCGCTCACCTTCGGCGGCTTCACGGGGCTCTCCCTGTGGATGACTTCGTACTACGTCCAGCAGTACGGCTTCGACGTGAAGGCGGCCGGCCTGCTTGCGGCCGCCTTCGCGCTTCCCGCGGGAGCCCTGCGTGCGGTGGGCGGCTGGATCGCCGATCGCCACGGGGCACAGAACGTCACCTGGTGGGTGCTGTGGGTGGCGTGGATCGCGCTCTTCCTCATCTCCTACCCGCCGACGCAGTTCACCGTGCAGACGATCGACGGCGCGCGCTCGTTTGCGCTCGGCTGGAGCGTCCTGCCGTTCACCGTGCTGCTGTTCGCGCTCGGCGTCGCGCTCGCGTTCGGCATGGCGTCGACGTTCAAGTACGTCGGCGACGAGTATCCTCACAACCTGGGCATCGTGAGCGGCGTCGTCGGCCTCGCGGGCGGTCTCGGCGGTTTCCTGCTCCCCGTCCTGTGGGGAGCGATCGTCGACCTCACGCGGATCCGTTCGAGCTGCTTCATGTTCCTCTACGGCGTCGTGTGGGTGTCGCTGATCCTGATCTACATCACCGAAGTCCGCCGCGTCGAACTGGTGAAGCACCGGAGCGAGTCGACATGAGTCATTTCCTGGATCGCCTGACCTTCCTGACGCGCGAGCGCGAACCGTTCGCCGGGGGCCACGGAGAAACGCGCACCGAGGACCGCAAGTGGGAGGAGGCGTACCGGCTGCGTTGGCAGCACGACAAGATCGTGCGCTCGACCCACGGGGTCAACTGCACCGGCGGCTGCAGCTGGAAGATCTACGTGAAGGGCGGCGTCGTCACGTGGGAGACGCAGCAGACCGATTACCCGCGCACGCGTCCGGGCATGCCCAACCACGAGCCGCGCGGCTGCTCGCGCGGTGCCTCGTACAGCTGGTACCTCTACAGCGCCAACCGGCTCAAGTACCCGATGGTGCGCGGACGCCTCGTGCGCCTCTGGCGCGAGGCGCGGCGCTCGCTCGCTCCGGTCGAGGCGTGGGCGTCGATCGTCGAGAACCCCGATCGTGCGCGCGAGTACAAGTCGATCCGCGGCCGCGGCGGCTTCGTCCGCGTCACCTGGGACGAGGCGCAGGAGATCGTCGCGGCGGCGAACGTCTACACGATCCGCAAGTACGGGCCCGACCGCGTCTGCGGCTTCTCGCCGATACCGGCGATGTCGATGGTGTCGCACGCTTCCGGAGCGCGCTACCTGTCGCTGATCGGCGGCTCGCTCCTGTCGTTCTACGACTGGTACTGCGACCTGCCGCCTTCATCGCCGCAGGTGTGGGGCGAGCAGACCGACGTTCCCGAGTCCGCCGACTGGTACAACTCGCAATACCTCGTCGCGTGGGGTTCCAACGTGCCGCAGACGCGCACGCCCGACGCGCACTTCTTCGTCGAAGCGCGCTACAACGGCACGCGCGTCGTGTCGATCACGCCCGACTACGCCGAAGTCGCCAAATTCGGCGACCTCTGGCTGCACCCCAAGCAGGGTACCGACGCGGCGCTCGGCATGGCGATGGGGCACGTGATCCTGAAGGAGTTCTACGTCGATCGCACGGTGCCGTACTTCGACGATTATGCGCGGCGCTATACCGACCTGCCGCTGCTCGTGATGCTGGAGAAGCACGGCGAGCGCTGGGTCGCCGGACGCTTCCTGCGCGCGTCCGATTTCGCGGGCGCGCTCGGGCACGAGAACAGTCCGGAGTGGAAGACCGTCGGATTCGACGAGACCGGCGGCAGGCCGGTCGCCCCGCAGGGCTCGATCGGCTACCGCTGGGGCAGCAAGGTCGAGCGCGACCTCGGCAAGTGGAACCTCGAGCAGAAGGACGGCGCGAGCGGAGCCGAGGTGCGGCTCGCGCTGACGCTCCTCGGGCGTCACGACGAGGCGGTGGCCGTCGCCTTCCCCTATTTCGGCGGCATCGCGCATGAGCACTTTCCGGCCAACGACCAGGGCGGCGACGTGCTGGTGCGCAACGTTCCCGCGAAGCGCCTTGCGACCGCCTCCGGCGAAGTGCTCGCGACGACCGTGTTCGACCTCATGTGCGCGAACTACGGCGTCGACCGCGGCCTCGGCGACGGCGCGCGATCGTTCGACGACGACGTGCCTTACACGCCAAAGTGGCAGCAGCCGATCACCGGCGTCGATCCCGCGCACGCAATCCAGGTCGCGCGCGAATTCGCGTCGACTGCCGAGCGCACACGCGGGCGCTCGCAGATCATCATCGGCGCCGGCATGAATCACTGGTATCACCAGGACATGAACTATCGCGCCGCGATCAACATGGCGATGCTGTGCGGCTCGGTCGGAGTGTCGGGCGGGGGATGGGCGCACTACGTCGGCCAGGAGAAGCTGCGGCCGCAGACCGGCTGGCAGGTGCTCGCGTTCGCGAGCGACTGGGTGCGGCCGGCGCGACAGATGAACGGGACGTCGTTCTTCTATGCTCATTCGGACCAGTGGCGCTACGAGAAGATCGCCGTGTCGAGCCTGCTTTCTCCGACGGCCGACCGCGCGCGCTACCCCGGCTCGATGATCGACTTCAACGTGCGCGCCGAGCGGATGGGCTGGCTGCCGTCCGCGCCGCAGCTCGCCGCGAATCCTCTCCTCGTCGCGAAGGACGCGGTGACGGCCGGCGTCGATCCGCGCGAGTACGTCGCAAAGGGGTTGACCGAAGGGCGCCTGAAGCTCGCCTGCGAGGATCCCGACGACCCGATCAACTACCCGCGCAACCTCTTCCTGTGGCGCTCGAACCTGCTCGGCTCGTCGGGCAAGGGGCACGAGTACTTCCTGCGCCACCTGATGGGCGCGCAGCACAGCGTGCTCGGTCCCGACCTCGGCGAGGCGGGCGGGGAGAAGCCGCAGGAGGTCGCCTGGCACGACGCTGCTCCCGAGGGCAAGCTCGACCTCCTCACCGTGCTCGACTTCCGCATGTCGACGACCTGCCTCTACGCCGACGTCGTGCTGCCGACGGCGACCTGGTACGAGAAGAACGACCTCAACACGACCGACATGCACCCGTTCATCCATCCGCTCTCCGCCGCGGTCGATCCGGCGTGGGAGGCGCGGAGCGACTGGGAGATCTACAAGGGGATCGCGCGCACGTTCTCGGCGCTGTGCGAAGGGCACCTCGGCGTCGAGCGCGACGTCGTCCTGCAGCCGGTCATGCACGACACGCCCGGCGAGATCGCGCAGCCCTTCGACGTCGCCGACTGGAAGCACGGCGAATGCGACCTCGTTCCCGGCAAGACGGCGCCCAACATCTTCGTCGTCGAGCGCGACTATCCGAACACCTACAAGCGCTACACGGCGCTCGGTCCGCTGATCGCGAAGCTCGGCAACGGCGGCAAGGGCATCACCTGGCCGATGGAGCGCACGGTGGCCGGGCTCGGCGCGCTCAACCGCCTCGTCGACGAGGAGGGCGCGAGCAAGGGGCTGCCGCGGATCGATCGCGATATCGACGCCGCCGAAGTGATCCTCTACCTCGCTCCCGAGACCAACGGCGAAGTCGCCGTGCACGCGTGGGACGCGCTGTCGAAGCAGACCGGGCGTGCGCACCGTCACCTCGCCGAGACGCGCGAGGACGAGAAGATCCGCTACCGCGACATCCAGGCGCAGCCGCGCAAGATCATCACGTCGCCGACGTGGTCGGGCATCGAGAGCGAGAAGGTGAGCTACACGGCGGGCTACACCAACGTCAACGAGCTCATTCCCTGGCGCACGCTCACCGGGCGCCAGCAGTTCTACCAGGACCACCGCTGGATGCGCGATTTCGGCGAGGGGCTCTGCCTCTACAAGCCCCCGGTCGACACGCGCAGCGTGGCGGCGGTCGCGCGCAAGCCGAACGGCAACGTGGAAATCGTGCTGTCGTTCATCACGCCGCACCAGAAATGGGGCATCCACTCGACCTACACCGACAACCTCTTGATGCTGACGCTGTCGCGCGGCGGGCCGATCGTGTGGATCTCGGAGACCGACGCGAGGAAGGCGGGGATCGAGGACAACGACTGGATCGAGCTCTACAACGCCAACGGCGCACTGACCGCGCGGGCGGTCGTCAGCCAGCGCGTGCAGGCCGGCATGTGCCTCATGTACCACGCGCAGGAGAAGATCGTGAACCTGCCCGGCTCGGAGATCACCGGGCATCGCGGCGGCATCCACAACTCGGTCACGCGCACGGTGCTGAAGCCGACCCACATGATCGGCGGCTATGCGCAGCTCTCCTACGGCTTCAACTACTACGGCACCGTCGGCTCGAACCGCGACGAGTTCGTCGTGCTGCGCAAGATGGCGACGGTCGACTGGATGGACCGGCCCGTCGCTCCGGCGGCCGGCTGAGGCCGGCGCGACCGAACGGCGGCCACCAGGGTGTTATCGGAAGGCAGGAGCGAAAGGCGGGAGCAATGAAGATCAGGGCGCAGATCGCGATGGTGCTGAACCTCGACAAGTGCATCGGGTGTCACACCTGCTCGGTCACCTGCAAGAACGTCTGGACCTCGCGCGTCGGAATGGAGTACGCGTGGTTCAACAACGTCGAGACCAAGCCCGGCATCGGCTATCCGAAGGACTGGGAGAACCAGGAGCGCTGGAAGGGCGGCTGGGAGAGGAAGGGCGACGGCATCCGGCTGAAGCAGGGAAGCCGCCTCGGCGTGCTGATGAAGATCTTCTCCAATCCGAACCTGCCGCAGATCGACGACTACTACGAGCCCTTCACCTACGACTACGAGTTCATCCAGACCGCACCCGAGATGCCGACGCCTCCGGCGGCGCGGCCGATCTCGGTGATCACCCGCCAGCGGATGCAGAAGATCGAATGGGGGCCCAACTGGGAGGAGATCCTCGGCGGCGAGTTCGCGAAGCGCTCGCAGGACTACAACTTCGCCGACATGCAGAAGGACATGTACGGCGAGTTCGAAAACACCTTCATGATGTACCTGCCGCGCCTGTGCGAGCACTGCCTCAATCCGGCGTGCGTCGCATCGTGCCCTTCGGGATCGATCTACAAGCGCGAGGAGGACGGCATCGTCCTCATCGACCAGGACAAGTGCCGCGGCTGGCGGATGTGCGTATCCGGCTGTCCGTACAAGAAGATCTACTACAACTGGACGTCCGGCAAGGCCGAGAAGTGCATCTTCTGCTACCCGCGCATCGAGGTCGGCCAGCCGACCGTGTGCTCGGAGACCTGCGTCGGGCGCATCCGCTATCTCGGTGTGCTGCTCTACGATGCCGACGGCATCGAGAAGGCCGCGGCCGCGGCGGATGCGCAGGACCTCTACCAGGCGCAGCTCGATCTGTTCCTCGACCCGCACGATCCGGACGTGCAGGCGCAGGCGCGCAAGGACGGCGTGCCCGAGAACTGGCTCGAGGCCGCGCGGCGCTCGCCGACCTACAAGATGGCGATCGACTGGAAGATCGCGTTCCCGCTGCACCCGGAATACCGGACGCTGCCGATGGTGTGGTACGTGCCGCCGCTCTCACCGATCTCGTCGCGCGCCAACGCGGGCCAGGTCGCCGAGGCGGGCGGCATCCCCGACGTGCGCAGCCTGCGCATCCCGGTGCGCTACCTCGCCAACCTGCTGACGGCGGGGAAGGAGGAACCGGTCGTGCAGGCGCTCGAGCGGATGCTCGCGATGCGGGCGTTCTACCGCGGGCGCCAGCTCGACGGCCATGACGACGTCGACCTCCTCGCGCGCGTCGGGCTCGACGTGGCCGCGGTCGAGAGCATGCACCGCTACCTGTCGATCGCCGACTACGAGGATCGTTTCGTCATCCCGACGACGCACCGCGAGTACGCCGAGACCGCCTACTACCTTCGCGGCGAGTGCGGCTTCTCGTTCGGCAACGGGTGCTCGCCGGGCGAGACGTCGGAGACGCTCTTCGGCGGCAAGATGGGCGGCAAGCGCGTGTTCCCGATCCGTGTCCGTGGTGAGGACGGCCACGAGAAGGTCGCCGACTACTGATGAGCGAGGCGACGCTTCTGCGCGCGCTCGGCGCGCTCCTCAGCTACCCGCATCGCGAGTTCGTCGCCGCCCTGCCCGAGATCGGCGAGGCGCTGGCACGGGCGGGCGAGGTTCCGGCCGCCGAGCGAGCCGCGCTCGCCGCCCTCGTCGAAGAGATGCAGCGCACCGACGCGCTCGAGCTCGAAGAGCGCTACGTCGACATGTTCGACCGCGGCCGCGCGACCTCGCTCAACCTGTTCGAGCACCTCCACGGCGACTCGCGCGACCGCGGCCCGGCGATGGTGGCGCTGATGGACGTCTACGCGCGCGCCGGCTTCCGGATGGCGACGAAGGAGCTGCCGGATTTCCTGCCCGTGGTGCTCGAGTACCTGTCGTGCCGCGAGCGTGCCGAGGTCGTCGCGATGCTCGGCGATTGTGCGCACATCCTGCGCGCGATCGGCGACACGCTGCTCGCGCGCGACAGCCGCTACGCCGCGGTGTTCGCTGCGCTTCTCGCGGTCGCCGGCGAGGAGGGCCTCGATCGCAGCCGGGCCCCGCGGGCCGCGGCCGACCCTGCTTTCGACGACGACTGGGCCGAGCAGCCGGCGTTCGCGGCTCCCGCCGCGGATGCGGGCGCCCGGGGCAGCACGATGCATTTCGTTCCGCCGCGACAGCCGTCCGGCGGCAGGCATTGACGAGGATCGACCGATGAGCGCCCTGCATTCATTCCTGTTCGGGATCTACCCCTACATCGCGCTCGCGGTGTTCTTCGTCGGCAGCCTGATCCGCTTCGACCGCGACCAGTACACGTGGAAGAGCGACTCGTCGCAGCTCCTGCGCCGGGGAGAGCTTCGCTGGGGCTCCAACCTGTTCCACTTCGGCGTGCTCGTCGTGTTCTTCGGCCACCTGTTCGGCTTCCTGATCCCTGATTCGATTGCCGACCTCATGATGACTCCGACCGAGCACGCGCTCCTCGCGATGATCGGCGGCGGGGTCGCCGGCGTCGCGGCGCTCGCCGGGCTCACGCTGCTCATCCATCGGCGCCTCACCGATCCGCGCATCCACGCCAACACGAGGCCATGGGACATGGGTGTCCTCACGATCCTGTGGATCCAGCTCGTGCTCGGCCTGTGGACGATCTATTTCTCGGCGCAGCACCTCGACGGCGCGAACTTCCTGCGGCTCGTCGCCTACGTGCAGGGCATCGTTTCGTTCCGCGTGGGCAACGCCGACCTGCTGAACAACGTTCCGTGGGTCTACCAGGCGCACATCGCGCTCGGCCTCACGATCTTCCTCATCTTCCCGTTCACGCGGCTCGCGCACATCTGGAGCGGCTTTGCGACGGTCGCCTACCTGTTCCGCCGGCCGCAGATCGTGCGCAGCCGGCCGCAGGAGGCGCGCACGCTGCCGGGCGTCACGCGGGGCGACGTCGCGGCGAGGCAGCGGTGAGCGGCGACGCGGACGCCGGCACGGCCGCGAGCTGCGCTGCGGCCGCGGGCGGCGCGGCGACCGGTGCCGGCGCGGCCGTGAACGGCGTGGCGGTCGACGCCGGCGAGTTTCCGAGCGTCGAAGCGGCGGCCGTGCGCGAACTGCTGCGCCAGCGCGCGCTCGCCGAAGGGCTCGTCGCACCCGGCGCCGCGGCCGGCGAGGTCGAGGGTGCGATCGAGCGCCTCCTCGAACGCGACGTGCGCGTGCCCGAGCCGACCGAGGAAGAATGCCGGCGCTACTACGACGCACATCCGCACACATTCGTCGTCGGTGAGCTCGCGGCGGTTCGCCACATCCTCTTCCAGGTGACTGCACGCACCCCGGTGCCGGCGCTCCGCGCGAGAGCCGAAGGCGTGCTGGCGGAGGTGCTTGGCGCGCCCGATCGATTCGAGGCACTGGCGAGCGAGTGGTCGAACTGCCCGTCGGCGCAGCACGGCGGCAACCTCGGCCAGATGCAGCGCGGCGAGATGGTGCCCGAGTTCGAGCAGGCGGTCTTCGGCGAGGCGTGGACCGGAATCCGCCGCGAGCTCGTGAAGACGCGCTTCGGCTTTCACATCGTCGCCGTCGAGCACCGCGCCGCGGGGACGAAGCTTCCGTTCGAGCAGGTTCGCGAGCGGATCGCTGCGCGGCTCGCCGAATCGGTGCTCGCGCGCGCGCTTGCGCAGTACGTGCGCGTCGCCGCCGGCGCTGCCGACGTGCGCGGTGTCGACCTCGGAGCGAGCGCCACCCCGCTCGTGCAATAGGGGGCACCCAGGCGGCGCCGGAACGGCCGCGCGCCTTGCGCGCGGCGGTCAGGTGCCGAGGATGCGCGCCAGCATGTCCGGACGGACGAGTTCGATGCGCGCGCGGCCGCCTTCGAACCATCCGGCGCGCTGCCAGCGCCCGAGCACCCGCACCACCGTCTCGGTGCGCGCGCTCACCAGCTGGCCGATCTGCTCGCGCGTCAGGCCGATCTCGATCGTCACCGCGCCCGCCATCGACGGGGTGCCGAAGCGCCGCGCAAGATGCAGGAACAGGGCGGCCAGCCGGCGCGGCACCGTACCGGCGCTCACGATGTCGATCTTGTCGCGCAGCGCCCGCGTGTGCATGAGCAGAGCGCGATCGATGGCGCCGCGCAGCGCCGGCGAGGCGGGCAGCGCGGCAGCGAGCGACGCCGCGATGATCCAGTGCACGCACACCGGGGCGAGCGCAACCGCCTCGGCCGGAAACGGCTCGTTGGCGAGGGCGGCCGGGAGGCCGATCGCGTCGCCGCCCCCGAACAGTCCAAGCACGATCGTGTCACCCGCTGCCGTCAGGCGCCTGATCGCGACGATTCCGGCCTCGATCAGCGCGAAGCGCAGCGGAGGGTCGCCGGCCCGCCACAGCATGGCGCCGGTGTCGAAGCCGGCCGCACCGGCATCGCCGGCGAGGTGCAGCAGCGCCGCGTCTACAGCAGGCCGAGCTGCAGCTTCACTTCGTCGGTGAGAAGCTCGAGGCTCCACGGTGGATCCCAGACGAGATCGACGCGCACCTCGGTCACTCCCGGCACTTCGTAGAGGCGCTCCTCGACGACCGACGGGAAGGTGCCGGCGACGGGGCACGCCGGTGCCGTCAGCGTCATGCGGATGCCGATCTTGCCGTCCGCGTCGATTGCGAGGTCGTAGATGAGACCGAGGTCGTAGATGTTGACCGGAATCTCGGGGTCGAAGATCGTGCGCAGCGCAGCGATGACGTTGTCGCGCAGCAGCGCGACATCGCCGGTGGCTTCGTCGGTGGCCACGGCTATTCCGTGATGACGGGCTTCGAGTCGCGCTCGAGCGCCGCGTGGAGCGTGTGCCATGCAAGCGTCGCACACTTGACGCGCAGCGGGAACTCGCGCACTCCGGCGAGCACCTCGAGCTTGCCGAGTCCGGCGTGGGTTCCGCCGTCCTTGCCGGTGACCATCCGGTGGAAGGCCTCGAAGATGCGCTCCACATCGGCGACCGGCCTGCCCTTGATCGCCTCGGTCATCAGCGACGCCGACGCCGTCGCGATCGCGCAGCCGCCGCCTTCGAAGGCGACGTCGCGGACGATGCCGTCGGCGACGTCGATCCAGACGGTGACCTCGTCCCCGCACAGCGGGTTGTGCCCCTCGGCGTGATGCGTCGCCTGGCCGAGCACGTGCTGGTTGCGCGGGCGCTTGTAGTGGTCGAAGACGAGCTGCTGGTACAACTCGCGCAGGTCACCGCTCATGCGAAGAGCCTCGTTGCGCTCTCGATGCCTGCGGCGAGCGCGTCGACGTCGGCGCGCGAATTGTAGAGCGCGAATGATGCGCGCGCGGTGCCGCTGATGCCGAAGCGCTTCATCACCGGCATCGCGCAGTGGTGCCCGGCGCGGATCGCGATCCCTTCCTGGTCGAGCACGGTGCCGATGTCGTGCGGGTGGATGCCGTCGACGGTGAACGACACGATCGACGCCTTGTCGCCGGCGGTCCCGACGATCGTGAGGCCCGGGATGCCGAGCAGCCGCTCGGTCGCGTAGGCGAGCAGGTCGTGCTCGTGCGCGGCGATGGCGTCGAGTCCGATCGCCGTCACGTAGTCGAGCGCCACGGCGAGCCCGACGGCGCCCCCGATGTCGGGCGTCCCCGCCTCGAAGCGGAACGGGGGCTCGGCGTAGGTGGTCTTCTCGAAGCTGACCGTGCGGATCATGTCGCCGCCCCCCTGCCACGGAGGCATCGCGGCGAGAAGCGGGGCGCGGCCCCAGAGCACGCCGATGCCGGTGGGACCGAAGATCTTGTGGCCGGAGAACGCGTAGAAATCGCAGCCCAGCGCCTGCACGTCGACAGCGATGTGCGACACCGCCTGCGCCCCGTCGACGAGCACCACGGCACCGTGCCGGTGGGCGAGTTCGACGACGCGCGCGACCGGCACGACGCTGCCGAGCGCGTTGGAGACGTGCGTGACCGCGACGATGCGCGTGCGCGGACCGATCAGCTTCTCGGCCTGGTCGATGCGCAGCGACCCGGCATCGTCGATCGGGATCACCACGAGCCTCGCTCCCGCGGCTTCGCAGGCGAGCTGCCACGGGACGATGTTCGAGTGATGCTCCATCGCCGTCACGACGACCTCGTCGCCCGCGGCGAGGCGCGGCCTCGCGTGGCTCGATGCGACGAGGTTGATCGCCTCGGTGGTTCCGCGCACGAATACGATCTCGTCCGCACTCGCCGCGTTGAGGAAGCGCTGTGCAGTGGCGCGCGCGGCATCGTATGCGTCGGTCGCGCGCCGTGACAGCGTATGCACGCCGCGGTGCACGTTGGCGTTGTCGCGCTCGTAGTAGCGGGCGAGCGCGTCGATGACCACGCGCGGCTTCTGCGTCGTTGCCCCGTTGTCGAGGTAGACGAGCGGCCGGCCGTTGACGCACTCGGCGAGGATCGGAAAGTCCGCGCGCAGGCGCGCGACGTCGAGGTCTCCGCGCGCGGGAGCGAACACGCCGCGTTCGACCTTCACATGAGCTCCGCGAGGGGCAGTGCCTGCGGCAGGCGGCCGAGGCAGGCGCGCTCGAGGTGCGCGCGCAGCGGGGTGAGCCGGATCCCTTCGAGCGCCGAGCGCGCGAACGCCCAGGTCAGCAGGCTGCGTGCGGCGGCGGCATCGAAGCCGCGCGCGCGCAGGTAGAAAAGCTCGTTCTCGTCGAGCTGCCCGACCGTCGCGCCGTGGGCGCATTTGACGTCGTCGGCGTAGATCTCGAGCTGCGGCTTGGTGTCTGCCTCGGCGTCGGCCGACAGGAGCAGGTTGCGGCTGGTGAGCCAGGCGTCCGACTGCTGCGCGCCCGGATGCACGACGACGCGGCCGTTGAAGACCCCGCGCGAGCGGCCGTCGAGGATTCCCCGGAAGTGTTCGCGGCTGGTACCGCGGGGCTGCGCGTGGTCGATCCGCGTGTGGTGGTCGACGTGCTGCCGGCCGCCGGCGAGGTAGAGGCCGTCGATGGCCGCCGTGCACCCTTCGCCGTCGAACACCGCAGTCAGGTCGTGGCGTGCGAGCGCTGCGCCGACCGAGACCGAGTGCATGCCGAAGCGGCTCCCGCGCGCCTGTGCGACGTGGAGGCCGCCGACGTGCAGGGCGCGCTCGCCCTCGTCCTGCAGCTTGCAGTATTCGGTCTCGGCCCCGCCGGCGAGGAAGAGCTGCGTCAGCGCGTTGGTGAAGGCGGGGGCCGATCCGGCATAGTGCTCGACCACCGTGCACTTCGAGCGCTCGCCGGCGATGATCAGGTTGCGCGGCTGGATCGTCGCTGCCGTCGCCGCGAGAAAGACGAGGTGGATCGGCTCGGCAACCTCGACGCCTGCGGGGATGATGACGAGCGCGCCGTCGGCGAGGAACGCCGTGTTGAGCGCCGCCATCGCGGAATGCCCGCGCGTGTCGGCGAGCCACGTCTCGAGGGCGGCCGGGTCGCGCGCGAGCGCGGCGGCGAGGCTTTCGATCCGCACGCCGTCCGGCATCGGTCCGATCGACGACAGCTCGGGCGCATGGCGGCCGTCGACGAAGGCGAGGCGGTGTCCGCCGAGGTCGTCGAACAGCGCGTGGTGCGGCAACGGCTCGGTCGTCGCGGCCTGGACGTCGTCGGGAACGCGCAGGAACGAGCGCGCGGCGAGGGCGGCGAGGTCGGTGTACTTCCAGTCCTCGTCGCGCGCGGTGGGAAAGCCCGACGCGCAGAAGCGTGCGAGCGCCTCCTCGCGCAGCTTCGCGACGAAGGTGCCGCGCGCGCCAGGAAGCTGCGCGGCCGCAGCCGGCCACGCCGCAAGCGCGCGCTCGAGCGCCTCGCGGCCCGCGCGGTCGGCCGGACGCTCGCGGACCACCGCGCTCATCGCGCACCCGCCGCGGCAGGTACCGCGTCGTCGATCCAGCCGTAGCCTCGCGCCTCGAGCTCGAAAGCGAGCTCCTTGCCGCCCGAGCGCACGATGCGCCCCTGCGACAGCACGTGGACGTAGTCGGGAACGACGTAGTCGAGCAGGCGCTGGTAGTGGGTGACGACGATCATCGCCCGTTCGGGTGCGCGCAGCGCATTGATCCCGCGCGCGACGACCTGCAGCGCATCGATGTCGAGCCCGGAATCGGCCTCGTCGAGGATCGCGAGCCTCGGCTCGAGCAGCGCCATCTGCAGGATCTCGTTGCGCTTCTTCTCACCGCCCGAGAAGCCCTCGTTCACCGACCGGTAGAGGAGGTCGTCGGGCATCTCCATTGACTTCAGCTTGCTGCGCACCAGCGCGAGGAAATCCATCGCGTCGAGCTCGGGCTCGCCGCGATGGCGCCGCGCCGCGTTGAGCGCCGCCTTGAGCAGGTAGACGTTGCTCACGCCGGCGATCTCGACCGGGTACTGGAAGGCGAGGAACACGCCGTCTCGCGCACGCTCCTCGGGCGCGCGTGCGAGGAGGTCGGCGCCGAGGTAGCGCACGTGGCCGGCCGTCACCGTGAAGGTCTCGCGCCCGGCGAGCACCTGCGCGAGCGTGCTCTTGCCGGACCCGTTCGGGCCCATGATCGCGTGGATCTCGCCCGGGTTCACCGTGAGATCGATCCCGCGCAGGATCGGCTTGTCGTCGACGCTCGCTTCGAGGCCGCGGATTTCGAGGATGGGTTGCATGATGCGAGTCGCCTTTCTATCCGACGCTGCCTTCGAGGCTCACGCCGAGGAGCTTCTGCGCCTCGACCGCGAACTCCATCGGGAGCTCCTTGAACACTTCCTTGCAGAAGCCGCTGACGATCATCGACACGGCGTCCTCGGCCGAGAGCCCGCGCTGGCGGCAGTAGAAGAGCTGCTCCTCGCCGATGCGCGACGTCGACGCCTCGTGCTCGACCTTCGCCGTCGGGTTGCGCACCTCGATGTAGGGGAAGGTGTGCGCCGCGCAGCGGTCGCCGACCAGCAGCGAGTCGCACTGCGTGTAGTTGCGCGCGCCTTCCGCCGTCTTCAGCACCTTGACGAGGCCGCGATAGGCGTTGCTGCCGCGTCCCGCCGAAATGCCTTTGGACACGATCGTGCTCTTCGTGTCGCGGCCGATGTGGATCATCTTGGTGCCGGTGTCGGCCTGCTGGCGGTGGTTGGTCAGCGCGACCGAGTGGAACGTGCCCACCGAGTGGTCACCGCGAAGGATGCAGCTCGGGTATTTCCAGGTGATCGCCGAGCCGGTCTCGACCTGCGTCCAGGCGATGTGCGAATGGGCGCCGCGGCAGTCGCCGCGCTTGGTCACGAAGTTGTAGATGCCGCCCTTGCCATCGCGGTCGCCCGGATACCAGTTCTGCACCGTCGAGTACTTGATGTGCGCGCATTCGAGGGCGACGAGCTCGACGACGGCGGCGTGGAGCTGGTTCTCGTCGCGCATCGGGGCCGTGCAGCCTTCGAGGTAGCTGACGTAGGCGCCCTCGTCGGCGATGATCAGCGTGCGCTCGAACTGGCCGCTGTCCTTCGCGTTGATGCGGAAGTAGGTCGACAGCTCCATCGGGCAGCGCACGCCCTTCGGGATGTAGCAGAACGAGCCGTCGGTGAACACCGCCGAGTTGAGCGCCGCAAAGAAGTTGTCGCCGCGCGGAACGACCGACCCCAGGTATTGCCGCACGAGCTCCGGATGCTCCTGCACCGCTTCCGAGAACGAGCAGAAGATGATGCCGAGCTCGGCGAGGCGCGTCTTGAAGGTCGTGCCGACCGAAACGCTGTCGAAGACGGCGTCGACGGCGACCCCTGCGAGCGCCTCGCGCTCCTTCAGCGGCACTCCGAGCTTCTCGTAGACGCGCAGCAGCTCGGGATCGACCTCGTCGAGGCTCTTCGGTCCTTCCTTCTTCGCCTTCGGCGCCGAGTAGTAGACGATGTCCTGGTAGTCGATCGGCGGATGGCCGATCGACGACCAGTCGGGCTCGCGCATCGTCAGCCAGTGGCGATAGGCGTCGAGCCGCCACTCGAGCATGAACGGCGGCTCGTTCTTCTTGGCCGAGATGAGGCGGATCACGTCCTCGGACAGGCCGGGCGGAACGCTGTCGGCCTCGATATCGGTGACGAAGCCGTGCGCGTACTCGCGGCTGATCAACTCGTCGATGCGGGCGGTGTCGGTATCCATGGGATCAGCGGGACATGCGGATCAGCGGGCGGACCGTGGGGGCGACGGGACGCAGCATCTCGTCGAGCGTCACCTGCTCCAGCGTTCCGCGGATGATCTGGTTGATGCGTTGCCAGTTGGAGCGCACGCTGCAGGCCGATTCCTGCTCGCACGCTCCCGGGTGCGACGTGCATTCGGTCATGCCGAACGGCCCGTCCATTGCGTCGATGATCCGCGCGACGGAGATCTGCGACGGCGGGCAGGCCAGGTGATAGCCTCCGTTGATGCCTCGGGTCGAGGCGAGCAGGCCGTTTCGCGCCAGGGTCTTCAGGATCTTGCTCGCTGTCGGCGACGACACTCCGGTCGTCACGGCGATTTCGGTCGCGCTGTGGACGCGATCGGGCTCGCGCGCGATCGTCGTCATCACGACGGTTCCGTAATCCGCCATCCGGCTGACTCGCAGCACGACTGCTCCCAGACGCTCGACAAGGGCTTCCGGATCCTCACGGCACGCAGCCCGCCGTGCCCCTCTCCGAAATGTGTACTAGTTTAGTCCGATATTGGGACTCTCGCAAGCCCGAGGCGACGGCGACGGTCGCCCGGCCGCCGCCGGACGGCATCGCTGACCGATGTCATCGCGCCGCGGCAGCGCTCGTCGTATCGTCCGCGATGTCGAGGCCTTCAGGAGAAGCGACGCATGACCTATGTGGTGACCGAGAGCTGCATCCGCTGCAAGTACACGGACTGCGTCGACGTGTGTCCGACCGACGCGTTTCGCGAGGGTCCGAACTTCCTCGTCATCGAGCCCGACGAGTGCATCGACTGCACGCTGTGCGTCGCGGAGTGTCCGGTGGAGGCGATCTTTGCCGATGACGACGTGCCCGCCGACCAGAAGGACTTCATTGGGCTCAATGCCGAGCTCGCGCGGCGCTGGAAGCCGATCGTCGAACGCATCCCGGCGCTTCCCGACGCCGAGGAGTGGGCGAAGGTCAAGAACAAGCGCGACCAGCTCGAGCGGTGAGGCAGCGCTGCGCAACCGGGACGGACCCGCTTCCGCGGCGCACCGCGCCGGGCAGCGGCGGGGATGCTGCGGCGCGCGAGTTCGCCCGCAGAGGCCGAGGGAGTGGGGTACCGTGACGGGCTCAAACACCGGCTGCGTTCCGCAGCCGAACTCGCGCGTCACGGTACCCCACTCCCTGCCTCCACGGGCGGTGCAGAGCGCGGCGCAGCATCGCCACCGCTCGACCCGGCGTCGCGCGCCGCTGAAATCGGATCGGAGCCGGTCTCGCAGCGCTGCCTTACCGCCCGAGCTGGTCGAGCTTCTCTACACGCCGAGATAGGCGCGCTTCACCTCGGGATCGTCGGCGAGCTCGCGCGCGCGGCCCTCGCGCACGATGTGTCCGTGCTCGAGCACGTAGCCGCGATCGGCGATGCGCAGCGCCGAGTAGACGTCCTGCTCGACCAGCAGCACGGTGACGCCGCGGCTGCGGATCGACTGCAGCACATCGAGAAGCTGGTCGACGATCGCCGGCGCGAGGCCGAGGCTCATCTCGTCGATCATCAGGAGGCGCGGACGCGCCATCAGCGCGCGCGCCATCGCGCACATCTGCTGCTCGCCTCCCGACATGCTGCCGGCGAGCTGGCGCTTGCGCTGGCCGAGAACCGGGAAGATCCGGTACACCTCGCCGAGGTCTGCGTCGAGGTTGCCGCGATCGCTGCGGCGGTAGGCGCCCATCAGCAGGTTGTCGTGCACGCTCATGTCGCCGAAGAGCTGGCGCCCCTCGGGAAGCTGGACGAGGCCGCGCGCGAAGATCGCGTCCGACGGAAGGTTCGCGATTTCCTCGCCCGCGTAGCGCACGCTGCCGCTGTGCGACAGCACTCCCGACAGCGCGCGCAGCAGCGTCGTCTTGCCGGCCGCGTTGCTGCCGACGAGCGCGACGATCTCGCGCTCACCGATGTGGAAGGCGACGTCCTTCAGCACCGGCATCTCGCCGTACCCGGCCTGGAGGTTGCGAACGTCGAGCAGGCTCTCGCTCATTCGCGCCTCTTGCCGAGGTAGGCCTCGACGACCGCGGGATCCTCGAGGACGTGCTCGGGCGTCCCCTCGGCGATCATCTCGCCGTGGTGCAGCACCAGCAGGCGGTCGGACAGGCTGCGGATCGCTTTCATCACGTGCTCGATGACGAGCACGCTCACTCCGCCGTCGCGCACCTTGCGGATGATCGCGATCACCTCCTCGAGCTCGGATAGATTGAGCCCGGCCATCACCTCGTCGAGGAGCAGCAGCCGCGGGTTCATCGCGAGCGCCTTGGCGAGCTCGAGCCGCTTGCGATCGGGGCCGCCGAGCGCGTCGGCCGGACGGTCCGCGACGCGGGCGAGGCCGACGAAGTCGAGCTTTTCGTGGGCGATTGCGCGCGCCTTCGCAAGGTCGCGCTCGCCGCCGCCGGTGCCAAACAGTGCGCCGACCGCGACGTTGTCCCGCACGGTGAGCCCGGGGAACGGACGCATGATCTGGAACGTGCGCCCGATGCCGAGATGGGCGCGCCGGAAGGGCGGCAGGCCGCCGATCGAGCGGCCCTCGAAGACGAGCTCCCCGTCGCTGGGCTCGAGTGCGCCGCTGATCAGGTTGACGAGCGTGGTCTTTCCGGCGCCGTTGGGCCCGATGAGGCCGAGGATTTCGCCCCGCCCAAGCTCGAAGCTGACGTGGGCAACCGCGGTCAGGCCGGAGAAGCGCTTCGAGAGGCCGTTGACCGAGAGGACCGCGTCCATCGCGTCACACCCGCGTCGCGCGCACGTTGGCAGCGAAGTACCGCCAGCGGTACGTGTGGAACCGCCGGAGGAGGTCGGCGATCCCGCGCGGCATGAACACCACGGCGACGACGATCACGATGCCGAAGAACAGGCCGGCGACGGTCGAGATCTCCGACGAGAGCACTTCGGAGATCGCCGACAGCACGAAGGCGCCGACCACCGGGCCGAGGATCGAGCCGGGTCCGCCGAACACCGCCATGATGATCATCTTGACGTTGAGGCCGATGTCGAACGCGCTGACCGGGTCGATGAAGGTGATCCAGTAGGCGTGGATGCCGCCGGCGACTGCGCCGATCGCCGCCGAAATCGCGAAGGCGAAGATCTTGTAGCGCGTCGTGTCGACGCCCATCGATGCCGCAGCTTCCTCGTTCTCGCGAATCGCGACGAGCCCGAAGCCGAACCGGCTGCGGGCGATCCACCACACGACGAGGGTCGCCACGACGACGAGGGCGAGGGAGAGCTCGTAGAACAGGACGTTGCCTTTGAGCAGCGGCAGCACGAGCCCCTGGTTGCGGCCGGTGATCTCGAGGTTCGACACGATCGCCGTCATCACCTCGGCGACGCCGAGCGTGCAGATCGCGAAGTAGTGTCCGCGCAGGCGCAGCACCGCGCGGCCGAGGAGGAGCGCGAAGACCACGGCGATCACCGCGCCGACGACGAGCCCGACGCCGAACGGAAGCTGCCAGGAGAGCATCGCGACGGCCGTCCCGTAGCTGCCGAGGCCGTAGAACACCGAGTTGCCGAACGACGGGTAGCCGGTGTAGCCGCCGATGATGTTCCAGCTCTGCGCGAGCGCCGCCAGCAGCAGCATGTTGATGCCGAACTCGATCGTCGCCGGCGAGGCGATCCATGGAACGCCGGCGAGCAGCACGGCGACGACGACGCACAGCGTGACGACCACGCGCGCCCTCATGCGGTTCTCCCGAGGAGCCCGGTCGGGCGAACGATCAGCACCAGCACGAGGATCCCGAAGCTCGCGACGTTCGTGTAGGTGGCGCCGATGTAGAGCGAGGTCATCGATTCGACGAGCCCGAGCACGAGGCCGCCGACGATGACGCCCAGCGGATTCGAGAGTCCGCCGATGATCGCGATCACGAAGGATTTTGCCGTCAGGCTCGTGCCGATGTACGGGTTGAGCTGAGACACGACGCCGTAGAGCGCGCCCGCCGCGCCGGCGAGCGCCGCGCCGATGCCGAAGGTGAGCGCGTAGATGCGCCGCGGCTCGACTCCGTAGAGGCGTGCGGCGACGAGATTCTGCGACGTCGCTCGGATCGCGCGGCCGAGCGGCGTGCGCGTGAGGAACAGCCACAGCCCGAAGGTGAGCGCGAGGGCGATCACGAAGGCGAGCAGCCGCACGACGGGCACGGTGGCGCCGAGCAGGCTGAAGTTGGCACCCGCGTAGGAGGGGTTGACCGTGCGGAAGTCCGCGCTGAATGCGATCTGCGCCGCGTAGGTCAGGACGACGTCGAGCCCGAAGGTGATCAGCAGCGTGTTGAACATCGGCGCCCGGATCACGAGGTTGAGCAGCCTGCGCTGGATCGCGTAACCGACGACGAACAGCACGGCCGCAGTGATCGGAAGGGCGACGAAGGGATCGATGTGCGCGCCGGTGAACAGGTAGTAGCAGACGTACCCGCCGAGCATGATCAGCGCGCCGTGCGCCAGGTTGACGATGTTGAGCACACCCCAGACGAGAGCCAGGCCGAGCGCCATCAGCGCGTAGAGTCCGCCGAGCAGCACGCCGTTCACGATGCCCTGCCAGAGTAGGTTCATGGCCGCTGCGTTTGCCCCGACCGAGAAACGGTCATACGAAGCCGCCCCGCGGCGGTCCGCAGGGCGGCGCACATGGATACCGCAACTTCAGGGAAATCGCAACCCGCGCCCGCCGGCAGGGGGCGCCGCCATCCGACCGGACGGCGGCGCCGGGGCGCGGGGGGGGGGGTCAGCGCTTCGACCAGTCGGGCATCGGGTACATCGCCTTGTTGATGAAGCCCTTGTCGCCGTAGACCGGGACCACGTTGCCGTTCTGGACCTGGACCACGGTCTGCGGCAGGCTGATCTGGCCGACGCTGTCGAACTGGATGCGCCCGTAGAGCGACTCGAAGTCGACCTTGGAGAGCGCGTCGCGGACCTTCTTCGGGTCGGTGGAGCCGGCCGCCTCGATCGCCATCACGAACGCCTCGACGTCGGCCACGGCCGATGCGGCATGGTAGTCGGGCTCGAAGCCGAATTGCGCCTTCCATGCCTTCTCGAATTCCTCGCCGTTGCCGAACCAGCGGTCCTTCATCGACGCCGACGGCAGCCACGACGTCATGCCGAACGCGTAGTCGCCATCCTTGCCGAGCGCCTTGCGGAAGTCTGCACTCGGCACGCCGACCGTGAAGCTGTACAGCTTGGGACTGACGTCGAGACTCTTCGACTGCCGGATGAAATTGAGCACCTCGGTCTCGTGGCCGGCGACGAGGACCGCATCGGGGTGGTCGGACTTGATCCGTGACAGCAGCGACGAGAAATCGGAGGCGTTCGTGCTGTAGCGCTCGTCGAGGACGAGCTTCATCCCCGCCTTCTCGAGCCAGGTGCGCGTGCCCTTCGCAACCGAGACGTCGAAGGCGTCGTCGGCGTAGAGCAGCGCGACCGTCTTCACCGGCGGGTTCAGCTTGGCCCCCGCGGCAATGGTGCTCTCGAAGTACTTGCTCGCAACCGGAAGGGTTCCGAAGACGTACTTGTAGCCGCGGCTGAAGATCTGGTCCGACGCTCCTCCGCCCTGCACCATCGGCACCTCGTACTTCTCGGCGACCGATGACGTCGCGATGACGGTGCCGCTCGCGAACGGTCCGAGCAGCAGGCCGATCTTGTCGGTCGACACGAGCTGCGTGTACTGGCGCACCGCGAGGTTGTCGTCCGACTGGTTGTCGAGGATCTTCAGTGCGAGCTGCTCGTGCGCGCTGCCGACCTTGACGCCGCCGGCCTTGTTGATGCGGTCGACGGCGAATTCATAACCGTCCTTGTAGTAGCGGCCGGTGTTGGCGAGCGAGCCCGTCATCTGGACCGACGCGCCCAGGGTGATCGTCGCGGCGGCGGCAGGACCGGCGGCGGCGAGCGCAGCGCAGGCCGCGATGGCCAGCGGGGCCAGTGCGACCTTGAACGCGATTCGATGCATGAAATCCTCCTCGTGACCTGTCAGGTTTCCGAAACCCAGGGGCCGCCGAGCGGGGCCCGTGGCCGCATTGTATCGTAGGCCGATGCTAGGGTGCTGACCGGCAGGTCCCCGCGATGGTTCACGGCGCAGCGGATGCTGCGTCGCCCGCCGGTGCCGGTCGCTGCGCGGTCGGCCGCGCCTGACGCGGATCGTCAGGCTCTGCTGACTGCGGCGGCGCGGGAGGGCGGCGACCATTGCCCCTGACGGGATGGTGATGCGGTCACGGCACGAGGAGTCAGCCCGCCGATCGCGGTTCTCTATAATCCCTTCGTCGACCGCTTCGTCGCCGGCTTCACCGGAGCAGCGGTCACGTGACGATCGTGGCTCTCCGACGCATATCCCGGACAGACGAGGAGAACCGCCTTGCCGGCGAGATGCATGACCTCTATCAGAACGCTCCCTGCGGCTATCACTCGACGGACTCCGCCGGCGTGCTGGTCCGGATCAACGACACCGAGCTCGCCTGGCTCGGCTACGCGCGCGACGAGGTGGTCGGCAGGTTGAAGTTCGCGAGCCTCGTCGCCCCGCGCCAGCGCAGAACACTGGCAAGGGCATGGGCGATCCTGCGCGAACGCGGCAGCGTGCACGACGTCGAGATCGAACTGCGGCGCAAGGACGGCTCGACGTTCCCCGTGTTGCTGAGCGCGGTTGCCGTCACCGATCGCGACGGGCGCGTCGTGCAGAACCGTTCGAGCGTGTTCGACATCACGCGGCGCAGGCGTGCCGAGGACGAGGCGCGGCGCTATGCCGAGCGCCTGAAGGCGATGTCGCAGCGCGCGGTCGAAGTGCAGGAGGCCGAGCGCAGGCAGCTTGCGCGCGAACTGCACGATCGCGTCGGACAGACGCTCACGGCGCTCAACATCAACCTCAACATCGTCAAGAGCCGGGCGGGGGCGGTGCTCGACCCCGTTCTCGCGGCACGGCTCGACGATTCGCTCGGGCTCGTCGAAGCGACGTTCGAGAAGATCCGCGACGTCATGGCCGAGCTTCGCCCCGCGGTACTCGACGACTACGGCCTCGCGGCGGCGCTGCGCTGGTACGCCGGGCAATGGGGCCGGCGCACGGGCATCGCGGTGACCGTCGTCGGAGACGATCCGCAGCCGCGCCTCGCCGCAGCGCTCGAAGAGACGCTGTTCCGCTGCGTCCAGGAGGCGCTCACCAACGTCGCCAGGCACGCGCAGGCGCGCCGCGTGGCGATCGCGCTCGAATCGTCGGCGCGGGGCTTCTCGACCACGGTGACCGACGACGGCGTCGGCTTCGCGGCGTCGGCTCCGGTCGACGTCGCCTCCGGCTCGGGCTTCGGCCTCATGTTCATGCGCGAGCGCGTCGAATCGGCGGGCGGACAGCTGCGCATCGAGTCCGCGGCGGGCCGGGGTACGCGTATCGCGGTCGAGATGAGGGGTTAGACGGTGACCATCCGCGTCGTGCTCGCCGACGACCACTCGGTGGTGCGCGACGGCCTGCGCTTCCTCCTCGAGGCCGAAGGCGACATCGAGGTCGTCGGCGCAGCCGCCACCGGCCGCGAGGCGGTGCGCGTTGCACGCGAAGTGAAGCCCGACGTCGTCGTCATGGATCTCGCGATGCCGCTTCTCAACGGCACCGAGGCGACGCTGCAGATCCGCGACGCGCTGCCGGCGACGCGGGTGCTGATCCTCTCGATGCATTCGACGACCGAGCACATCTACCGCGCGTTCCAGGCCGGCGCGCAGGGCTACGTGCTGAAGGAGTCCGCGGGCCCCGAAGTGGTCGCGGCGGTGCGCGCAGTGCACGCCGGCCGGCGCTATCTCAGCCAGAAGATCGCCGAGACGGTGCTCGACGACTACGTGCGCGACCGCAAGAGCTCGGGGCCCCTCGACAGCCTCAGCACGCGCGAGCGGCAGATCCTGCAGCTCGTCGCCGAGGGCAAGACGACCGCCGAGACGGCGCAGGTGCTGTTCCTGTCGCCGAAGACCGTCGAGACCTATCGCAGCCGCGTGATGCACAAGCTCGGCGTGCGCGATTTCGCGGGGCTCGTCCGCTTCGCGGTCCAGCACGGGCTGACGCCGCTCGAGTGATCGCGGACGGAAGCGCGGCGGCTGCTACCATTCGGCAAGCCGTGGAGGCGGGCACCGCAATGGGCTCCGCCGCGGAAAGTGCGACGAGGGATGCGGTGGGTACGTGGCAGAAGGTGGGTTCGGTGGACGACCTCGCGGACGACGCGCCGCTCTCGGTCGTCGTCGGCGACGTCGAGGTCGGGATCTACCGGGTGAACGGAAAGCTCTACGCGATCGAGGACGTCTGCCCGCACCAGTACGCGCTGCTCACGCAGGGCTTCGTCGAGGGCGTGAACGTCGAATGCGCGCTGCACGGCGCGGTCTTCGACATCACCACCGGGAAGTGCCTGAAGGAACCGGGAGGGCGCGACCTTCGCACCTACGAGGTGCGCGAGAACGGCGGCGACGTCGAAATCCTCGTCGAGTGAAGCGCAGCGCCGGCGCGCAAGGCCGCCCGGCCTCGCGTGATCAGCCGCGGCCCGGCCGTCGCGGATGCGCGTCCTGGCTGGCGACCCACGCTGCGATCGCCGGCCACGCTTCCTTCAGCGTACGCGCGCCCATGAAGAGCCCGATGTGGCCGCCGGGAACGATGCGCGTGCGGATCGCGTGCTTCGGCGTGCCGACGAGGCGGGCGGTCGCCATCGCCTGCTCATCCGGCGTGATGTCGTCGCGATCGCCGGCGAGCAGGTAGAGCGGACACGCGATGGCGCCGACGTCGAGCTTGCGGCCGAGCGCGACGTATTCGCCGCGCGCGAGGAGGTTGCGCTTGAAGAGCTGGTCGATCACCTGCAGGTACCAGCGGCCGGGAAGGTCGAGCGTGCTCTCGTACCAGCGCTCGAAGGCCTCGGTCTTCGCGAGCCACACCGGATCGTCGATGTGCTCATAGAGGTCGATGTGCTCCAGCACGTAGTGCTTTCCGGGGTGCATGTTCTTCCACCCGGCGAGCATCAGCGCGCCGCGCATCAGCCCGCCGCCGCTCGCGACGAGCTCTTCGTAGAACGCGAGCGGTGTCTCCCGCACCATGCGCAGCAGCGGCCCGTTGCCGGCGTGCGTGTCGACGGGTGCGCCGGCGAGCACCAGCGAGGCGACCCGCGCGGGGTAGCGCGCGGCGAGCATTGCGGCCATCCAGCCGCCCTGGCACAGGCCAACGAGGTTGACGCGTCCCCCGAGGTCGTCGATGCACACGAACAGCTCGGCCAGATACTGGTCGACCTCGAGGTCCTTCATGTCGGCGCTTGCCGAGTGCCAGTTGGTGAGGAACAGGTGATCGGCCCCGTTCGCGCGCAGCGTCTGCATCAGGCTCTGGCCGTCGTGGTAGTCGGCGATCATCGACGTGTGCCCGGCGTAGGGTGCGATCACCAGCGTCGGCGTGCCCGAGGCTCCGGCGGCCGAGTAATCGCACAGCGTGAGCGTGCGCAGCCGCAGCCGGTTCGAGTGCCCGGTCGCGAGACGCGGCTCGAGGCCGCCGTGCAAGCGTTCTTCCTCGGCGACGAATCTGACGTTGCGCGCGGCGAGATCCAGCCCCTGCTTCACCATGTCGGCGGCGAGCTGGACCGGCCAGAAGAACGGCACGTTCAGCGTCGGGGCCTGGTCATCCTGCAGTGCGGCTTTCGACATGCACGAGCCCTCCTCACAAGGGCTGCGGTGGAGGCGGAGGTCGGAATCGAACCCGATCGATTCCCCCTATGAAAAACTGGCGTATCGGCGAGGCTATTTCGCAGTTACCCCGGGTGCTACCCTCGCGACTCGAAACAGCCGCGACTACAGGGCTATATCGTGCCATAGGTGGCGACGCCGTGGTTCGCATCGGCGAGCTACTCGGAGTCGCGCTGCGAGCTACTCGGAGTTGCGGGCCGCACCGAGC
>JAFEDF010000092.1 GCA_018241785.1 Pseudomonadota bacterium | reverse complement strand
GGTGACGCCGGTGATGGTGGAGGCATTGGTCGCGAGCAGGCTGGGGGTGGCGCCGCCGGTGGTGAACTGGGTCGAGGTGATCGTCGCGTTCCAGCCGGCGCCGGTGCCACGGGTGTCCTGGATCGTCAGCGGCACCGTGTAGGTCGGCGTCGAGTCGCCCAGATCGAGGTTGGCCGAGAAGCTCGGGGTGGCGCTGGTCGAGAGGCTGAGGGTGCTGCCGGTCAGAGTGCCGGTCACGTTGGCGGTGGCGCCGAGCGCCATCGCCGGGAGGACGAGCATGGCCGCAAGGGCCAAGAAGATCGGGGGGATGGTGCGTCTCAAGGGAATGCCCTTCTGCCGGGAGTAGAAGTTTGATTTCCGTGTGTTATCGGCAGCTCCTCCATCGTGATTTATCGGTAGGACGGAAAAATCTCCCCGAGTGATCCAGGGAATTCTGGTGATGGAACCAGCCGGAGTGGTGGATTGCTGCACGGCGCTCTCGTCCAGGCTCGCTCTAAACAGGCGTATGAGTTTCGACATCCAGGGTCAGGTAACGGGGCTTACTACCGAAAACTGATGAGCGGCCCGCGTCCCGCCGGCCGGCGACCCAGAGCAGCATCAAAGGAGCCAGCTGTGACCAGACCCCTCAAAAACCCACTGCGGTGGGTGCTCGCGGCAGGAGCGCTCACCCTCCTATTCCTCGGCGTAGCAGCCGGGTCCGCCCGCGCCGCCACCTACGGGGCCGCCGGCTTCAGCAGCAGCGCCGAAGGCTGGAAGGTGACGAGCTCGACCTGCAGCATCCCGCTGGCCCTCGCCTGCGCATCGAGCGGCGAATACGCGACCACGGCCGGCAATCCGCCCGGCTCGCTCGCGACGAAAGGCACCGTCCTCGTCAACGTCGTCGGCCTCTTCAAGGCAGACACGACCTTGGAATCGCCGAGCTTCACCGTCGGCGAAGGGGGCCAGGGCACGCTCGAGATGCAGCGGGCGTTCGACCCGGGCGGCCTCGTCGAACTGAATCCGCAGCTCTCCTACACGGCGATCCTGGTGGATCAGACCAGCGGCCAACAGCAGAAGGCGATCGCCGAAACCTTCAGCGGCTCCTCGGACTTCGCAGACAGATCAGGCCCCGTCAGCCTCGTCGCCGGCCACAGCTACGCGATCGTGGTCGAATCGCAGATCAGCGCCACCCTGGTCGGCGTCGGCCTGATCGGATCCTCGATTGCCAACTTCGACAACGTCTCGGTCACCGGCCCCGGAGGGGCCGGGGGTGGAGGTGGCAACGGCGGTGGCGGAACCGGCGGGAACGGCGGAGAAGGGAGCCCCGGTGCCAACGGCCTTACCGACGCGCGCCTCGCGAGCATCCTCAAGTCGAGCGGGGGCGCCGTCTCGGCCGCCAGGGCGCAAAGTGGCAGGCTCCTGGTCAAGGCCAAGTGCCCGAAGAAGGTGGGGGTCGCCTGCCGAGTCACCCTGCAGGGCCTGCTCAGCAAGAAGAAGCCGGCGACGGCGCCCCGCACCGTGAAGATCCAGAAAGGGAAGAGCAAGCTGGTCGCGCTCAAGTTGAAGCCGAAGGCGAAGGGCGCGGTCACCAAACGCAAGAAGCTCCTCTTCAAGGAGACGGTGAAGGCCGGCAGCGCCACCGCGACGCTCTACAGGCCGCTGAAGTTGATCCGGCGTTAGTCGACCGGGTCGAGGGCCGCATCCGGCCGGGCGATCCTCTCCGCCGCGGGGATCATCCGGCCGGGCTGGCCCGGTATTACGGGCAGGCGCCAGTCCTCACCAGGACGTCTCCCCTTCGGCGGCCTCAGCCATCACCCAGGGGTCGGGCACCAGCTCCAGGGGCGCCTGCCCTGGACGCTCCACTCTGCCCCCGGCTCCTCCTCGCGCAAGACCGTATGGAGAACCGACCGACCCCGACGGTAGGTAGGTCGGCACCCCGCGCATGACGTTGCGGGGACTGGGCCGCAGGATCACCCTGCGGCCGTCACCCCGATCATGGGAGGTGCCGACGTGTCCCAGCCTAAGAGCGTGGTCGGCCTCGATGTCCACGCCACCCAGACCCATGCCTGCGTGCTCTCGCCCGAGACCGGCGAGTTGAGTACCAGGCGCCTGAACGGCCCGCCGCGCCTGGCCGTCCTCGACCACCTCGATGAGCTGCCGCGACCGCTGATCGCCGTCTATGAGGCCGGGCCGATCGGCTACGGGCTCGCCCGCGGCGCCGCCGAGCGCGGCCTCGACGTGCGCGTCTGCGCTCCGGGCTCGATCCCGCGGGCCCCCAACGACAAGATCAAGACCGACCGGCGCGACGCCGGGCGTCTTGCCCGGCTCCTGCTGGCGGGGGAACTCTCCTTCGTCCGCGTCCCCACCCCCGAGGAGGAGGCCTTCCGCGATCTCGCCCGCGCCCGGGAGGCGGTCCGCGTCGACCTGATGAGGGCCCGCCACCGGCTGAGTAAATTCCTGCTGCGTCGGGAGCTGCGCTGGGAAGGTCCGCGGAGGACCTGGACCCAGCTCCACTGGGAATGGCTGCGCTCGATCCGCTTCGAGGACGTCGCCTCCGACGCGGTCCTCGCCGACTACCTGAACGCGGTCCTCCAGCTCGAACAGCGTCGCACCGCCGCCGAAGCCCGGATCGAGGAGCACTGGGCCTCCTCGCCATGGGCGCCGACGATCGCCGGCCTGCGCTGCATGAAGGGGATCAACACCCTGAGTGCGCTCGGGCTCTGCTCCGAGGCGGGCGACCTTCGCCGCTTCGAGCGCCCGACCGCGCTCTCCGCCTATTTCGGCCTGGTCCCCCGCGAGTATTCCTCCGGCGATCAGTTCCGGCGTGGGCCGATCACGAAGGCGGGATCCTCCCACGCCCGCCGCCTCCTGGTGGAGGCCGCCCAGCAGTACCGCCACCGGCCCGCCGTCGGCGAACTGCTGAAGCGCCGCCAGAAGGGCGCCGACCCGAGGGCGTGTGAGATCGCCTGGCGGGCCCAGCACCGTCTCTACGGCCGGTGGCGGCGCCTGCGCCTCGAGCGCGGAAAGCCCGCCAACACGACGGTGATGGCCATGGCCCGCGAGCTCGGCTGCTTCGTCTGGGAGGTGGGCCAGCTGGACTGAGCCGAGCTCCAATAACCCGCCGCGACGCTGTCGGGGCGGCACGGGGAAGACGAGACCAGCGCGTCGCCGCATAGGGCCTGCGCCCAGCGACCTCGGGCAGCCGGGTGCCGGAAGGCCTCGGTCGCGCCCGCCGCAAGACTGCAGGCCACGCGACGAATCGGCGGTCATGAGGTAGCCAGTCCTCGTATATGAGGCTGACGATGCAGTCGACGTACCTGGTTCCCGCCCGTGTCGCCCCGAGAGTGCCGCCTCCCCGGGATCCCAGGCCCTCTCGAAGGGCCCGATCGGGCCTGGGCGTTGACGGGCTCCCCTCCATATGAGGTCGCTGCGCTCCCTTCCCCTCCGCTGCGCTCCGGTGCGCTCGTCGTCGGCCGGGGGCCGATCGCGCTTACGTATCCGGCAGGCGCCCGCCTGCCGGATACGTAAGCGAAGGAGAAACAGCATGGGCGATCACGACGCGGCATCCATCGTCGGCCGGATGGCCGGCCTCGACAGCAGCGCAGGCGCGAACCCTCCCCAGAAGGTCACCCCCGACCAGCTGATCGAGGCCTTCTGCGGCGACCGCGCCGCGGGCCTGGTCGCTGACCCAGGGGAGAGCGAGAGCGACGGC
>JAFEDF010000091.1 GCA_018241785.1 Pseudomonadota bacterium | reverse complement strand
GGCGATACCGCGGTGCGCGAGTTCGACCGCGAATGCCGAGGGAGCGGGGTACCGTGACGGGCTCGAACACCGGCTGCGTTCCGCAGCCGAACTCGCGCGTCACGGAACCCCGCTCCCTCGGCCTCCACGGTCGGTGTAGAGCGCGCCGGAGCATCCCCACCGCTCGACCCGGCGCGGCCGATCGCTGAAACAGGGTCCGCTCCCGTTTCGCAGAGCTTCCCTAGCAAATGCCTAAGTGAACCACGCAGGGGCTGCCCGGATTTTCAGGGCCTACTGCGCGCGCTTATCCTCACCAGACCGGCGGTGCGGCAGCGCCGACCGGACACGGCGCGGGGTCCCCTCGCGTCGCGCATCCAGGTGGTTGTGAGGTGGGGGAGGGGGTCTGGCGCCTCCGAGGTCCCGGGATCCGTCGAGGACTCGGCTTCGACTTCGGAGGCGTCAGTTTTTTCGGCCGGCCGCGCACCTCGCTGACCTTCGCACGCCTCGCCGACGTTCGCACGCGCGTCAGTGAATCAGCACCACCGGGATGCGGGCGAGGTGAAGGACGCGAGTCGCGGTCGAGCCCAGCGCCATGTTGGCGAGCGCGGACATGCCGCGCGTTCCCATGTAGACGAGGTCGGCCCGAACGGATTCTGCGACCGACATGATGGTCTCGGCCACGGGGCCGACGACCTTGCGCGTCTCGAACGCAACGCCGGCGGCCGTCAGGCGCTCGCTCGCGGCCTTCAGCATCGCCGCGCATTCCTCGTCGTAGTAGCGCTCGAGGTCGCCCTTGCCGACCACCGCTCCCATCCGGGGCAGCGCCGGGACGGGCAGGTGCACGGCAACGAGAACGATCGACGGCGGCTCGCGGAACCAGTCGAGGTGCGCGATCAGCGCCGCCGTCGCACGCAGCGACGATGGCGAGCCGTCGATCGGATGGACGATGGTGACGATGGTGCGGTTCCGTTCGCTACGCGACGATTGCGGGCGGGGTGCGCGTCACGCACCGGCGGGACCGCGCGGCGTCGCCGGGCTCCCCGTGCCGGGCGCTGCGGGCTGCTTCGACGCGGCTTCGAGCGCGGCGACGCGTGCCCGCAGTTCGACCTCGGATGCGTGGCGTGCAGTGCAATCGCGCCCCGTCGCGAACGCGCCGGCGATGTTGCCGTGGACGTCGCGCACGAGGCCGAAGCCGAGGTCGACGTAGAGCTTGTGGCCGTCCTTGTGCATCGATCGCGTCGTCAGCGGGCGCCCCTCGAGCCTGAGGCGGCCCGATGCGAGCGCCGCATCGTAGCCCTTCCAGTGCGCTGCGCGAAGGTGCTCCGGGATGATCACGTCGAGGCTCGCGCCGAGTACGTCGGCCGCCCGGTGGCCGAAGAGCATTTCGGCGCCGTGGTTCCACAGCCTGATGCGGCCCTCGCGATCGGCATAGATCACGGCGTCGGTCGTTGCGGCGACGATCGCACGGCAGACTTCCGCCTGCGCGGCGCAATCGCCTGGCTCGCCTCCCGGGTTTGCGGGAAGCTCCGGAGGCTCTGGATGGGGTGTCATGGCCTCCATGCTACGCCGGCGCCGCTTCCCCCGGCCGCGGCCATGCTGCGCCCAGCCGATCGGTGAAGGCGTCGAGCTCCGTGCGGGGCAGGTGGTTGATGCCCGCTGCGCCGCTACGGCCACCGCCGGTTGCGAACGTCCTGCACAGTCGATCCGCGCCTTCCGGGCGCGCGAGCGGAGCGCGCAGGCTGACCACGAAGCCATCCATCGCGTCGGGCGTCAGGACGGCGTGCGCGAGCTCGCGCTCTTCGGCAGCGAGCCGGTTGGCGAGGATGCCGCGTATGCGCCGGCTCCACCCGGCGTCCGGAAGCACGAACACGCGCGCCCCGGCAAGCGCCCGCGTGGGCTCGAGCGCCGCCGCGCGCGCGAGATCGTCGCGCCGGCTCGCATCGATCGCCGCCAGCACGCCCGCCTCGCGCGCGAAGCGCAGCGGGTCGGTCCAGCCTTCGAGCGCCCGATAGAGCGCGAGCGGCGCCACGATGAGATCGCTCTCGGCGTCGCCGTAGGCGTTGTAGGCGAGCGCCTCGCCAAGCGAGCGCAGCGAAGCGACGTCCTCGGCGTCGAGCCCCATCGACGCGGCGAGCGCGCATGCGGAGCCGTCGAGCGCGTCGCCGAACGCCGCGACGACCGCCCAGCCCCGTGCCGCACCTCCGAGGTGCCGGTCGACGAGGATGCCGGTGCAGACCGACGGCGAGGTGTCGATCACCGCAGTGAGCAGCGGATCGTCGGGGATGACGCCTGCGTGGTGATGGTCGAAGTACTCGACGCGCACGCCGTTTGCGAGCAGCGCGACGAGTGCCGCGCGGTTCGTGTCGAGCGATACGTCGAGCACGGTGACCGAATCGCCGGTCCGCGCCGCGACGCGGCCGACGAGCTCGATGTCGCGCTTGACGCCGGTCACGAGGGTCGCCGCGCGCGGCGCGACGAGCCGCAGCTGGTGCAGCGAGCAGATGCCGTCGGCATCGCCGTTGAAGACGTCGAAGAAGGCCATCGCAGCTTCGCATGATAGCCCGCCGCCGCCGGACAGCGGGAGTGACTAGAATCGTACTGTGGACGCGAATCGACATCCCATCGCGCCCGGCGCCGCGGACGAGTGCCGGATCGAAGCCGTCTACCGCGTGCGCGCCCGCGCGTCGCACATCGCGGCTAGCGCCGAGGAGCTCGCCCTGGAGCAGAGTGTCGAACTCCCGCGCGCCGCCGTGACCGATCGCCGCGTGCTCGATGAGGTGATCGCGCGCGTCGTCGACATCCGGACGCGGCCCGCCGCCGGCGCAG
>JAFEDF010000090.1 GCA_018241785.1 Pseudomonadota bacterium | reverse complement strand
CGCGCCGTCGTCGGGTGCTGCGTGGCGCGACCTGGGACGGAGGCGTTCGGCGACTGCTCCCCGAGATGACCTACACGGCGACCGGATTCTCGAATCCGGTACGCGTGATCTTCGAGGCGATCTTCAAGCCGACGACCATCGACGACCGAAACGAGCTCGTCGCCGAGCACTTCCGCGTGGCGATCCGGCGCGAGCGTCTCGCGGTCCACGTGATGGACCGGCTTGCGATTCGCCCGGCGCGCGATGGCGCAATGAGGCTCGCGCAAAGGCTTGCCACCCTCCATCACGGGCGAATCAACGCGTACACGGCCTACGTGATGGTGGCGCTCCTTGTGGCGCTCGCGGTCGCCGGGATCGCTGCCGTGTGACGTCGCCGGGCCGCGGCATCCGGCGACGCCGGCCCGCAGGACGGTGTGAACGTCAGTCGCGAAGTGTCGCGATGATCCGGCGCGGCTCGAGAAGGAGTTGCAGCGCCTCGGTCGCGCATCGCGTCACGATATCGCTCGCCGCGAGCGCGTCCCCCGCCAGCCCCTCGTCGCCGATGACGCCGATGCCGAGCGCAGCCGACGCCAGCATCAGGCGATCGTTGCGGCCGTTGCCTACCGCAACGACGCTGTTCGCGCCGAAGCGCTCGACGAGCGCCGCCTTCGCGAGCGCCTGGTCGTCGCCCTGGAGGACCACGACGTCGCAGGGGATGCCGGTGAGCTCGCCTTTCGCGGTTCCGAACGTATCGGCGGTGGCGACGTGGACCTCGATCGTCTTCGCCAGCCGGGCGATCGGGTCGCGCAGCTCGTCGAGCAACCTGCCATCGCGCGCGAGCGTTCCGTTGAAGTCGCAGACGAGCCGGGAGAGCTGGAGTCGGCCGAAGCCCGGAACGTCGATGTCGATCATCTCTCGAGGCCGGCTGAAATGCGCGTCGATGGCGGTCCGCTCATCTGGCATCGCGCCGCGTCCGCTCGATTATAGGCCGCTCGGCGCGCGAAGATGCTAATATCCGACTGACCCGTGTGGTCAGGGGATGGAGTTCCCCGGCAAGCTGCCATCGAGGCTGATGACTCCTGCTGCGACTGATGCTGCGCAGTGGGATGGAGGTCACGAACGACCCACTGCGCGAGGAGTGGGTTTTTTCATGCCCTTCGACCGCGCGAACGATTCCGAACCTGCCATGCGAGGCGCGTCTCCGCGATCGCGGCGCGCGTTTCGCTTCGTTCTCCTTCTCGGGGCCGTCAGCCTCTTCGCCGACTGTACCTACGAAGGATCACGCAGCATCCTCGGGCCGTTTCTCGCGACGCTGCGCGCAACGGGCTTCGTCGTCGGTGTCGTCACCGGCTTCGGTGAGCTGGTCGGCTATTCGCTTCGGCTGGTTTCGGGCCGCGTTGCCGATGTGACCGGGCGCTACTGGCCGATCACCATTACCGGATACATCGTGCAGATGGCGTCGGTCCCCGCGCTCGCCTTTGCGGGAAGCTGGCCGGAGGCCGCCGCGCTGATTGTTCTCGAACGCGCCGGCAAGGCGATCCGCAATCCGCCTCGCGACGTCATGCTCTCGTACGCGGGACGCGAAATGGGCGGCTACGGGTGGGTGTTCGGGTTGCACGAGGGACTGGACCAGCTCGGGGCGATGTTCGGGCCGCTCGCGGTGGCAGCGGTGCTCGCGCATCGCGGAAGCTACCCGCTCGCATTCGGCGTGCTCGCTGTCCCGGCAACGATCAACCTGGTGCTCGTCTTCACCGCGCGCACGCTTTATCCGCGGCCACGTGATCTCGACTCGGTCCACCCTGAGGTGAGCCCTGCCGGAATGCCGCGCGCGTTCTGGGTCTATCTCGTCGGCGCGGCCCTGGTCGCAGCGGGCTTTGCCGATTACCCGATCCTGGCGTTCCACCTCACCCGTACGGGTGTCGCACCCGGGGAGGCGGTGGCCGTCTTCTACGCCGTAGCGATGGCGGTGAGCGGTGCCGGTTCGCTCGTGCTGG
>JAFEDF010000008.1 GCA_018241785.1 Pseudomonadota bacterium | reverse complement strand
TCTCGCCGCCCATCTACTCGGCATCCGATCGCCGGAAGAGTTCGAGCGATCACCGTTTCGCGGCGTGTCGTTCGAAGGGTTCATCGCCTCGGAGATCGCCAAGGCGCAGGCGAACCGCGGCGATGCAGCGCCTCGCAGACGCATGGCGCCGCCTGCGGCCGGGATTGCCGGTGCCGGCCATGCGCATCGTTTACCGCCCCGGGCTGGGGGCATCCGCGACCACCGCTGTCGCCGCCGGCGTCCGGGCGCAGTCGTGGCAGGAATTCGTGCGCAGCCTCTGATCGGTGCGGCGAGTGAAGGAGTAACATCTCTACCGATTTGTCCCCCTCGGAGTCCTTTCGATGAGCAGCATCCGCGACACCATCGCCGACCAGGTGAAGAAGAACCACGTCGTCCTCTACATGAAGGGGACCCCGCAGTTCCCGCAGTGCGGATTCTCCGCCACCGCCGCCGAGATCCTGAAACGCTGCGGCGTCGACAGCTATGCGTCGTTCAACGTGCTCCAGGACGACGATCTGCGCCAGGGCATCAAGGCGTTCTCGAACTGGCCGACCGTCCCGCAGCTCTACGTCGACGGCCAGTTCGTCGGCGGCTGCGACATCATGCGCGAGATGTACCAGTCGGGCGAACTGCAGAAGCTCCTCGCCAAGACCTGAGTGGGGTCAGGTCTTGCCTTTTGCCTGGTATGCGGCCGCGACAATGCGGCTGATGCGCGACACCGAGAGCCCGAGCTCTCGTGCGATCGCGCTCATGGTGATCCCGGAAGCGAGGTAGGCGCACTGGACTGCGCGATCGCGATCGCCTGACTCCTGAAGGTGGTGTGCGAGGTCCAGTGGCGGCATGCGCTGTGCCTTCGGCAATTCCGCAATCCCAGAACTGGGGACGGTCGCGATCCGCTGCATGCGGGCCACGAACGAATCATCGCCGAGGTAGATTTGCCGGCGCAGAGCGGTCGCCCCAGGATGGCAGCCAGGATCTGGCCGCGCTCCAGCCATTCCGGAGGCGTTTCGAGGCCGGCGTGCCCACGATAACTCGACCATCGCCACTGGGTGGTGGACGTCGCCAGTCGGCGGTTGAACGCTTGTGTGTACACGGCGTTGACGTATTGCAT
>JAFEDF010000089.1 GCA_018241785.1 Pseudomonadota bacterium | reverse complement strand
GGTCAAGACGTTGGCCCTGACTCATCTGCAGGTGCTCGACCACAAGATCGCCGGGCTGCGATCGATGCGGCGCACCCTCGCCCACCTGATCGTGCACTGCCGCGGCGACGAGCGCCCAGAATGCCCGATCCTGGACGAGCTGGGGGACGCGAGATCGCGTCGGGCCGACCGGGACGTTCGGGGCACGGAGGAGCGAGCGCCGTCATGAACTTGGAAAATGCCGCTGCGCGGCGCGTGCGCGATCCGGCGCGTGGAATCGCGCTCGAGCCCGCCGTGCCGATCCGGAAGAAGACGCGATACACCTGTCCGATGCACCCGGGAGTTGTGCGCGACGAGCCTGGAGCGTGGCCGATCTGCGGCATGGCGCTCGAGCCCGTCGCGGCGGTGCCCGAGGGACCCAATCCCGAGCTCGTCGACATGACACGCCGCTTCCTGACAGGGGTCGCGCTCACGGTGCCGCTTCTCGCTCTCGCGATGGGATTCGAGTTCGTCTTTGCACGCGTGATGTCCGAGCGGATCGGCCACTGGCTCGAACTCGCGCTCGCTACGCCAGTCGTGCTCTGGGCTGGCTGGCCGCTTCTCGAGCGCGGCTGGAAATCGATCACCAACCGCAGTCTCAACATGTTCACGCTGATCGGAATCGGCGTCGTCGCAGCCTACGCCTACAGCGCAGTCGCGACGCTAGCGCCCGAGCTTTTCCCCGCGGCTTTTCGCGATCCGTCCGGGGGCATCGACGTGTACTTCGAAACGGCTGCCGCGATCGTTGTGCTCGTGCTGCTCGGGCAGGTGCTCGAACTGCGGGCACGGGAGCGCACCGGAGGCGCGCTGCGGGCGCTGCTCGATCTCGCACCGCAGGTTGCCCACCGTCTCGTCGCCGGCGGGAGCGAGGAAGACGTGCCCCTTGACCGCGTTGGTCGGGGCGACCGACTACGCGTACGGCCAGGAGACAAGGTTCCCGTAGATGGCGAAGTGCTGGAAGGCGAGAGTCGTGTCGACCAGTCGATGGTCACGGGCGAGCCGATCCCGGCCAAGAAGACGCGCGGCGACAAGGTAATTAGTGGAACGGTCAACGGCACGGGAAGCTTCGTAATGCGCGCCGAGCGCGTGGGAGCGGAAACGATGCTTGCGCAGATCGTGCAGATGGTGGCTCGAGCGCAACGCTCGCGCGCTCCGATCCAGCGACTCGCCGACAAGGTCTCCGGATATTTCGTACCG
>JAFEDF010000088.1 GCA_018241785.1 Pseudomonadota bacterium | reverse complement strand
CGCTAATTCAATTTCGCGAGGATCGCGCCCATCTCGGAGCTCGAGAACGCGCGCAGCGTCTCGCTGCGCACGTTGCCCTGCGCGCCGATCGCGAGACACACGGCGGTCATCGTGGCGTCGTCGGGCGCCTCGAAGGTCACCACCAGATCGTAATGCCCGAGCGTCCAGTGGATGCCGGTCATTGTGGCACCCATCCTTTTCGCCGCGGCCTTGACCGCTTCGGCGCGCTTGGTGGTGTCCTTGACACTGCGGATGCCCTGGTCGGTAAAGCTCGAAAGCACGATATAGGTTGCCATTCGCCTGCCTCCCGATTGGACTGCGGTTGAACGGACCATTGATGCCGCAGGGCGGGGCGGCCGCAACCGTCGGCGACGCGGCCGGGCCCGTCCGATTTCGGGTCGATGGGTGCTGCCCGAAACGCGCAGGATAGCGCGTTGCGGGGTCCGTTGCGGGGTCAGGGCTTGCCTTTTGCCTGCGCGGATCCGCGCAGGCAAAAGGCAAGACCTGACCCCCATGTTGGTATGATTGCGTCCGGCCGGAGTCCGGGGTGTTCGATACCGGCCGGCGCTGTGCCCATGGCCAAGTAGCTCAGTTGGTAGAGCAGAGGACTGAAAATCCTTGTGTCGGTGGTTCAATTCCGCCCTTGGCCACCAACCCTTTCACTTCGCGCATTGCGTTCGTCGCCGGCGGCGCCCAGAAGGGCGGCACGACTGCGCTCGCGACGTATCTGCTCGAGCACCCCGAGATCGGGCTCTCGACGGTGAAGGAGCCGCACTTCTTCGACACCGAGGAGTTCTTCGGCGGCGAGGCGGTCGACTACTCGGTCTACCATTCGCTGTACCTGCCGCAGCCCGGACAGCGCATGCTCGGCGACCGCACGCCGATCTACATGTACTGGAGGCAGGCGCCGCGCCGGATCGCAGCCTACAACCCGGCGATGAAGTGGATTCTCCTGCTGCGCAATCCGATCGCGCGTGCGTACTCGCACTGGAACATGCAGGTGAAGGCGCGCAACGAGACCTTGCCGTTCGACGAGGCGGTACGCATCGAGCGTGAGCGCTGCGCGGCGGCCGCAGGTCCGTTGCAGCATCGCCGCTGGTCGTACGTCGACCGCGGCCGCTACAGTGCTCAGCTCCGCCGGATCGGCGAGCACTTTCCGGCGTCGCAGCTGCTGGTGCTGAAGAGCGAGGATTTCCACGCCAACCCGGCGCACGCTCTCGCGAGGATTGCCGCGTTCCTCGGCGTCGGTCCGTTTCCGCGCACCGCCAGGCGCGAGGTGTTCGCGCTTCCCTACGACGCCCCGATCAGCGAAGCCGCGCGCAACTTCGTCTACGCCGAGCTCGCGTCGGACATCGGTGAGCTCGAGACGATGCTCGGCTGGGACTGCTCGGACTGGCGGCCGTGATGGAGGCGGTCCGGCATTTGCGCCTAGAATGGCAGTGTCGCGCCGGGTCACGGCGGCATCGGAAGGTCGGGTTTCATGAGCGAGCGCAAGGCGGGTGAGGCGGCATCGGTCGGCGGAGCAGACTCTGCGGGCGGACCCGAACGCGGGTCTGGCGACCACCCGCGCAAGGATCACTTCCTGCAGTTGATGTTCTTCCGCGCCAGCCGCGAGCACGGCGAGGCGCACGAGTCGCACCCCATCCACGCCACCGGCGGCTTCGTGCCGCTGCGCCAGGCGCGGGCGCGACCGGGCGAGCGTTTCCGCCTGCCGCGCGCCATGGCGACGACGCCGGTCACTCCCGAGTCATCGGCGCTCGAGGTGATGACCGACCTGCGCCGCGTCGGCGCCGTCACCATCGACCCGCGCGCGACGATCGACGACGTCAACACGCTGATGATTGCGCGCGGCGTACGGTCACTCTTCGTGGTCGAGGACGCGCAGAGGCTCGCGGGGATCATCACCTTCACCGACATCCAGGGCGAGAAGCCGCTGCAGGTCGCGTTGGCCCGCGGACTGCGCCGCGACGAGGTTACGGTTCGCGAGCTGATGACGCGCGCCGACCGGCTCGAGGTCCTCGACCTGCGCGAGGTGCAGCAGGCGCGGGTGGGCGACATCGTCGCCACGCTGCGCGCCGCCGGGCGTCAGCACGCGCTCGTCGCCGAGGTGACCGGCGAGTCGTCGGAATCGGGGGAGCACACGGTGCG
>JAFEDF010000087.1 GCA_018241785.1 Pseudomonadota bacterium | reverse complement strand
GGCGGCGGGGATGTCGCGGCGCGCGAGTTCGACCGCGCAGGCCGAGGGGAAGGCGTCCCGCGACGGGCTCAAACGCCGGCTGCGTTCCGCAGCCGAACTCGCGCGTCACGGTACCCCGCCCCCTCGGCCTCCACGGTCGGTGTAGAGCGCGCCGGAGCACCCCACCGCTCCCCAGCGCTGCGCCCCCGGCGCGGCCGATCGCTGAAACAGGGTCCGTTCCCGTTTCGCAGAGCTTCCCTGGAGCGCCGCGGCCGGTCAGTCCGACGTCGCGGTCCCCGGCTTGTCGGCGCCGATCAGGCGCATCGAGTCGTGCTCGGTCTCGTTGTAGCGATGGCGCCAGATCACGAGCAGCATCGCGACCGAGATGAACGCCCCGAACAGCATGATCGCGACGTTGATCGGCAACCCGCCGCGCAGCATCAGCGCGTACATGCCGACGGTGACGAGGATGCCGAGGTTCTCGTTGAAGTTCTGCACGGCGATCGAATGGCCGGCCCCCATCAGGACGTGGCCGCGATGCTGGAGCAGCGCGTTCATCGGCACCACGAAGAAGCCCGTGCAGGCGCCGATCGCGACGAGGAGCACGATGGCGAGCGACAGCTTGGTCACGAGCACGATCGCCATCAGAATGACTCCCACGGCAACCCCGACCGGCAGCACCGCGACCGACCGGCGCAGGCTGACAAGCGCGGCCGCGAGCATCGTCCCCGCAGCGGCGCCGATCAGCACGGCTCCCTGCAGGAACGTCGACTGCGACAGCGACAGCGCGAGCGAGCTCGCCGACCAGTCGATGACGATGAACTGCATCGTCGCGGCGGCGCCCCAGAACAGCGTCGTCGTGGCGAGCGTGATCTGGCCGAGGCGGTCGCGCCAGAGAAGCCCCACGCAGTGCGAGAACTCGCGCACGAGGTAGAGCGGATTCACGCTCGGCGCGCGGTGGTCGACCCCGGTATCGGGGATGAACCAGTTGACGATCGCAGCGACGAGGTAGAGAAGCATGATCACCGCGATCGCCGCCTGCGGCGCGGTGTCGATCGGCAGGTCGATCAGCGGAAGGTCGATGCCGAGCAGGCGCGTCGACACCCGCGGCGTGATCAGCGCGCCGCCGAGGAGGACGCCGAGGATGATCGACGCGACCGTCGTGCCTTCCATCCATCCGTTGGCGACGACGAGCTTCTCGGGCGGGAGGAGCTCGGTCAGGATGCCGTACTTCGCCGGCGAGTAGGCGGCGGCGCCGAGGCCGACGAGCGCGTAGGAGAGGAGCGGGTGGACGTAGAACAGCATCAGCGCGCAGCCGGCGAACTTGACCGCGTTGGTGATGAGCATGACGCGTCCCTTCGCCATCGAATCGGCGAACGCCCCGACGACCGGCGCGAACACGACGTAGGACACCACGAAGCATTGCTTCAGCGCCGGAGTCATCCAGTGCGGCTGGTCGAGATCGCGCAGGAGCGCGATCGCCGCGATCAGCAGCGCGTTGTCGGCGAGCGACGAGAAGAACTGCGCCGCGATGATGGTGTAGAAGCCGCGTTTCATGAACTCGATGGGGCGGCGCCCGGCATCGCTTGCGGGCTCGCCTGAGGGGCTTGGCGTCTATAATGCGGGCACGGCGCGCGGCCCGCGCTTTATACCATGACTGCGTCCGCATGACTCGCCCGCTGGTCGCGCAGGTCGATCTCGCCGCACTGAAGGCCAACGTCGCTCGCGTCAGGCAGTATGCCCCCGCGGCGAAGGTGATGGCGGTCGTCAAGGCGAACGCGTACGGGCACCATCTCGAGCGCGTGCTCCCGGCGCTCGACGATGCCGACGGCCTTGCATTGCTCGAGCTCGACGCTGCGCTCGGGCTGCGCCGTCGCGGTGAGGCGAGACCGCTGGTCCTTCTCGAAGGCTGCTTCGATGCGCGCGAACTGCCCGAGGTCGCCGCCGGCGGCATCGACACCGTCGTCCATTCTCCGTGGCAGCTTGCGATGCTGCGCGAAGCGAGGCTTGCCCGGCGCATCGGCGTGCACGTCAAGGTCAACACCGGCATGAACCGGCTCGGCTTCGCTCCTGCCGAGGTGCACGGGGTCTGCGACGAGCTCGCCAAGCTGCCGGGGGTCGAGATCAGGACCGTGATGACGCATTTCGCGCGTGCCGACGAGGATGGTGCGCTCGAGGCGCCGCTCGCCCGCTTCGCGGCCGCGTGCCGCGGCCTCGCCTGGCCGCGCTCGCTCGCCAACTCGGCTGGCACGGTCCGCTACGCGGAGGTCGGCGGCGAATGGGTCAGGCCCGGCATCATGCTCTACGGAGCCACGCCTTTCGCAGGTCGCAGCGCGGCGTCGCTCGGGCTCGTCCCGGCGATGACGCTGCGCTCGCGGCTGATCGCCGTGCAGTCGCTCGCCGCGGGGGAGAGCGTCGGTTACGGCGCCATGTTCACCGCGCGCGCGCCTGCGCGCATCGGCATCGTCGCCTGCGGCTACGCGGACGGCTATCCGCGCCACGCCCCCAACGGCACTCCGGTGCTCGTCTGCGGGCGGCGGGCGCGGACCGCGGGGCGCGTGTCGATGGACATGCTCGCCGTCGACCTCGCGGGCATCCCCGAGGCCGACGTCGGCAGCGACGTCGTGCTGTGGGGCGGGGGCCTTCCGGTCGACGAGGTCGCCGTCGCGGCAGGCACCGTCGGCTACGAGCTGCTCTGCGCAGTCGCGCCGCGCGTCGCCTTCGAGACCGTCGCGGCGGCGGCCGCACACGCCTGAGCGGGAGGATCGAACGTGCACATCGTGGTCACCGGCGCCGCCGGGTTCATCGGATCGAACCTCGTCAAGGCGCTGAACGCCGAAGGCGAGACCGACATCATCGCTGTCGACGACCTCGCCGACTCCGCCAAGTTCGCGAACCTCGTCGACTGCGACATCGCCGATTACCTCGACAAGGACGAGTTCATCGCGCGCCTGGCCGAGGGCGATTTCGACGACGACATCTCGGCGATCTTCCACCAGGGTGCGTGCTCCGACACGATGGAGCGCGACGGGCGCTTCATGATGCGCAACAACTACCGCTATTCGGTCACGCTGCTCGAGCATTGCCAGGACAACGACATTGCGTTCCTGTACGCGTCGAGCGCCGCCGTGTACGGCGGAGGGACGGTGTTCCGGGAAGAGCGCTCGCACGAGGCGCCGCTCAACGTCTACGGGTATTCGAAGCGCATGTTCGACGAGCGCGTGCGCCGCGTGCTGCCCGAACGAACGGCGCAGATCGCAGGCTTTCGCTACTTCAACGTCTACGGCCCGCGCGAGACCCACAAGGGCCGGATGGCGTCGGTTGCGCTGCACTTCTTCGAGGAGTACCAGCGCGACGCGCGCGTGCGTCTCTTCGCGGGCTCGGGCGGGTTCCCGGACGGCGAGCAGCGCCGCGATTTCGTCCACGTCGACGACGTCGTCGCGGTGAACCTCGATTTCTGGCGGCATCCCCAGCGCTCGGGAATCTTCAACGTCGGCACGGGCACGGCAGCGAGCTTCAACGCGGTCGCCGTCGCGACGATCAATGCCTGTCGCCGAGCCGCGGGCGACCCGCCGCGCACGCTCGCCGAGCTCCGGCGCGAAGGGGCGATCGAATACGTTCCGATGCCCGAGGCGCTCGTCGGGCGCTACCAGAGCTTCACGCAGGCCGACCTCGCGCGCCTGCGTGCGGCCGGGTACGCCGAGGCGATGAGCGACGTCGAGCACGGCGTCACGCGCTACGTCGAAAGTCTGATGTCGGTTTCGCAAGCTCCTGCCTAAGCTCGTCGTGTGCCTGCGCCACCGCCGGGACCGGAAGGTCCGGCGGTGCGCATCGCACCCGTCCAACTTCCGAAGGAGCAGCAACATGGTCAGACTCGCACTCGCGGTCGCACTCGCATGGTTCGCAGGCAGCGCACTGGCGGCTCTCGATCTCAATGCCGCGTCGAAGGACGAGCTCGTCGCCCTGCGAGGCATCGGCCCCGCCAAGGCGCAGGCGATCCTCGACTACCGCGCGCAGCACGGCGGCTTCAAATCGGTGGAGGAGCTTGCGAGCGTCAAGGGCATCGGCGCGAAGCAGCTCGACGAGCTTCGCTCCGAGGTGAGCGTCGCGCCGGTCCCCGCTCCCGCCAAGCCGGGTTCCCATCGCGACACGAAGGCGCGCGCCAAGTAGCGTTACCGGCGGCGGGCGGGTCCTGCCCGCCCGCCGGCGCCGCCGCCGATCGGGCTCGGCTACAATGTGCCGATGGCCTACCGCGATCTGACGGCGCTGATCGGCAACACGCCGCTGGTGCGCCTTGCGAAGCTCCCGGCGAACGGATCGAACCTGGTCCTCGCCAAGCTCGAAGGCAACAATCCCGGCGGGTCGGTCAAGGACCGGCCCGCGCTCTCGATGATCGTCGAGGCGCAGCGGCGCGGGGCGATCAAGCCCGGCGACACGCTGATCGAAGCCACCTCCGGCAACACCGGCATCGCGCTCGCGATGGTTTCGGCGGTCCTCGGCTACCGGATGGCACTGGTGATGCCGGAGAACCAGACGGCGGAGCGGATCAGGACGATGCGCGCGTATGGAGCCGAGCTCGTGCTGACGCCGCGCGCAGGCGGCATGGAGGCGGCGCGCGACACCGCCGCGCGCATGCGCGACGAAGGCAAGGGATACATCCTCGATCAGTTCGCGAACCCCGACAATCCGCTCGCGCATTACCGCGGGACGGGTCCCGAGATCTGGCAGGACACCGGCGGTCGCGTCACCCACTTCGTCTCGGCGATGGGCACGACGGGGACGATCATGGGCGTGTCGCGCTTCCTCAAGGAGCGCAACGCGGCCGTCCAGGTGATCGGAGCGCAGCCCGTCGAGGGCGAATCGATTCCCGGCATCCGCAAGTGGCCGGCAGCGTACCTCCCGAAGATCTTCGATGCGAGCCGCGTCGACCGGGTCGAGAACGTGTCGCAGGCGGAGGCCGAGGACACCGCGCGCCGGCTCGCTCGCGAGGAGGGCATCTTCTGCGGCGTCTCGTCGGGGGGGGCCTGCGCAATCGCACTCCGGGTCGCGGCCGCCGTGCGCGACGCGACGATCGTGTTCATCGTCTGCGATCGCGGCGACCGCTATCTTTCGACCGGCGTGTTTCCCGCCTGAGCCTGCGCGGCTCGGTGCGGCATTGGCCACCGGCCGGGTAGCGAGCCATGACACCGCTGCTCGCGTTCGACATCGAGACCATCCCCGACATCGCGGGGATCCGCCGCATCCACGACGTCCCCGCGTCGGTCGATGACCGTGGCGTCGCGGACTGGTACGCCCAGCGCCGGCGCACGACGACCGGCAGCGACTTCGTGCCAATCCATCTGCAGCGGGTGGTCGCGATCGCCTGCGTCCTTCGCGATGCGAGCGGGCTTCGCATCTGGTCGCTCGGCGAAGCGTCCGACGGCGAAGAGGCGCTGATTCGGCGCTTCTTCGACGGCATCGAGCGATACACGCCGCAGCTCGTGTCGTGGAACGGCGGCGGATTCGACCTGCCGGTCCTCCATCACCGCGCGCTCGTTCATGGGATAGCTGCTGCGAAGTACTGGGACTGGGGCGACGACGACCGCGAGTTCCGCTTCAACAATTACCTGTCGCGCTATCACACGCGCCATCTCGACCTCATGGACGTGCTGGCGTCCTACCAGCCGCGCGCGTACGCGGGGCTCGATGCGATGGCGCGGCTGTGCGGCTTTCCGGGCAAGCTGGGTATGGACGGCAGCGAGGTGGCGTCAGCGGTCGCGCAGGGCCGCATCGCCGACGTGCGCGCGTACTGCGAGTGCGACACGGCGAACACCTGGCTTCTGTACCAGCGCTTCCGGCTGATGCGCGGCGAGCTCGACGCATCGGGCTACGCCGGCGAAATCGCGCTCGTGCGCGAGCGGATCGCCGCCTCGGACGCGCCGCACTGGCGCGAATTCGTCGCGCGCTGGCCGTAGCGCGCCTCAGGCGCGCATCGCCGTCGCGCATCGCAATCGCGCATCGCAATCGCGCATCGCAATCGCGCATCGCAGTCGCGCGCCGCAGCCCGTCCGGCAGGGCGCCTGAGGCGCAGTCGTCGCAAGCGGGTGGTGCGGCGAGCGCTGCGAGGCCTGTCGTACTCCGCCGGCGCACACCTTGCGAAGCCGCACCGGGACCCGCTCGACGACGTGATTTGCGCCGCCGAAGCCCTGCCGGACGGGCTGCGGCGCGCGACTGCGATGCGCGACTGCGGCGCGCGACTGCGATGCGCGACTGCGATGCGCGACGGCGACGGGCGACTGCCTGCGACGGCTACGCGCGAACGAATGGCAGCGTTGCGAAGCGGCCGCCGAGCACGCCGCGCGAATCGACGTTCCACCAGCGTTCGAGCACCGTCGCATAGACGCTGCGGAAGTCGACGGTCGGTACCGGGTTGCCGTCGGGCCCGAGACGGTCGAGCGACGGCGTCGCGCCGTGAAGGCCGCCCGCGACACGCCCGCCGAGTGCGAAGTGGACGTTGGCGGTGCCGTGGTCGGTGCCCGCCGACGCGTTCTCGTGCGGCCGGCGCCCGAACTCGGCGTAGGTCAGCACCAGCGTGTCGTCCCAGCGCCCGAGCTCGACGAGCCCTGCGCGAAGCGCGACGAGCCCCTGCGCGAGCTCGTCGAGGAGCCTGGCCTGGCGCGCGAGCTGGTCGACGTGCGTGTCGAAGCCGTTGAGCGTGAGCTTGAGCGCAGCGACGCCCGAGGCTCCGCCAACCACCTCACAGGCGCTTCGGACGACGTTGCCGAAGGGGTTCGCCGGAAACGCCGTCGCGAACGTGCGCTCCGGCCTGAAGCGGGTTGCCGCGCGGACGATGTCGGCCTCGACCGTCAGGATGTGCGCGAGCGCCTCGGTGTGCGCGGATCCGTGATCCGAGACGAGCGACGCGTGATGCTCGAGCTGTGCGGGATTGGCGATGGTGAGCGCGCGTGCGCCGCCTTCGAGAGGGCCGAGGTCGTAGGACCCGATGACGAAGCCGTCGGCGGCGAAGCGGCTCGGCGTCGCGAAGGCCTCGAACGTCCGTGTGAGCCATCCCTTCGACATGTACTGGTCGCTTCGCGACGCGGTGTTCCAGATCTCGATCGAGCGGAAGTGCGACAGGTTGGGATCGGGGTAGCTCACGCCCTCGATCAGCGCGAGTTCGCGCGCCTGCCACAGCGGCAGCAATGGCGCGAGCGCCGGATGCAATCCCGCGCGGTCCGAAAGCTGCACGATCGCGTCGCGCGCGATCGCGAGTCGCGGGCGCAGCGTGCGATACAGGGGATCGGCATAGGGAACGAGCGTGTTGAACCCGTCGTTGCCACCCTTGAGCTCGACCAGCACGAGCAATCGCCGGTAGTCCGCGGCCGTATCCGGGGCCGCTGGCGCTGCCAGCGGCGCCGGCCGGGCGGGGACGCCCGCTGCAGCCACCGGGGTCACGAGGAGAGCCGCCGCCGCTGCGACAAAGCGCCGGCGCGCGGGCGACGGGACCGACGCACGATGGTTCGTAAAGAGGGTCATCGCATACCTCTCGTCAGGGATCTCACTTGACCTCGTAGACGGGATCGAGCAGCGCGGCGCGGATCTCCGCGCGAGGATCGCGCTCGGACGTCGCTTCGGCGACCGCCCCGCCGACCGGAGGCAGCGGCAGCAGAACGTGCACGATGTCCGCGTCCGAAGTTCGCATCGCGGCCGCCGGGGGACTCATGCGGCCGGCAGGGATGAGCTGCGAAACCTTCAGCAGGAACTCCTTGCGCACGACGAGCGTCGAGCTCGTGATCCAGTCGTCGCCGCCCCGCCAGCCGCGTACGTCGGGGGGAGCGAACAGCACTTCGCCCATCCGCGCCGTGGCCGCGGCAACCGGGCGCAGCTTCGGCGGATCGAGGCCGACGGCACGCAACGTCCCGACCACGAGTTCGACGGGACTCTTGACGAGCGTCCCGCGATTACGCGGGGCCCAGAACGCATCGGAGAGGAACAACCCGCGCAGCGCAGTCTTGATGTCGTAGTGCGACGAGCGAAAGCGGTCGGCAATCGCTTCGACCTCGCGCTGATCGGGAGTCGGCGAGACGAATTCCCGCCAGAGCTTCGCGACGATGAACGGAGCGACCGCGTGCTGCGCGAGAATCGCGTCGATCGCTCCGTCCGCATCGAGGTTGCCGCTGACGCCGAGGAAGGTCTTCTCGCCGTCGTCGTGCTGGCGCGGGCGGTAGACGAATCCGCCGCTAACCGGATCGACCCCGAGGCCGGTGAATGCGCGCGCACCGTCGACGACGTCGTGCTGGGTGTACTGACCGACGCCGAGCGTGAAGAGCTCCATCACCTCGCGTGCGTAGTTCTCGTTCGGCGCACCGCGGCGGCTGCGTGCGCCGTCGAGCCAGCGCAGCATGGCCGGATCGCGCGTCACCTCGTGCAGAAGGCGTCCGAAGTTGCCGAGCGCTTCGCGCCGGAAGAGCGCATTCTGCCGGTACATGAGGCGCGCGTCGTGGACCTTCTGGATGTTGCTCGTGAAATGCATGTGCCAGAACAGCGTCATCCGCTCGGCCAGCGGCGAGTCGGTGGCGAGCATCTCGGCGATCCACCATTCGCGAAGCTCGAGCGCATGCTGGCGCAACGTCTGCTGGAGCGCCTTGCGCTCGTCGGAAGTGAGGTCGCGCGGCCGGCGGCCGCGCAGGAGCGTCTCGGGGTCGCTCGTCCACCCGGGCGGAGCGACGACCGGCGACGTTCGCGCTCCGGCGAGGAGCGCGTCGACGGCCTGCGCGCGCGTGCGGCCGACGCAGCCTTCGATCTCGGTGCGCGACGGCGCGAAGCCCGTGCGCGTCAGCAGGAAGCGCGCGTCGTCGAAGTCGAGCACGCGCCCGGCAGCCGCCGCCGATGGCTGCGTGCGGACGGCCTGCGCGGATGCCGGACCGGCGTGCGAAGCGGCGACCGCGAAGAAGGTCGCGAGGGCGCCCGTCGCCGCGATGCGGCGCGCAAAGTCGAGCGCAGGCAGGGTCGCACCCGCCATCGGAGCCCGGGTTGTGAAAGTGCGGAACATGGTGCCGGTAACGGCATCGACCGGTCCGGCGTTGACCCGTTCCGAGTCGACGATGTAAACGAGTGTTGCTGCGGGCGCCGGCGCGGGGTGCGGGCGGTCAGTGTCCACACTCCGCCGACACCTGCACGCAGACGATGCCCGCGCGCATTTCGAGCGCAAATGCGTCGCCGGGCCCGAGGACGCCTGAAGCGCCGTGCGCGCTGCCGGGCGCCGGACGCCAGGCGAACGGCGTTTCGTCGGCGAATACGTTGACGAGGCGAAATGCGTGCACGGCTCGACTATCCGGCGACTGGCAGTGGCTCGTCACGCGCGGCCTCGAACCCGATCAGCGTTCGCGCGAGCGATCGAAACGCACCCGGCGAGGGGTCGGCGATCGCCACGATGCGGGCATCGCGGTGAAGCGCGAAATTGCGTTCGATCGCGCGCGCGTAGAGCGGGTCGTAGTGACGTTCGAGGAGATCGTGCACGAGCGCCGCCGTGTCGCGCGCGGCTGCCATCGCTTCCCAGCGGGCGGCGGTGTCCCGGCCGTGGAGCGACGCGAGACGGGCGAGCAATGCCGCGAGTTGTGCGCGCTCGGCGATGAGGTGCCGGTAGTCGTCCGCAAGCATCGCGACGCGCAGCTCGGTCGGGGTGTCGATGCGGATGCATTCGGCGCCCCGCATCGCGCCGAGCAGCACCTCGGGAGTCTGCAGCCGGCCGATGCGCCGGCTCTCGGATTCGACGAACACCGGACGTGCCGCGTCGAACCGGCCGAGCGCGTCGACGAGTGCGCTCTCGAACGCCTTCTGCGTCGGCTGCGGTGCTCCCGGAATGTCCCCGAGCAGCGATCCGCGGTGGCGCGCGAGGGCTTCGAGGTCGAGCACCTGCGCCCCTTCCGCGGCGAGGGCTTCGATGAGTCTCGACTTGCCGGCACCGGTCGGACCGCAGACGACGCGATAGCGAAAGCGCCGCGGCAGCTCGGCCAGCGTGGCGGTGACGTGACGGCGCCAGGCGCGGTAACCTCCGTCGAGCTGGGCGGCGCGAAAGCCGATCTCGCGCAGCACGTGGACGAGCGCCCGGCTTCTCTGTCCGCCGCGCCAGCAGTAGACGAGGGGCGCCCATTCGGGCGGGCGGTCGCGGACGTGGGCCTCGACGATGCGAGCGATGTTGCGCGCGACGAGCGCAGCGCCGGCCTTGCGCGCCTCGAACGCCGATACCTGGACGTAGAGCGTGCCGATACGCGCGCGCTCGGCATCGTCGAGCACCGGAAGGTTGATCGCGCCGGGAAGGTGGTCGAGCGCGAATTCACCCGGGGAGCGGACGTCGATGCGATCGGGGTAATCGCCGATCGTCTCGATCGGGATCTTCGCTTCGGGACGCACCGGCGGGCCCGGGGGGAGCGGCGCCATCGCTCGCGCAGCGACCGGTTGCCCGCTCATCGGCTTCCCCCGCGCGTCGACGCATCCGGGCGCTTGCCGATCAGCGGCAGCAGCGCGGGCCAGACGTTGTCGAGCATCCGCGGCTGCGCGGCAGCGACCGGGTGGATGTGATCGGGCTGGAACTGCGACAGGTCCTCGCCGAAGCCCGCGAAGAGCCACGGAACGAGCGCGGCCCTGCGTTCCCGCGCAACCTCGGCGTAGATCGCGTCGAAGGCGCGTGCGTACGCGGGGCCGTAGTTGGGCGGCATCTTCATGCCGAGGATGAGCACGCGGGCGCGCGCGGCGGCGGCTTCCTTCGCCATCGCGTCGAGGTTGGCGCGCGTCGCCGAAACGTCGCCGCCGCGAAGACCGTCGTTGCCGCCGAGCTCGAGGACGACGACCGTGGGCCGATATTCGCGCAGGAGCGCCGGCAGGCGTGCACGACCGCCCGCCGTCGTGTCGCCGGAGATCGAGGCGTTGACGACGCGCTCGCGATAGCCGTCGCCTTGCAATCGCTTCGCAAGCAGCGCGACCCAGCTCTGGCCGGCCTCGAGCCCGTAGCCGGCGGAAATCGAGTCGCCGACGACGAGGATGACGGGCGCCTGCGGATCGGCGCGTGCCGGCGCGGCCGCCGCGGCGCCGGGGGCCGCCGCCAATGCTCCCGCGGCGAACAGCGCGGCCGCGGCGAGCGCCGCGACGAGCGCCGCGGTGAGTGCATGCACGGCGTGCATCGCGCGTGCGCCGCACGCGCGATGCCGCGTTGCTGAGCGGGCAGCGTTTCCGAACATCATGGCGTCCATTGTAGCGACGCGCTCGCGCGCCGCCGTGCCCACGTAGAATCGCGCGCAGCCCCGAACGATGCCCGCGACGTCCGAACCGATCGTGCGTGTCCAGTCGCTCTGCCGCGTCGTGCAGAGCGGCGATGTGCCGCTCGCGATCCTCGACGACGTGTCGTTCTCGATTGCCGCAGGCGAGCGCGTCGCGATCGTCGGCGCGAGCGGCTCGGGCAAGACGACGCTCCTCGGCCTCCTCGCGGGACTCGATCGGCCGACTTCGGGCGAGATCTGGCTCGACGGCGTCGCACTGTCGACGCAGGACGAGGATGGGCGCGCAGCGCTGCGCCAGCGGCTGATCGGCTTCGTCTTCCAGTCGTTCCAGCTCCTGCCGGCACTGACCGCCGAAGAGAACGTCATGCTGCCGCTCGAGCTTGCGAAAGCGCACGACGCCGGCGCGGCCGCACGAGGCTGGCTCGACCGCGTCGGCCTCGGACCGCGGCGGATGCACTATCCGCGGCAGCTCTCGGGAGGCGAGCAGCAGCGCGTCGCGATTGCGCGGGCGTTCGCCGGCACTCCGCGGATCCTGATGGCCGACGAGCCGACCGGCAATCTCGATGCGGCGACCGGCGCGACGATCGCCTCGCTGATGTTCGACCTCAATCGCGAGACCGGCACGACGCTGATCCTCGTCACGCACGATGCGGAGCTCGCCACGCGCTGCTCGCGCATCCTGTCGCTTGCGTCGGGAAGGCTCGTCGACGATCGCGAGCAGGCCACCGGCTGATCCTTCGATGCGCGGCGAAACATCGCCGCGGCGGCCGTGGCTATCGTGCGGGGCATGGATGCGCTCCCCGGTTCCCCGCCTCGTTCGACGGCGGCGCCCGCCGACGTCGGGGCTCGAGTTCGCTCGACGACGTGGATCATCGCCGCGGCGAGCGCCGGCTTCGCCGTCGTCCAGCTCGACGTCACCGTCGTCAACGTCGCGCTGCCCCGGATCGCCGCGCAGTTCGATGCGTCGATCGCCGCGCTGCAATGGGTCGTCGACGCCTACGCGACTGCGTTCGCCGTGCTGCTGCTCTCGGCGGGGATGCTCACCGATCGGCTCGGTCCGCGGCGCGTTTGCGTCGCCGGGTTCGCCCTCTTCGCGCTCGCATCGGCGGCATGCGGCCTTGCATTCGACCCGGTGTCGCTCATCGGTGCGCGCGCGTTGCAGGGGGCCGGCGCGGCGCTCCTCGTGCCGAGCTCGCTCGCGTTCATCAACCGGGCGACGCACCACGATCCGTCGCTGCGTGCCCGCGCGATCGGATGGTGGACCGCTGCCGGAGGCGTGTCGATCGCGGCCGGCCCGGTGATCGGCGGGGCGCTGCTCGAAACGTTGGGGTGGCGAAGCATCTTCGCGGTCAACCTGCCGCTGTGCGCGATGGGGGCGTGCGCGGCGCTCGGGCGGCACGGGCACGCGGAGCGCGCAGCTTCCCTGCGGCGCTTCGATCCGGTGGGACAGCTTCTCGCCATGGTCGCGACGGGATCTCTGGTGGCTGCGATCATCGCGATGCCGGCGCGCGGCCTCGATCACCCGCTGACTGCCGGGTTGCTGGGCGCCGCGCTCGCCGCGGGCTGGGCATTGTGCGCCGCCGAGGTGCGCGCCGCCGATCCGATGCTTCCGCCGGCGCTGCTTCGATCGCCCGGTCTCGCCCCGGCCGTCGCCTTCGGCGTCGCCGTGAACCTCACCTATTACGGTGTGATCTTCGTGCTGAGCCTCTACCTGCAGCGCGTGCGCGGCTATCCGGCGCTCGCTGCGGGTTCGCATACCTGCCGCTGACCGCGACCTTCATCGTCTCGAACCTCGCGAGCCCGAAGGTCACCGTTCGGTACGGCGCGCGCGTCTCGATGGTCGCTGGTGCGGCGGTCGGTGCGGCGGGCTTCGCGCTCCTCGGCGGCCTCGGCGCCAGCAGCACGTACGCATCGATGCTGCCGGCGTTCGCGCTGATTCCGGGCGGGATGGGGCTCGCCGTCCCGGCGATGACGACGGTCGTCCTCGCCGGCGTCGACGCGCCGCGCGCAGGGATCGCGTCGGGCGTGCTGAACGCCGCGCGGCAGATCGGCGGCGCGATCGGCGTGGCGGCGTTCGGTGCGCTCGCGGGCGGCGACGCCGACCGTATAATTTCCGGGCTGCACGCTGCCGCGGCCGTTTCGACGGCCCTTCTCGTCGGCGCCGCCGCAACGGCATGGATCGGCGTGGCGCCCGCGGCACGCGCATACCGGGAAACTCCGTCATGAACGAATCGCCGGAACCCCGCTTCGCCACGATCGCCACGATGATCGGCGACCCCACGCGGGCGCGAATGCTCGCCACGCTGCTCGGGCGCGAATACACGACGGCCGGCGAGATTGCCCGCGCGTCGGGAGTCACGCCGCAGACGGCGAGCGCGCACCTCGCGAAGCTCTGCGACGCCGGCCTCGTTGCGGTGCGAGCGCAGGGCAGGCACCGCTACTTCCGGCTCGCCGACGGCGACGTCGCGCACGCACTCGAGGCGCTGGCGCTTGTCGCCGAGCGCGACGCGACGGTCGATCCCACCGCAGGCAAGTGGTCGCGCGGAACGTACCGGCCCCTGCGCGAGGCGCGCAGTTGCTACGGGCACCTCGCCGGACGGCTCGGGGTGGCGCTCCACGACACGCTGCTCGAGCGCGGTTCGCTGTCGTTCGCGAGCGGTGCCGCCCATGTCACCGAGTCGGGACACGCCGAACTCCTCGCGGCCGGCATCGACTCGCGCGCCATCGCCGGCGGGCGCAGGGGAGTCGCCTACCCGTGCGTCGACTGGTCGGAGCGGCGCGACCACTTCGCGGGCCCGCTCGCGGTCGCGATGCTCGATCACTTCGTTGCCCGTCGCTGGCTGGTGCGCGCCGAGGGTTCGCGAGCGCTGACGCTCACGGCGACGGGTCGCCGGTCGCTCGCCGGCTGGCTCGCGCTCGGACCAGGCTGAACGCCGGACGACCGCGCTGCAGCATCGTTCCGGGGTCAGGGCACCCGTGCTGCGGTATGCTTGGCCCATGGACCGGCCCCGGCGTTCCCGCCCGCTGACCGATCTCGCCGCCGAGGGCGACGTCAACCTTTCCCCGCTGCGGCGGCAGTGGGAAGCCGGGCACCTCGCGCCGGCGACGCGTGAGCTTCTCGCCGCCGACGCGCGCTATTTTCTCCATCAGTCGCTGTCGACGCCGTGCTTCAACGCGCTGCGATCGGCGTCCGGCATCTGGCTCGAGGACGTGGAAGGCCGGCGCTACATGGATTTCCACGGCAACAGCGTCCACCAGGTCGGTTATGGCCACCCCCGCGTCGTCGAGGCGGTGAAGCGTGCGCTCGACACGCTGCCGTTCTCGCCGCGGCGCTTCACCAACGATGCCGCGATCGCCCTCGCGAAGCGCCTCGCCGAACTCGCTCCAGGCGATCTCGGCAAGGTGCTCTTTGCGCCGGGCGGCACCAGCGCGATCGGCATGGCGCTCAAGCTCGCGCGGCTCGCGACGGGGCGCCACAAGACGATCTCGATGTGGGATGCGTTCCACGGCGCGTCGCTCGACGCGATCTCGATCGGTGGCGAGGCGCTGTTTCGCCGCGACATGGGGCCTCTCCTTCCGGGGACCGAGCACGTGCCGCCGTGCGATCCGCGCCAGTGCCGGTTCGGCTGCAGCGGCATCTGCGACGCGCGCTGCGCCGACTACGTCGACTACGTGCTCGGCAAGGAGGAGGACGTCGCGGCGGTCATCGTCGAGACCGTGCGCTCGACCGACGTGCAGATCCCGCCGCAGCGGTACTACACGAGGCTGCGCGAGGCCTGCGACCGGCATGGCGCCCTGCTCATTCTCGACGAGATCCCGATCTGTCTCGGGCGCACCGGTGCGATGTTCGCCTTCGAGCGCTACGGGATCGTTCCCGACATCGTCGTGCTCGGCAAGGGGCTCGGAGGCGCGGTGTTTCCGATGGCCGCGGTGATCGCCCGCGAGGGGCTCGACGTCGCGGCCGAACGTGCGCTCGGCCACTACACGCACGAGAAGAGCTCGATCGGCTGCGCCGCCGCGCTCGCGACCCTCGACGTCATCGCCGACGAGCGGCTGTGCGAGCGGGCGAGCGAGCTCGGTGCGCGCGCACTTTCGCGCCTGCAGGCGATGCGCCAGCGGCTGCCGCAGGTCGGCGACGTGCGCGGGGCCGGGCTTCTCCTGGCGGTCGAGCTCGTCGATCCGGCGAGCGGCGCCGCCGCGCCGGCGCTCACCGAGCGAGTGCTCTACCGCTGCCTCGCCGAGGGCCTGTCGTTCAAGGTCGGCCAGGGTAACGTCGTCGTGCTTTCACCGCCGCTCGTGATCGCAGAGAGCGACCTCGACCGCGCGCTCGACATCGTCGAGTCGGCGATCGCAAGTGCCGCCTGACCTGCACGCCGCGAGGATCGTCCGCACGGACGCGGAGCTCGAGCTGCCGCACGTCGACGCAAGGCTTCGCGCCGCGGGCGCGGAGCTGACGCTGCTCGACGGGTCGGTGACCGTGGATACGCTCGCCGCGGCGACGCGCGAGGCCGATCTCATCCTCATGTGCTATACGCCGATCCCCGAGCGCGTCATCGCCGGAGCCTCGCGCCTGAAGGGAATCGTCAAGTACGGCGTCGGCATCGACGCAATCGACCTCGAAGCGGCGCGCAGCCGGCAGATCCCGGTCGTCAACGTCCCGGAGTACGCCGAGGAGACGGTCGCCGAAGGCGCGGTGGCGCTGCTGCTCGCGCTCGCGAAGAAGATGAAGCCGCTGCAGCGCGAGATGGATGCGAAAGGCTGGGCGTGGCCGACGCAGCGGTGGCTCGCCCGCGACCTCGCAGGCAAGACCGTAGGCCTGATCGGCGTCGGCCGGATCGGCGCCAGCATGGCACGCATGCTCGGCCAGGGGTTCCGCATGCGGGTCCTCGGCTTCGATCCGTTTCTCGACCGCGACGCGCTGGCGCGGCGCGGCGTCGAGAAGTGCGACGACCTCTGCGCGATGCTCACGCAGTGCGATGCCGTGTCGCTGCACGCGGTGCTGACCCCGGCGACGCGGCACCTCGTCGGCGAGCGCGAGCTTCGCTGCATGAAGGAGGGGGCCCTCGTCGTCAACGTCTCGCGCGGAGAACTGATCGACGAAGCGGCGCTCGTCGCGGCGCTGGAGAGCGGGCACCTCGGCGGTGCGGCGCTCGACGCCTACGGCGACGAGCCTCTCGCGCGCTCCGGACACCCGTTATCGCCGCTCTACGCGATGGACAACGTGGTGCTGTGGCCGCATCTCACCTTCTACACGGCCGAGGCGATGCGGCGCCTCGAGGACGAGACGCTCGAGCGCTCGTTCGAGATCCTTGGGGGAGGCCCGGTCCTCGTGAAGTCGCACGATCCGCGCCTTCGCGCGCAGCGCGCCGGCGTGCGCTTTGCCGACTAGGGAAGCTCGGCGAAACGGGAACTCACCCTGTTTCAGCGATCGGCCGCGCCGGGAAGCGGCGGGGATGCCGCGGCGCGCGAGTTCGACCGCGAAGGCCGAGGGAGCGGGGCGCCGTGACGGGCTCAAACACCGGCTGCGTTCCGCAGCCGAACTCGCGCGTCACGGTACCCCGCTCCCTCGGCCTCCACGGTCGGTGTAGAGTGCGCCGGAGCATCGGCGCCGCTTCCCGGCGGCGTCGGGGGCGCGCGTGAGAAGCGACGTTGCGCTCGCGGTGCGCTTGCTGCGCGGCGACTGGCATCGCGGCGAGCTCGCGGTGCTCGCCGCGGCACTGGTGCTCGCGGTGGCGAGCGTCGCCACCGTGGGGCTCTTCGCCGACCGCGTCGCGCGCGGGCTCTCGTCGCAGGCTGATCGCCTGCTCGGCGCGGACCTGATGATCAGCGGCGACCGTCCGCTTCCGGCGCCGTTTGCAGGCGAGGCGCGCGCGCTCGGCCTTGTCACCACTCCGGTGGTGCGCTTCAACAGCATGATCCAGCGCAAGGACGGCGGTCCCGCCGTGCTGACCGACGCCAAGGCGATCGCTGCAGGCTATCCGCTGCGCGGAGCGATCGTGCGCCTCGCTCCGCAAGGTGCCGCTGCACCGGCCGCCCAGGCGATCCCGGCGCGCGGCGAGGTCTGGATCGACCGCCACCTCGCCGACCGGCTCGACGCGCATCGCGGCACGATGCTCGCCGTCGGCGATGCGACGCTCGAAGTGACGGCGATCTTTGCACGCGAGCCCGAAGTGGCCGGCATCGTGTTCGCCCCGGCGCCGAAGCTCCTGCTGAACGACGCGGACCTCGCGGCGACCGGGCTCGTGCAGCCCGGAACACGCGCCTCGTTTCGCCTGATGGTCGCCGCGCGCGGCGATCCGGCGGCCCTCGCGCGCTACCGGAGGTGGCTCGCCGGGGTGGTCACGGCCGGCGAGCGGGTCGACACGGTGGGCGACCTGCGCCCCGAACTGCGCCAGACGCTCGATCGCGCCACGCGTTTCCTCGGACTCGCGGCGCTCTCGTCGGTGCTGCTCGCCGCCGCGGTGGTGGCGCTTGCCACCGGACGCTACCTGCGCAGGCACCTCGACGTCGCGGCAATGCTGCGCTGCTTCGGCGCAACGGCGGGGCGGACCCTGCGCATCTTCGTGGTCCAGTTCGCGCTGGTCGGCGTGGCCGCCGGCGTCGCGGGGATGGCCCTCGCGGCGGCTGCGCAGGAGGTGATGGTGAGGCTTCTCGCCGGAGCCGGCGGCGCGACGCTGCCGTGGCCTTCGTGGTGGCCCGTGCTGGAGGCATGGGCGATCGCTCTCGTGCTGCTTGCCGGATTCGCGCTGCCGCCTCTCGTGGCGCTCGCGCACGAGCCGCCGCTCGCCGTGCTGCGCCGCGACCAGGCGCGCAGCCGCGCGCGGGGATGGGTGGCGTGGACGGCAGCGATCGTCGCAGTCGCTGCGCTGATCGGCTGGCAGGCTCGGGCCGTCCAGGCCGCGTGGGTGATCGTCGCTGCGGTTGCAGCGCTCCTCGTCGGCGCCGCAGGCATCGGCCGGCTGCTCGTCCTCGGAGTCGCGCGACTGCCGGCCCGCGGTGCACCGTGGCGCTTCGGACTCGCCAACCTGCGCCGGCGCGCGCTCGCCTCGAGCCTGCAGATCGGCGCGCTGGCGCTCGGCGGGATGGCGCTCCTGCTCCTCGCGGTGGTGCGCGGAGATCTTCTCGCCGACTGGCGCGCGGCGCTGCCGGCCGACGCGCCGAATCGCTTTCTCGTCGATGTCCTTCCCGGGCAGCGTGACGGCGTCGGCGCACTCGTCGACCGCTCGATCGGCGTGCACCCCGATTTCGAGCCGATGGTGCGTGGCAGGCTCGTGGAAAAGAACGGCCAGGCGCTCGACGCCGTGCGCTCCGCTGATCCGCAGACGCGAAGGTTCGCGCAGCGCGAGTTCAACCTCTCGTGGACCGATCGGCTGCCCCCCGGCAACGAGGTCGTGGCAGGACGCTTCTGGGCTCGCGACGCGCATGGCGCCGACGCGGGGATCTCGTTCGAGCGCGGGATCGCCGAGCGCCTCGGCGTCAAGGTCGGTGATCGCCTCACCTTCGACGCCGGGGGTGTGCGGATCACCGCGACGGTGACGAGCCTGCGCAAGGTCCGGTGGGACAGCTTCCGCGTCAACTTCTTCGCGCTGTTCGCGCCGGGAGCGCTCGACGCGCTGCCGGTGACGTGGATCAGCGCGTTTCGCGTGCCCGACCGGGCCGGCGACTCGTGGTCCTCGGTGCTCGTCAGGCAGTTTCCCAACGTGCTGGTGATCGACGTCACCGAGATCCTCGCCGAAGTGGAAGGCGTGATCGGCCGCGTGGCCCGCGCGGTCGAATTCGTCTTCCTGTTCACCCTCGCCGCAGGACTGCTCGTCCTCGAGGCGGCGATCGTATCGACGCAGGACGAGCGGCGGATGGATGCTGCAGTACTGCGCACGCTGGGCGCCTCGAAACGGCAGCTTCGCGCGGCGCTCGTTGCCGAGTTCGCGCTCGTCGGCGCTGTCGCGGGTGCGCTCGCGGCGGGCGGGGCGACGCTGCTCGGCCGCGTGCTCGCGTCGCAGGTCTTCGACACGCCGTATCGCGGCGATGCGTCGATCTGGCTCGTCGCGATCGCCGGCGGCGCGGCGCTCGTCGCCGCTGCCGGCTGGCTGGGAACGCGCCGCACCCTCGACACGCCGCCGATGGCCGTGCTGCGCGCGCTCGGCTGATCGCGCACTGTGGACCCCGGCGCAGGCGACGGGGCCCGCCGCCGATCACACTAATGGTACTGTAAGGATTGCATAGTATTGCAGTCCTACAGCACAATCTGCCGGTGGAGACCTTCTCGCAGAGCTTCGCGACCGCCTTCGCGATGCTCGTCACGCACGATCCGCGACTCTTTCGCATCGTCGGACTGTCGGTCGCGGTCAGCCTCGCATCGACGGCCGCGTCGGCGCTGATCGGCCTTCCGCTCGGCGCGGCCGTCGCCGTCGCGCGCTTCCGCGGGCGCTCGGTTCTCGTCGTGGCGATGAATGCCGCGATGGGCCTGCCGCCGGTCGTCGCCGGCCTCGTCGTCTACCTCGTGCTGTCGCGAAGCGGCCCTCTCGGCCCCCTCGGCCTCCTCTTCACGCCGCCGGCGATGGTGATCGCGCAGACGCTGCTCATCGCGCCGATCATCGCGGCGCTGACGCGCCAGGTGATCGAGGACGCGTGGAGCGAGTACCGCGACCAGCTCGAGAGCCTCGGCTCGTCGCTCGCGCAGTCGACGATGACGCTGCTGTGGGACACCCGTTACGCGCTCGCCACCGTGCTCCTCTCGGGTTTCGGACGCGCGAGCGCCGAGGTCGGCTCGATCATCATCGTCGGCGGCAATATCGATGGCGTCACCCGTGTGATGACCACCGCGATCGCGCTCGAGACGAGCAAGGGCGACCTCGCGCTCGCACTCGGGCTCGGTGTCGTGCTTCTCACGCTCGTCACCGCCGTCAACGTCGGCGTCCACGCGCTGCGCGAATGGGCGCGCGTACGTCATGGGTGACGTCGAGCGGTTCGCGGGCGTGCCGATCGCGCTCGCCGGGGTGAGCGTCGAGCGCCGCGGCATGTGCGTGCTCGACGGTGTCGACCTCGTCATTCCCGGCGGAAGGCGCACCGTCATCCTCGGCGCAAACGGTGCCGGCAAGACCACGCTCCTCAAAGTCCTCCACGGACTCGTCGCGCCGACGCACGGGAAGGTGAGCTGGGGCGAGTTCGATGCGGCGCCGGGGCGCCAGGCGATGGTGTTCCAGCGTCCCGTGCTGCTGCGCCGGTCCGCACTCGCCAACGTTTTGCACGCGCTCGCGCTCGCCGGCATCCGCGGCACCGAGGCGCGCGTACGCGCGCACGAAGCGCTGCAAAGCGTCGGGCTCGCCGCGATCGGCCACCGCTCCGCGCGGGTGCTTTCGGGCGGCGAGCAGCAGCGTCTGGCGCTCGCTCGCGCGCTGGCGCTCGCGCCGGAGCTCGTCCTCCTCGACGAGCCGACGTCGAGCCTCGACCCCGCCGCCGCGCGCAGCGTCGAGGCCTTCGTATCCGGCATCCACGCGCGCGGCACCACCGTCGTCATGACGACCCACCGCCTCGGCGAGGCGCGGAGGCTCGCCGACGGGATCGTCATGCTGGCCGAAGGACGCGTCACCGAGCACACCCCTGCCGCACGCTTCTTCGAGACCCCCGTCTCGGAGGAAGGGCGGCTCTTTCTGGAAGGAGAACGATCGTGATGAAACGCCTGCTGCAAGGCGTGCTCGCCGCGCTGGTGATGATGCCGGGGTCGGCTGCGCTCGCGCAAAGTCAGTACATCATCGTCGCGTCGACCACCTCGACCGAGCAGTCGGGCCTCTTCGGCCACATCCTGCCCGCATTCGAGAAGGACACCGGGATTGCGGTCCGCGTCGTCGCCGTCGGGACCGGCCAGGCGCTCGACATCGGGCGCCGCGGCGACGCCGACGTCGTGTTCGTCCACGATCGCGCTGCTGAGCAGAAGTTCATCGCCGAGGGCGCCGGTGTCAGGCGCTATCCGGTGATGTACAACGACTTCGTGCTGATCGGCCCGTCGCCGGACCCCGCGCACGTCTCGGGGGGACGTGACATCGCCGCTGCGTTCAGGGCGATCGCCTCCGCCCAGGCGCCGTTCGTGTCGCGCGCCGATCGCAGCGGCACCCACGCGGCCGAGCTCAGGTTGTGGAAGGATGCCGGCATCGACATCGCAGCCGTCAAGGGGCCGTGGTATCGCGAGACCGGCTCCGGCATGGGCCCCGCGCTCAACACGGCGTCGGGGCTCAATGCGTACATCCTCTCCGACCGCGGCACCTGGCTCAACTTCCACAACCGCGGCGAGTTGAGGATCGTCGTCGAGGGCGATCGCAGGCTCTTCAACCAGTACGGCGTCATGCTGGTCAACCCCGACAGGCATCCGAACGTGAAGAAGGACCTCGGCCAGCGCTTCATCGACTGGGTCGTCTCGCCCCGCGGGCAGCAGGCGATTGCCGACTATCGCATCGGCGGTGAGCAGTTGTTCTTTCCCAACGCCGGCAGCGACTCGTAGCCGTCGCGCAAGTCCGGCGCGCAAGTCCGGCGCCCAAATCCGGCGCGTGCATAATCGCGCCGGTGAACGCAGGCGCGACGTACCGGCGGATCGCCGCCGCCGCGGCGGTGCTGGCGGGGCTCGCGCTCGCTGCCCTCGCCGCCGGGCGCTACCCGCTTCCGTTTCGCGACGTGGTCGCGGCACTCTGGCACCACGGCGAGGGAGCAGGAGCGGGCAGCGCCGCCGAGGCGATCGTCTGGGGGTTGCGCGTTCCGCGTGTGCTGATCGCGATGCTCACCGGGGCGGCGCTCGCCGCCGCCGGCGCGGCGTACCAGCACCTCTTTCGCAACCCGCTGGTCGCGCCGGACACGCTCGGCGTGTCGTCGGGCGCGGCGCTCGGCGCGATCATCGCGATCGTCCTCGGCGCCGGCAGCGCCGGCGTTGCGCTCGCTGCGTTCGCCGGGGGGATCGTCGCTGTCGCGGCGGTGCTCGCGATCGCATCGCGCCTGACCGCTCACGATCCGCTCGTTACGCTGATCCTCACCGGAATTGTCATCGCGAGCCTGCTCGGCGCCGGCCTCTCGCTCGTGAAGTACGTTGCGGACCCGTACAACGAACTGCCGACGATCACCTTCTGGCTGATGGGAAGCTTCGCGTCGGCGTCGGGTGCGCAGCTCGCGATGCTCGGACCGCTCGTCGCGGCGGGACTCGCGGTCCTCTTTGCGCTCGCCTGGCGCATCGATCTCCTCGCGCTGCCCGACGACCAGTCGCGCTCGCTCGGTCTGCCGGCGGCGCAGTTGCGCGTCGCCGTGATCGGTGCGGCGACGCTCGTTACGGCGGCGAGTGTCGCGGTGGGCGGCATCATCGGCTGGGTCGGGCTCGTCGTGCCGCACATGGCGCGCCTCGTCGCCGGACCCTCGTTTCCGCGCCTGTTGCCGCAGGCGGCATTGCTCGGCGCCGGATTCGTGCTCGTCGTCGACACCGTGGCGCGAAGCGTCGCCCCGATCGAGATTCCGCCGGGGATCCTGACCGCGATCGTCGGAACGCCGGTGTTCATCGCGCTCCTTGCCCGCGCGCGCCACGTCTACTGACCGCGGGCCGCGCGCAACCCGATGCCATCGCTTCCGATTCTCGAGGCGCGCGAGCTCGCGATCGGCTTCGCTTCGCGCAGGATTGCCGGCGACATTTCGTTCGCGCTCGCCGCCGGCGAATCACTCGCGGTGCTCGGCGGCAACGGCGCCGGCAAGTCGACACTGCTGCGCACGCTGCTCGGGCTCATCGCTCCGCTCGCCGGCAGCGTCGCCACGGCGGGAGCGAACGTCATCGCGATGCGGCCGGCCGAGCGTGCACGGCGTCTCGCCTACGTCCCGCAGCACGACGCGATAAGCTTCGGCTTTCGCGTCCTCGACGTAGTGCTGATGGCGCGTGCTGCACAGCTGCCGTGGTTCGGGCCGCCGCGCGACACCGATCGCGACGCCGCCCACGAAGCGCTTGCGCGCCTTCGCATCGCCGATCTCGCCGGGCGCAGCGTGACCGAGCTCTCCGGCGGCGAGCGCCAGCTCGTGATGATCGCGCGCGCGCTCGCGCAGGCGGCACCGGTGCTGGTGATGGACGAGCCGACGGCGAGCCTCGACTTCGGCAATCGCGCGCGCGTGCTGGCCGAGATCGACCGGCTGCGTGCCGACGGGAAATCGATCGTTGTCTCGACGCACGAGCCTGACCTTGCGCTCGCGCACGCCGATCGCGCGCTGCTGCTGCGCGACGGCCGCCCGCTCGCGCTCGATCGCGTCGAGCGCGCGCTCACCGCGGCGAACATCGAGCGGCTCTACGGCGTCGCGGTGACCGAGATCGCGATCGACGCACGAAGGTCGGTGTTCGTCCCCGTGCCGCCGCGCTGACTGCCGGCTGCCCCGCTGCCGCGCAGGCGGCGCACGGCTCGCTCAGAGGTTCAGCACGACGCGACCGCTCGACGCGACGTCGTAGCCGCCCCGCAGCGTCGCCTCGGCCGCGAACTCGGGTGTCCTTGCCCACGCGACGAGCGCCTGCAGCGGAGGCTCGAACGCGTCGCGGCGCCGCGCGACGAGGTCGAAGCGCTCGACGGTCACCGGGATGAATGCGAGACCGCGTGCGCGCGCGACGGCCTCGATGCCGAAGCCCACGTCGGCCCGGCCCGCAGCGATGACCGCCGCGAGGTCGGTCTCGGCGAGCGCGGGCCGCGGCAGCCAGTCGAGCGCGCTCTCGTCGACCCCCGCGCGCGCGAGCTCGTGCAGGAACAGGTGCTGGCTGCCGGCGTCTGGCTGGCGCGGGACGACGCGCAGCCGCTGCCGGCGAAGGTCGGCGATCGACCGGATCCGCAGCGGATTGCCCTCCGCGAGCAGCAGGCCCTGCGAACGGCGCGCCCATTCGAGCACGACGGCGTCGAAGCCGGCGAGCGTTTCGCGCACGAGCCCGACGTTGTAGTCGCCGGTCTCGCGGTCGATCCAGTGGGTGGCCGCGGCCGTCGCCTCCCCGCGCGCGAGGGTTTCGATGCCGGCGCGGCTGCCGCACGGGAGGATGGCGAGTCCGCAGCCCGAGGCACGCGCCGCCCAGTCGAGCAGCGGGTCGTGGCTGCCGGCGATGATTGCGGGCGGCGTGAGCGGGTGCGCGCGCGGCAAGGCGTCCGGCGGCGCGGCATCGCCTTTGGCGGCGAGCCACGCGTCGATGCGATCGCGCGGAAACAACAGCTTGCCGGTCGCGCGCAGATGCGGGATCACGCCGCTACGGACGAGGTCGTAGACGCGGCGCTCCTTGAGGCGCAGGTACTCGGCGAGCTCGCGCGTATCCATCATCGCGTGCCCCGGCGGCGCCTGCGCACTGCTGCGGGCACCGAGCGGCCGCGGCTTTCGCGTCCGCGCCGGTCGCCGGCGTGGCGCGCTCACCGCCGGGGACTTCCTGGCGAATTCCGGGAGCGGCCGGCGGGGACGTTCATCGCACGCGGATGTTAGCATCCGTCGGAAGCATTCGACGTTCGCCCGCACGCGGCGCACCAGAGAGGAAACTTCCATGCAACGCATCGCCGCCGTCGCGGCAGTCGCGCTCGCTTTCGGCGTCGCCGCCGCGGCGCAGGCCGCGCCATCGCTCAGGATCGGTCTCGTGATGCCGGTCACCGGGCCGTTCGCCGACTACGGCAAGCAGATCGAGCGCGGCATCAGGCTCTGGCTTACCGCGCACGGCGATACCGTCGCCGGGCGCAAGGTCGAGCTCGTCCTGCGCGACGATGCGCCGGGCACGTCGGGCGAGGTCAGCAAGCGCATCGCGCAGGAGCTGATCGTCAACGACAAGGTCGACGTCCTCGCCGGCTTCGGCCTCACGCCCGAAGCGCTCGCCGTCGCCCCGCTCGCCACGCAGGCGAAGGTTCCGATGGTGGTGATGAACGCGGCGACGTCGATCATTACCGAGCGCTCGCCCTACATCGTTCGCACGTCCTTCACGCTGCCGCAGGACTCGGCCCCGATCGCCGCGTGGGCGGCGAAGAACGGCGTGCGCCGGGTGTACACGCTCGTCGCCGACTACGGCCCCGGCCACGACGCCGAGGCGCAGTTCGGCAAGACCTTCACGGCAGCCGGCGGCACGATCGTCGGCGAGGTTCGCGTGCCGGTCGGCACGGTCGACTTCTCGGCCTATCTGCAGCGGGTGAAGGACGCGAGGCCGGATGCCGTGTTCCTGTTCCTGCCGCCGGGCGCCGGCACGATCGCGTTCATGAAGGATTTCGCGAACCGCGGGCTCGCGAAGGCCGGCATCCGCATCGTCGCAACGGGTGATCTCACCGACGAGGACGTGATCGACGCCTACGGCGACTCGGTGCTCGGCGTGATCACCGCGTTCCACTATTCGGAGGCGCACGATTCACCCGAGAACCGGGCGTACGTGGCGGCGTACTACAAGGCGTATCCGAAGAGCCGGCCCAACTTCATGTCGGTCGCCGGCTACGACGGCATGCACCTCATTGCCGCGGCCGTGGAGAAGACCGGAGGCAGCGCCGATGCGCAGAAGTTCATCGATGCCGCCCGTGGCATGAGCTGGACGAGCCCGCGCGGCACGGTCACGATCGATCCCGCGACGCGCGACATCGTCCAGACCGTCTACATCCGCAGGGCGCAGAAGGTCGACGGCAGGATGCAGAACGTCGAATTCGACCGCTATCCCGACGTGAAGGACCCCGGCAAGCCATGATGCGGTGGCCGCCCTATGCGGCCTCCGGCAGCGGCGGAGCGGCCGGCAAGCGCCGGCGCGGCGGGCGCTCGTCCATCGACCACTGCAGCAGGAACGCGGCAAGGCCGACGGCGATCAGCGCACCCCACCCCGCGTTGTAGTTGCCGAAGCGATCGAACACCATGCCTCCCATCAGCGCGCCGCAGAACGAGCCGAGTTGGTGCGAGAGGAACACGATGCCGTAGAGCGTGTTGAAGTGCCCGAGGCCGAACACGCGGCCGATGACGCCGGTCACGAGCGGGACCACGCCGAGCCACAGCATCCCCATGGCTGATGCAAACACGAGCGCCGACCCGGCGCTTGCCGGCACCAGCAGGAACGCGGCGATGAACAGCGTACGCAGCAGATAGATGAGTGCGAGCAGGCGCCTCTGGCTGAAGCGCGCGCCAAGGAGGCCGAACGCGTAGGTGCCGATCGTGTTGAACAGCCCGATCAGCGCGAGCGCGGTGGCACCGACCCCGGGCGCGACCCCGCAGAGGTCGAGGTACGAGGGCAGGTAGGTCGCGATGAAGACGAGCTGGAAGCCGCAGGCGAAGAACGCGGCCATCATGAACAGGTAGCCGCGATGGGTGAGCGCTTCGGCGAGCGCGTCGCCGAGCCGCTGCTTCACCGTGGTGGGCACGTCGGCATTGCGCCCGGGATCACGGACCGCGAGCGAGACGACCGCGAGCAGCGCCGCGACCGCCGCGAACAGCAGCATCGCCGGCCGCCAGCCGAGGCTGCCGATCAGAACCTGCCCGGCGGGCGCGATGACGACGGTGCCGAGCGAGCCCGCAGCAGCGACGATGCCGACGGTCTGGGTGCGCTTCGCCGGAGCGGTTGCGCGCGACACCGCGCCGATGAGCACGCCGAAGCCGGTGCCGGCGATGCCGATGCCGATGAGGAAGCCCGCGAACGCGAGCCCGCCCGGCCGCGCGCCGGCGACGACCATCAGCGCGAGCCCCGCCGCATAGATGATCGAGGTCGCGATCAGCACCGGCCGCGGACCGTGGCGATCGGCGAGGGCGCCGACGACCGGCTGCGACAGGCCCCAGACGATGTTCTGCAGCGCGATCGAGAACCCGAAGGTCGCCGCCGACACGCCGAGGTCGAGCGTCATCGGACGCATGAACAGCCCGAGGCTCTGCCTCAGGCCCATGCAAAGCGAGATGATCGTGCCGCTCGCAATCAGCAGCACGAGGAAGCCGGGGGCAGCGCGTCCGGGGCCGGCGGTCGTCGGGGCGGGCGGGTGGCTCATCGGGGCTCGGGACGCGCCGCGGGATGCGGCTGCGCCATCCTAGGGAAGCTCTGCGAAACGGGAACGGACCCTGTTTCGGCGATCGGCTGCGCCGGGAAGCGGTGGGGATGCCGCGGCGCGCGAGTTC
>JAFEDF010000086.1 GCA_018241785.1 Pseudomonadota bacterium | reverse complement strand
TGAGGGGATGCGTGTCGAACCCGCGTCACGCTCCCCAGGGGAACTCTGCGAAATGGGAACGGACCCTGTGTCAGCGATCGGCCGCGCCGGGTCGAGCGGTGGGGATGCTCCGGCGCGCTCTACGGCGACCGTGGGGGCGGAGGGAGCGGGGTACGGTGGCGCGCGAGTTCGGCTGCGGAACGCAGCCGGTGTTTGAGCCCGTCACGGTACCCCGCTCCCTCGGCCTTCGCGGTCGAACTCGCACGCCGCGGCATCCCCGCCGCTTCCGATCGCTGAAACAGGGTCCGTTCCCGTTTCGCAGAGCTTCCCTAGGCGGCGGTTGCTGCCGCGGGCTCGCGAAGCGACGCGAGCTCCCAACGCGCCTCGACCGAAAAGCGCCGGTCGGTCGACGCGTCGCCGGCGCGCAGCGCCCCGGCGAGTGCGATCATCGCGCCGTTGTCGGTGCAAAAGCGCGGAGGCGGGAAGTGCACCCGCGCGCCGCGGCGAGCGGCATCCTCGAACAGACGCTCGCGCAACCGTCGATTCGCACCGACGCCGCCTGCGACGACGAGCGTCGTGCGGCCGGTCGCATCGAGCGCCGCCATCGCCTTGGCCGCCAGCACGTCGACGGCCGCGTCCTCGAACGCGCGCGCGAGGTCCGCGCGCGCTGCGTCGTCGAGCGCGCCCGGCTCGAACGAGCCGGCGGCCTCGCGCACGGCGAGCGCCACCGCGGTCTTCAGGCCGGAAAAGCTGAAGTCGAGATCGCCCGAGTCGATCATCGGCCGCGGCAGCCGGATCGTGCGGGCGTGGCCGGTCTCGGCGAGCGCCGCCAACGCCGGGCCGCCCGGATAGCCGAGTCCGAGAAGCTTCGCGGTCTTGTCGAAGGCTTCGCCCGCAGCGTCGTCGAGCGTCTCGCCGAGGAGGCGGTAGCGACCGACGCCGGCCACCTCGAAGAGCTGCGTATGGCCGCCCGAGACGAGCAGCGCGACGAACGGAAAGCGCGGCGCCGGATCGCCGAGCAGCGGCGACAGCAGGTGGCCCTCGAGGTGGTGGACCCCGATGGCGGGCTTGCCGAGCGCGGTCGCGAGGCCGCTCGCGAAACTCGCGCCGACGAGAAGCGCGCCGGCGAGCCCGGGCCCGCGCGTATAGGCGATGAGGTCGAGGCCGGCGAGCGCGCAGCCGGCGCGCCCGAGCACGTCGGCAACGAGCGGCACGAGCCGCCGGACGTGATCGCGCGAGGCGAGCTCGGGAACGACGCCGCCGTACGGGGCGTGCATCGTCACCTGCGAATGCAGGGCGTCGGCGACGAGTCCGCGCTCGCTGTCGTAGATCGCGACCCCGGTCTCGTCGCAGGAAGTCTCGATACCGAGCGCGCGCATGTCCGCACCGATTATATCGGTTTGCGCGGTTCGGCGTGCTCCGCTATAATGGCAGGCTGTTCGCGGCCACGTTTCGCCGCATGTCCGAGAGGTTTCGCATTCCATGACCAGCGTACGGGTACGCGAAAACGAGCCGTTCGAAGCCGCGCTGCGGCGGTTCAAGCGCACGATCGAGAAGACGGGCCTCCTGACCGAGTTGCGGGCACGCGAGTTCTACGAGAAGCCGACGTCCGAACGCAAGCGCAAGAAGGCCGCCGCGATCAAGCGTCACTACAAGCGCCTCCGAAGCCAGCAGCTTCCGCCCAAGCTCTATTGACACGGCGCACGCGGGCCCGCCCCGCACAGGACTGTCCGGGGGCGGAGCGATTCGCCCCTTTTTCATTGCACCTTCGCACCGATGACGCTCAAGGAACGGATCACCTCCGACACGCGTGACGCGATGCGCGCGCGCGCAGCGGCGAAGCTTTCGACGCTGCGGCTCCTGCAGGCGGCGATCAAGCAGCGCGAAGTCGACGAGCGGCGCGAGCTCGCCGACGGCGACGTCGTCGCGGTGATCGAGCGCATGCTGAAACAGCGCCGCGACTCGATCGAGCAGTTCACGGCGGGCAGGCGCCTCGACCTTGCGGATGCCGAGCGCGCCGAGGTCGTGATTCTCGAAGCGTACCTGCCCCAGCAGATGTCTCCGGAGGAGATCGACGCAGCGATCGACGCAGCGATCGGCGCGGCCGGCAGTGTCACCGGGCCGGCGGCGATGGGCAAGCTAATGGCTGCGCTGAAGCCCGCCCTCGCCGGCCGTGCCGACATGGCCGCCGTCGCGGCACGCCTCAAGGCCCGCCTCGCCGTCTAGGGAAGCTCTGCGAAACGGGAACGGACCCTGTTTCAGCGATCGGCCGTGCCGGGAAGCGGTGGGGATGCTCCGGCGCGGCCGATCGCTGAAACAGGGTCCGTTCCCGTTTGGCAGAGCTTTCCTAGACGGCGAGGCGGGCCTTGAGGCGTGCCGC
>JAFEDF010000085.1 GCA_018241785.1 Pseudomonadota bacterium | reverse complement strand
GTCGCCCGGCACGGCTCGACGCGCTTCTTCGAGACGATTGCCGACCAGCGCCGCACCGCCGCGCCCTGGCCTGCTCCCTGCTCCATCGCGGTCGGCGGGACCGGCTTGTTCTCGGCGACGAGCTGCTCGGCGCGCCGCAGCCCGAGAAACGCGGCACCATACGCCCCATTGAGCTGGCCGAGCCCGTTGGGCGCAACGTTGAGCTTCGCCTTGAGGTTCGCTTCGAGCGCAGCGACCATCGCCTCGTTGCGCGTCATGCCTCCGGTGAGGAGGAATCCGGGCTCGAGCCCGACGCGGCGCATCAGCTGGATCGCGCGTCCGCCGAGGGCCACCATCGCGCCCATCATGATGTCCTCGGCAGGGACCGAGTTCGACAGGTGGTTGATCACCTCGGACTCGGCGAACACCGCGCACACGCTGCTCACCTGCACGGGCTTCGTCGAGCGGAGCGCGTACGGCCCGATGTCGGCGGTGGTGAGCCCGAGGTAGCGCGCGGTCTTCTCGAGAAACGCACCGGTGCCCGCGGCGCACTTGTCGTTCAGCCGGAACGCCTTCACCCTCCCGCGCTCGTCGATCCGGATCGCCTTGATGTCCTGCCCGCCGATGTCGAGGATCGTGCGCGTGTCGGGGAAGAGCTGCACTGCAGCTTGCGCATGCGCGGTGAGCTCGGTCACCTGGGTGTGGCGAAACGGCACCGTATAGCGGCCGTAGCCGGTCGACGCCACGTAGGTGATCGCCGTGCGGTCGAGGCCGCTGTCAGCGAGGAGCTCCGCGAAGACGGCCTCGGCCGCCTGCGCGAGCTTGAAGCCCGTGCGCCGAACCGCAGTGCCGACGACCTCGCGCCGTTCGTTCAGCACGATCGCCTTCGTGTACGTCGATCCGATGTCTATTCCCGCGACGTTGAGCATCTCCCCCTCCTACGCTGCGATCGCTGACGGACCGGTTCCCGATCCGAAAGCACGGTCGTGCGCGAACAGCGCGGCACCGAGCGCGCCGCAGAAGTGCGCATCGGAGCTGACGTTGATCTTCATTCCCACCGCTTCCTCGAGGAGCTTCACGATGGCGGCGTTGCGGCTCACCCCGCCGGTGAAGGTCACCTCCGACTCGATGCCGACGCGGCGCGCGAGCGACACGCAGCGGTTGGTGATCGCCTGGTGCACGCCCATCAGCACGTCCTCGGGCAGCAACCCCTTGGCGAGATGGCTGATGATCTCCGACTCGGCGAACACCGTGCAGGTCGTCGTGATGCGAACCGGGTTCTCCGACTTCAACGCCAGCGGTCCGAGTTCCGACAGCGGCATTTCGAGCGCGTACGACGCGGCGCCGAGGAAGCGCCCGGTGCCGGCCGCGCACTTGTCGTTCATCGTGAAATCGCCGACCTGGCCGTCGGGCTTGACGCTGATCGCCTTCGTGTCCTGGCCGCCGATGTCGATCACCGTCCGCGTACCGGGAAAGAGCGCGATGGCGCCGCGGGCGTGGCAGCTGATCTCGGTGACCTGCTCCTGCCCGAACGTCACCTTGTAGCGGCCGTAGCCGGTGCCCGCCACGTAGAGGACCTGCTCCTCGGCGACCTGTGCATCGGCGAGCGCCGCCCGGTAGGCCTGCTGCGCGACGCCGACCATGCTCGTCTCCATGTCGAGCAGCGCGCGGCCGACAATCGTGCGGTCGCGGTCGATGACGATTGCCTTGGTTTGCGTGGATCCGACGTCGACTCCGGCAACGTAGTTCATGCGGCCCCTCCGGTTGCGGCTGCGGCGGCCTTCGCGAGCGGCGCGCCGCCGCCGCGCTGGTGCAGCGATTCGAAGAATGCGTCGACGCGGTTCTTGATCTGCGCGTCCGACCAGTAGCGCGGATCGATGAGATCGGACTCGATGTAGAGGCTCGGCACCTTCAGGCGCTTGTTGAGGTAGTCGCGCGTGTCGGCCATGCCCGACGACACGAAGCGGCAGCTCTTGATGCCGTGGAAGACGATGCCGTCGACGCCGTAATCCCTGATCTGCTGCTCGAGGCGCTCGTGCGCGAAGAACTGGTTCGACAGTCCGCGCTGGGCGGCGAGCGCGGTCACCTCGGCGAGGCTCTCGAGCGGCCGCGACGTGTCGTAGACGAGCTCGCCCGCGTCCATGCCGCCGGCGGCGAAGGTGAGATAGTCGGAGTACGCGAACACGCCGCCCCAGGTCTCGAAGAGCTCGACCAGGCGGCGCATCGAAACGTAGCACGGCGTCCCCGAGAAGAGGAGGCGGAAGCGCTCCTCGGCGACGCGCCCCTCGCCGCGGGCAACCTTCGCCTTCAACTGCTCCTCCAGCGCGCGCATGAACTCGACGCCCTCGGCGGTGCCGCGGTAGACGTTCATGATGCCGATGTAGGTGAGCCCGTCGAGCATCGCGTTGTACGGCGCCGGACAGGCGCGATTGAGCGCCATCACGCTGTTCCAGTGGAACACCATCCGGTTGACGCGCTCCTCGACCTCGGCCAGGCGATCCATGTCGAAGCGCTTGCCGGTGATCGTTTCGCACCGCTCGATGAGATCGCGCATCTGTGCCTCGACCCAGCGCGCGTCTGCAGCGTGCTGGGCGTCACCGGGACGCACCTGCCAGTTTCCTGCGCGCTGTCCCGGGAGATCGAGCACGAAGGTCGGCGTCTTCAGGAGCCGCTCCCAGATCTCGGCCCACTTGATGAACGTGCTGCACATGTTCGACGCGATGGCGAGATGCGCCTTCGGGATGCGCCCGGCCGGGTGCTGGTGCTCCTTCAGGATCAGCCCGACGTCCGCCTTCACGTAGGAGCAGACGTCGGGCGACATGCCGTAGTCCTCGGACAGGCGCAGGTACTCCTCCGACGCCTTGCGCACGCCGGTCTGCAGCGAATTGATCTCCGGGAAGACGAGCTGGAAATCGAATGTGCGCAGGATCTCCACCGCGTTGCCCATCACGAACACGTTGGCGACGTGCTGGCCGCGTGCCGGCGCCTCGGCGAGCGCCGTGTACCAGTCGCGCATCAGGCGCTGTCCGTCTGCGCGCGAGTCGAAGGGGATTGCAGCGGGAACGCCTTCCGCCGCGGGTTCGAGGGTTGCGGTGGTCATCGGGCGCCTCCGGTCAGGCCAGCGCGAACAGCAGCGATTCGGCGAAGGTCTCGACCTGCATCGCCATCTGCTCGAACGAAGTCATCTTCTCCTCGAATTCGAGGACCAGGTACGGAACGCGGGCGCCGTCGAGGTGCTTCGACCACGCCACCTGCTCGTCGAGCCCGGGTTCGCAGAACTTCGCCGCGGTGAGGATGGCCCCATCGGCGCGGCTTTCGGTGATCATTCGCATCAGCCACGCCTCCTTGGGCTTGCGCTCGTCGTGCTGCACCGGGCTCGCCGCCGACCGCTCGACGAAACTCTCGGCGAGCGCCCAGATCGGGTCGCCGGCCTCGGGAACGTCGGTGGTGAGCCAGCGCAGTCCGACGAGAAGGTCGTCGTCGGTGACGTAGCAGTTGTCGTCGATGACCTCGAGCATCTCGACGGGCGGCTGTTCGCAGAAGCCGCCGACGAACACGACGCGCGGCTTGTCCTTGGCGCGCAGGCTGCGACGACGGATGGCGTCGAGCGCACCCTCGAGGAGGGCGTTGTGCTCCTCGCAGGGCATGCGCGTGCGCGCGCGGGTCAGGAGATAGGATTCGGTGCACGAGAGCTTCCAGGGCTCGTCGCGGCGCAGCGCATAGAGATCGCGCAGCAGGCGGCGATTCTCGTTGTAGATGCCGATGCTTCGCCGCAGCGCATCGTCGCCGATCGGACGCCCGGTCCTCCGCTCCAGGTCGCCGCGCAGCCGCTGGTACTCGGCGGTGATGTAGCGCACGACGCTCGGCGTATTCACGTTCTGGGGGAGGTAAAGGATTTCCGAGAGCTGCTCGGGGAGGTTGCGCGCCCAGATGCCCGCGAGGTGCTTGGCCGCGTCGCAGATCGGGTGGGTCACGAACCCGGCGAGGCCGGCGAGCGAACCGTTCAGCCCGAGCTCGGTCGTCGAGCGGCAGATCGAGCAGACGAACGAGCCCATCCGCGCATCGGCATGCTTCAACTCGAGCCGGTTGCCGCCCCCGAGCACCGCGACCGGCAAGAGGCCGGCGGCGTGGGCGATCTCCTCGGGAAAGTACACCGGGAAGTGACCCAGCATGCCGGTGAATCCTTCGGGCAATAGGTCGGCATCGGGCGCCGGGGCGAGGCGCAGCGCGTTGCAGTGCTCGAGCAATCCGTCGAGGTCCGTCTCGTCCTGACGGGAAACCGGGGTGTTCACGTAAGTCCTCCTTTCCATCGCGCAAACATCGCAGCGTCGTTTCGGTGTGGGCGCCCGGGCGTCTGCCTACTCGCTCCGGGTCCCGCCCCCCGGCGCCGCGTGCGCGCCACGAACCGGCTTCGTGCCACGCGCCATGAGGCCGCGAACGACGGCACCGATCGTCGCGGCCATGAATGCGAGCAGTGCGACCCCGTTCAGCGCGCCGCCCCACGCACGCCACTCGGGCGAGCCCATCCAGTCGCCGGCCAACCGGACGACGAGCGAACCGTGGAGAAGGGCGAGCGGCACGTAGAACCAGGGCGAATAGGGCACCGCCACGCGCAGCACCGCAGGCAGAATGATCGGCGCGTGGCCGAATACCATCGCGAACACGAAGCCGAGCAGCACGGCATGCAGCGCGGCGTCGTATCCAAAGCCGCCGAAGCCGAGGCCGCCGGAGGCGAGCATCGTCACCCCGGACAGTGCAAGCCAGACGTAGCCCGACAGCAGGCATACGGCGATGAAGCGTGTCAGCCCGCGCGTGCGGACGGTTCGCCGCGCGACGTCCTGGCGCATCAGCCAGGCCGCAAGCCCGACGAGTGCGGCGCCGAGGGCGACGGTACCGGCCGGACGGACGAGCATCGCGACGGCGACGCCGCCGAGGAGCAGCGCGGCGAGCGCCGCGAACACGCGCTTCGCCCGCGGCGACGGCGGCATGAGGCGCGACAACTCGAGGCGCTCGCCGGCGATCGTCAGGACGAGGAAGGCGATCCACCAGGGTGCAGCGGCGTAGATCGGCTGCGCGGCGAGCCAGACGAGGTTGCCGGCGAGCCACGCGGCGGCACCGAGCGCGAGCGTGAGCGTGAAGAGCTCGCGCTGCCGGCGGTAGACGCTCGCCGACGCCGCGACCATGACTGCGCTGCCCGCCGTCGCGAAGGCTGCGGCCACGGCGAGCGGCGCAGTCGCGACGGCGGCCACCGTCGCAAGGCCGGAGAGAAGCGGGGCCGCATAGGCCCAGCGCCTGCGCAGCGCCACCGCGCGCTCGAGGCTGATCACGGTGCCGAAAAACCCGGATGCCATCAGCGGCCCGTGCATTGCCGCGAGACCCGCGGCGGGGATCGACCATCCGAGCCGCCTGAGACCCGCGTCGATGCCGAGCAGCAGCGACGCGAAGGCGAGCACCACGAGCGGCACGCGCCACGGAACGCTGACGTCGGCCGCGAATCTCATCGCGCGCCCGGTCGCCGGTCTACTTCGGCCGTGACTTTCCGACCCGGACTTTCCACACTTCGGGCCCGCTCTCGAGGTAGTCCCACAGGAACGGCTCGCCGAGCTCGGCCTGGAACTGGTAGTAGAGGGGCTTCGGGTCGTGGTCGTTCACGAGCAGGAAGGCTTCGCCGGGTCCGAGGTTGCGGAACGTCTTGAAGATGAGCGGGTGGCGCTCGCGCGGGACGATCGTTCGTACATCGAGGGTGTCTTTGACGTCGGCAGTCATGGGGTGCTTTCCTTCAGTGGTCGTTCGAGGAAACGGCGTTCCAGCGGGCGCGTTCAGCCGGTCCACCCGAAGGTCTGCTTGGCACGCTCCGACATCAGCGCGGGCGTCCACGGCGGTTCCCAGACGAGCTCGATGTCGACATCGATGCCCTCGGGCGACACAGCCGCGACGGCGCGCTGGGCGTCGTCGGTGATCAAGCCGCCCATCGGGCAGGCAGGAGTGGTCATCGTCATCTCGACGTGAACCCGGTCCGGTGAGACGTCGATGCGATAGACGAGCCCCAGCTCGACGATGCTCATTCCGACCTCGGGGTCGTCGACCGCGCGCAATGCCTCGCGTACCTCCTCCTCGGTCGGCAATGTCTGGTCCATTTCGCCGTCGATCGCTAAAGGTGTACGCAGGGCACAGGTTAACGCTACCCGATTTCCATGGGATAATCAATATCTGGGATACACCTTGCAGGAGCCCGCAGCTCGACCCTGGCGATGCGCCTCACGACCTTCTCCGACTACAGCCTCAGGGTGCTCATGTATCTCGGCGTCCACCGCGGGCGCCTCGCCACGATCGGCGAGGTTGCGCGCGCTTACGCGGTGTCGGAGAACCACCTCGTGAAGGTCGTCCACCATCTGGCCCGGCACGGCTACGTCGAGACGCTGCGCGGCAAGGGCGGCGGCATGCGACTCGCGCGCGCCCCCGAAGCGATCAACGTCGGCGAGGTCGTGCGGGGGACCGAGGAGAACCTCGTGCTGGTCGAGTGCTTCGACAGCGAAACGTCGAACTGCCGCATCGGGGCGGCGTGCCTGTTGAAGGGCATCCTTGCCCGCGCCGTCGATGCGTTCTTCGTCGCACTCGACGATTACACGCTCGCCGACCTCCTGGTGACCGGACCCCGGCTCGCCGCGATGCTGGTGCTCCCCGACGCGCGCCCGGGCCGCAGCGCCGCGCAGCCCGCCAAGTCGAGGCACTGACCCTCGGACGATCACCCGTCCGGTCTGACCAGGGAAGCTCTGCGAAACGGGAACGGACCCTGTTGGGAACGGATCCTGTTTCAGCGATCGGCCGCGCCGGGAAGCGGCGGGGATGCTCCGGCGCGCGAGTTCGACCGCGAAGGCCGAGGGAGCGGGGTACCGTGACGGGCTCAAACACCGGCTGCGTTC
>JAFEDF010000084.1 GCA_018241785.1 Pseudomonadota bacterium | reverse complement strand
GTTCGACCAGTTCCAGAAGGCGACGCGCCAGGTCGTCGACCTCGCCGATGCCAACATCCGTGCCGCCGCCGCGAACGCGACGAAGAACGGAAGCAAGGGCAAGCGCGCGTAAGCACTTCGCATCAGCGCGGTTCCGGCGATGCCGGGGCCGCGAATGAAGCTCCACTGTATCGATCTCCTCCTCCTGGTCGATACAGCCTCCGGACCCCGCGGGTAACGCTCGCGGGGTCTTTCTTTTGCGCGCCGCGCGCATCGCGCACGAGCAACGCGGCAGGGCGCATCGCGAGTCGGTGCGATTTCGATTGTCGGACAAATTTACACTTGACGGATGGGTGTACGGACGAATTACCGATAAATCAACGATCTGGAAGCAGGGCGCGCGTTTTGCGTACGGTTTTCCACTATGGACTGATGCCGGCGGATGTCATCACCCATTCCGGCGGTGGCTGTTGCCGTCGCGGCCCCCGATCAAATCGACGCCTCGGGAGAAGACATGGCTCATGGCGCTGTTTCGATGGTCGTGATGCGCGCTGCAGCGGTTGCGGGCGCCATGGTGTTGGCGCTCACGAGTGCGGGAGCGCAAGCGACGCTGCTTGGACGCGACATCAACGGCAAACCCACTGCCACCAACACCGACTCCGCCGCGGTGTTTGAGTACGACACCGTGCTGAACATCACGTGGCTGCGCAACTGGAACGTCAACGGTGCGCAAAACTGGGCGACCCAAGTCGCGTGGGCGTCGGGACTCACCGTGGGAACGTTCGCCGGCTGGCGGCTGCCGGCGACTGACACCACATCGAGCAGCAATTGCGACAGTAACTTCAATCCCGGTAGCGGTTTCCCGCAGCAATACAACGGATACGGTTGCACCGGAAGCGAGATGGGCGAGCTGTGGTACGGCGAATTGGGCAACACGAAGGGCAGCTTGACGACCAGTTCGCCGTTCCAGAACATGCAGCGTGCCTATTGGTCCGGTACGGCGTACGCGCCGAGTAGTACGTCCTACGCGTGGTACTTCAATCCGAACACTGGCTTGCAGAACACCGACGGCAAGAACGATACGATCTATGCGGTGGCGGTACGCGCCGGCGATGTGGATCCCGTGCCAGAGCCGGGATCTCTGGCGCTGGCGCTGCTGGGGCTGGGTGCGGCAGCCGTCGCCTGGCGGCGGGGTCGCGGCGCTGCGCGACGCTACCTGGCGGCGGCGAGCACGTAGGTTCCGGGCGCGGGCCCGAGCGGCGGATGCGCGGCGTTGCCCGCCGAATCCGGCGCCGGGCGCTTACCGCCTCCGTGCTTCGCGAGCCACGCGTGCCAGTCGGGCCACCAGCTTCCCGCGTGGCTCGTCGCGCGCGCG
>JAFEDF010000083.1 GCA_018241785.1 Pseudomonadota bacterium | reverse complement strand
CGGCGCCGCCGCGCGTGGGCGCGCGAGCACGAGCAGGAATTCACTGCGATCGACTCCGGCGAGCGGGCGGCACGCGATGTGCGCGAACATCTCGCCGGGGCTCTTCGTGACCTCGGTCACCACGGCGACGGCGAGCCCCGCGGGGTAGGTCCCGTCGATGCCCGAGGTGACGAGGCGATCACCTGTGCGCAGATCCGCCGACGGTGCGGTGAAGCGCAGCTCCGGCGCGCGCCCGGTGCCGTTGCCGAACATCACGCTGCGCGCGCCGCTGCGCTCGACCTTGACCGGAACCGCCTGGTCGCGATCGGTGATCAGCGTCACTTCGGCAAGGCGCGGCAGCACGCGCGTCACCTGGCCGACAACACCGGTGTCGTCGATCACGCCGTCGCCGGCCTCGACGCCGTCGTTCGCGCCGCGGTCGATGTAGAGCTTCTGCGCGAAGGGATCGCGTCCGGTGTAGAGCACCTGCGCGGCGATGGCCGCGCCGTCGTACTGGCTGCGCAGCGCGAGGAGCTCGCGCAGCTGCGCGTTGTCGCGGCGCTCGCTCCCGTAGCCCTGCACCGCAGGCGCGTTGACCGCGAGCTCGCGCTCGAGTGCGGCGTTGGCGTCGGCGAGATCGCTCTTCGAGGCGAGATAGCGCGCGAAGTACCCGGCCGCGAGCCCCGGCGCGAGCAGCGCGCGCTGCAGCGGATAGAGCGCGACGGCGACGCCTTCGCGGACCCGCTCGAGATAGCGGTAACGGGTGTCGGTGAACAGGAGCACGAACGACAGCAGGCCGAAGAAGACGAGGCGCGCAAACGGGCTCGGCCCGCGATTGAAGAAGGCGGGAGAATCGACCGGAATGGGCCGCATCGCCACGTGCGGATGGCGCCAGGGCCTAGTCGGTCGTGAAGATGGTGTGCAGCTTCTCCATGTTCTCGAGTGCCTTGCCGCAGCCACGAACGACGCAGGTCAGCGGGTCATCGGCGACGATGACCGGCAGCCCGGTCTCTTCCATCAGCAGGCGGTCGAGGTCGCGCAGGAGCGCGCCGCCGCCGGTCAGCACCATGCCGCGCTCGGCGATGTCGGCGCCGAGCTCGGGCGGCGTTCGCTCGAGCGCGCTCTTCACCGACGACACGATGCTGTTCAGGGGATCGGTGAGCGCCTCCAGGATCTCGTTCGACGACACCGTGAAGCTCCGCGGGATGCCTTCGGCGAGATTGCGCCCCTTGACCTCCATCTCCTTCACCTCGGAGCCGGGGAACGCCGAGCCGATCGTCTTCTTGATGAGCTCGGCGGTGGTCTCGCCGATCAGCATGCCGTAGTTGCGGCGGATGTAGTTGACGACCGCCTCGTCGAACTTGTCGCCGCCGACGCGCACCGAACCCGCGTACACCATCCCGCCGAGCGAGATCACGCCGACCTCGGTGGTGCCGCCGCCGATGTCGACGACCATCGATCCGGTCGCGTCGCCGACGGGAAGATCGGCGCCGATCGCCGCCGCCATCGGCTCCTCGATCAGGTACACCTTCGACGCGCCGGCGCCGAGCGCCGACTCACGGATCGCGCGGCGCTCGACCTGCGTCGAGCCGCAGGGCACGCAGATGATGATGCGCGGCGACGGCGAGAAGAGCCGCGATTCGAGCACCTTCTTGATGAACTGCTTCAGCATCTGCTCGGTGACGGTGAAGTCGGCGATGACGCCGTCCTTCATCGGCCGGATCGCGGTGATGTTGCCCGGCGTGCGGCCGAGCATCTGCTTCGCCGCGAGCCCGACTTCCTGGATCACCTTCTTGCCGTTGGGCCCGCCTTCCTGGCGGATCGCGACGACCGAAGGCTCGTCGAGAACGATCCCCTTGCCGCGCACGTAGATGAGCGTGTTGGCGGTGCCGAGGTCGATCGCGAGATCGCTCGAGAAGTAGCCCTTGAAGAACTCGAACATGAAGAATCGGTCGCCTGTGCGGTGGCCGATCCGCTCCGGGATCGGAGAAGGTGGTTGGCCCGCGAAAAATGCCCGTTATGATAACCTAAGCTGCGGCTCTTCCATGCTGATTTGGCGCGGTTTTCCGACACGGGCCGGCCTTCCGCGATCGTAACCGTTACACGCCGCCCGAATGAGCCTCGGCCCCGACCAGATCCGGCATCTCGCGAAGCTCGCCAGGATCGCGATCGACGATCGCGACGCGGGCACCCTCGCAGACGAGCTCGGGGCGATCCTCGGCATCATCGACCGCCTGCTCGCGATCGACACCACGGGGGTCGTCCCGATGGCGCATGCGCACGACAGCGTCGTCGCGCTGCGCGACGATGCGGTGACCGAAGGCGACCAGCGAGAGCTCTTCCAGCGCGCGGCGCCGGCGGTCGCCGGCGGGCTCTACCTCGTGCCGAAGGTGATCGAGTGACACCCGCACGCTGCCGGGTGCTGTGATGACCGGGCCGTTCACCGTCGCCGGCCTCGCCGCCGCGCTCCGCGCGCGGCGGATCTCGAGCGTCGAGCTCGCCGAGGAGTCGCTCGCGCGGATCGCCGCCGCGCAGCCGGTGCTGAACGCCTTCGTGACGGTCGACCGCGAAGGCGCACTCGAAGCTGCGCGGGCGGCCGACGCCGCGCTCGCGCGCGGCGATGCGCCGCCGCTCGCCGGGGTCCCCATCGCGCACAAGGACGTGCTGATGACCGCCGGTCTGCGCACGACCTGCGCATCGCGCATGCTCGCCGATTACGTCGCGCCCTACGACGCGCACGTCGTCGCGCGGCTGCGCGCCGCGGGGACGACGCTTGTCGGCAAGACCAACATGGACGAGTTCGCGATGGGCTCGTCGAACGAGAACTCGCGCTTCGGGGCAGTCGCCAACCCGTGGAATCGCGCGTGCATTCCGGGCGGCAGCTCGGGCGGCTCGGCGGCCGCGGTCGCGGCGCGGCTCGTCCCGGCGGCGACCGGGACCGACACCGGCGGCTCGGTCAGGCAACCCGCGGCGATGTGCGGCATCACCGGCATCAAGCCGACCTACGGGCTCTGCTCGCGCTACGGTCTCGTCGCCTTCGCGTCGAGCTTCGACACGCCCGGGGTGCTCGCCGGCGACGCGCAGGACTGCGCGCTGGTGCTCGACGCCATGGCCGGCCACGATGCCCGCGACGCGACGTCGGCCGACCGCCCGCACGAGGACTGCACGAGGTTCCTTCGCCGGGAGGCGGGCGCCCGTCCGCTTGCCGGTCTTCGCATCGGGCTGCCGCGCGAGTACTCCGGCACGGGCGTCGCAGCCGGCGTCGCAACCGCGGTCGAGGCCGCTCTCACCGAGTTGCGCAAGCTCGGCGCCGAGACCGTCGCCATCGAGCTGCCGATGGTCGGCCACGCGATCCCCGTCTACTACGTGCTGGCTCCGGCCGAAGCGTCGTCGAACCTGTCGCGCTTCGACGGCGTCCGTTACGGGCACCGCGCCGAGGGGTACAGCGGCCTCGACGACCTCTACGGCCGCACCCGCGCCGAGGGATTCGGGCCCGAGGTGAAGCGGCGCATCCTGATCGGCACCTACGTGCTGTCGCATGGCTACTACGACGCCTACTACCTGAAGGCGCAGCAGGTCCGCCGCCTCATCGCCGACGACTTCGCGCGGGCGTTCGAGCGCTGCGACGTGATCGCCGGACCGACGACGCCCACCACGGCGTTCGCGCTCGGCGCGCGCACCGACGATCCGGTCGCGATGTACCTCGGCGACATCTTCACCGTTGCCGCCAACCTGACCGGCCTGCCGGCGATCTCGATGCCCTGCGGCTTCGATGCCGACGGGCTGCCGGTCGGGCTGCAGCTGCAGGGGCGCCATTTCGACGAAGCGAGGCTCCTCGATGCGGCCCACCGCTTCCAGCAGGCGAGCGACTGGCACCTGCGCGTTCCGCCGGGATACGCGCGATGAGCGGGCGCAGCGGATCGCATCCCGGCTGGGAGGTGGTGATCGGCATCGAGACCCACGTTCAGCTCTCGACCGCGTCGAAGATGTTCTCGGGCGCGTCGACGGCGTTCGGCGCGGCGCCCAACGTCAACGCCTGCGCGGTCGACCTCGCGCTTCCCGGTGTCCTGCCGGTGCCCAACCGCGGGGCGATCGAGCGCGCGCTCGCCTTCGGACTCGCGATCGGCGCCACCATCCATCGGCAAAGCGTGTTCGCGCGCAAGAATTACTTCTACCCGGACCTGCCGAAGGGCTACCAGATCTCGCAGTACGAGCGGCCGATCGTCACCGGAGGGGGGCTTGCGGTCGCAACCGGCGACGGCGAGCGCACCATCAGGCTCACCCGCGCGCACCTCGAAGAGGACGCCGGCAAGTCGCTGCACGAGGGGCTTCCCGCCGAGGCCGCGGCGCTCGTCGGCCGCGACGGCTCCGGCATCGACTTGAATCGCGCCGGCACCCCGCTGCTCGAAGTCGTCTCCGAGCCCGACCTGCGAAGCGCCGCCGAGGCCGCCGCGTATGCGCGCAGGCTGCACGCGCTCGTCACGTGGATCGGCATCTGCGACGGCAACCTGCAGGAAGGGAGCTTCCGCTGCGACGCCAACGTATCGGTGCGCCGCGAGGGTGCCCCGCTCGGCACGCGCTGCGAGATCAAGAACCTCAACAGCTTCCGCTTCCTCGAGCTCGCGATCGAGTACGAGGCGCACCGCCAGATCGAGCTGATCGAGGACGGCGGCAGCGTCCGCCAGGAAACGCGCCTGTACGACTCGGCGAGGAACGAGACGCGGCCGATGCGAAGCAAGGAGGACGCGCAGGACTACCGCTACTTTCCCGATCCCGACCTGCCCCCGCTCGCGATCGACGAGGACTGGATCGAGCGCGTCCGCGCAGCGCTTCCCGAACTCCCCGATACGGTGCGCGAGCGCTTCGTCGCCGAACACGGGATCACCTCCTACGACGCCGCGCAGCTCACCGCGTCGCGCGAGCTCGCCGGCTACTACGAGGAGGCTGCGGCGGCGCTCCCCGCACGCGATGCCGCAGGCTTCAAGCTTGCCGCCAACTGGGTGCTGGGCGAGTTTTCCGCCGCGCGCAACCGCGACGGCGTGGCGATCGCGAACGCGCCGGTCGCGCCGGCGCTGCTCGCCGACATTCTGCGGCATGTCGCAGGCGGCACGATCAGCGCATCAGCCGCGAAGACGCTTTTCAACGAGATGTGGAACGCCGGCTTGCGCAGCGGAGGGGTTGGAGACGCGATCGGCGTGCTTCCCGCGTGGGCCGGAGCGGCGTCCGCATCGTCGGCGATCGATGCAATGATCGAACGTCTGGGGCTGAGGCAGCTCTCCGACGAGAGCGAGATCGAAGCGATCGTCGACGCGGTGCTCGCCGCGCAGCCCGCCGTCGTCGCCGAATTCCGTGCCGGCCGCGAGAAGGCTTTCAACGCCCTCGTCGGACAGGTGATGAAGGCTTCGCACGGCAAGGCGAACCCCGGACGCGTGAGCGCGCTCCTGCGCGCGAAGCTCGTCTAGGGAAGCTCTGCGAAACGGGAACGGACCCTGTTTCAGCGCTCGGCCGCGCCGGGAAGCGGCGGGGATGCTCCGGCGCGCTCTACACCGACCGTGGAGGCCGAGGGAGCGGGGTACCGTGACGCGCGAGTTCGGCTGCGGAACGCAGCCGGTGTTTGAGCCCGTCACGGTACCCCGATCCCTCGGCCTTCACGGTCGGTGTAGAGCGCGCCGGAACATCCCCGCCGCTTCCCGGCGCGGCCGAGCGCTGAAACAGGGTCCG
>JAFEDF010000082.1 GCA_018241785.1 Pseudomonadota bacterium | reverse complement strand
CCATGCCCACGACCAGCGCGCGCTTGCCCGATGCGGGCCGCGGCAGCGGCTGCCGCAGGTTGAGCGGATTCCAGCGCGTGAGCAGGCTGTAGATCTCGAAGCCCCACGGCAGGGCGAGCACGTCGCGCAGCGTCCGGGTTTCGATCTGCGGGGTGTCGACGGGATCCTGCTTCTGGTAGATGCACGCTTTCATGCAGTCGTTGCAGATCCGGTGCCCGGTCGCCGCGCACATCGGGTTGTCGATGCAGATCACCGCGAGCGCGCCGATCGCGTAGCCGCGGGCCTTCACCGACTGGAACTCGGAGATCTTCTCCTCCAGCGGGCATCCGGCGAGCGTCGCGCCGAGGGCGCTCTTCCTGAACGCGATCGGGTCCCGCGCGGCGGCAGAAGCTTTCTCGCGCAAGCCCTTCGAGCACGAGTCCTTGCCCTGCTTGTGGCACTCGATGCAGTAGTTCGCCTGGTCGAGCGCATGGACGAGCGTGGTGCCCGGGTCGGTCAGCTGGAAGCCTTCGCGGCGCCTGAGGTGCGGGGCGTCGATGCGATACGCCGTCGCGCCCTGGACGGCAATTCGCTCGACGTGCTCGATCAGATTCTGCGGATCGAGCTTCGCGGGAGTCTTGAACAGGACCCCGCGGCGGGTGTGCTCGCGTCCGGCTTGCGAGTGCAGCGCCCAGGCGGCGTAGCGGAGCGCGAGGTCGAGCTCCGAGGCATAGCGGGGCTCGTCCTGCAGCCAGCGCTCGACGTGGCTCGCATAGGTGAGCTCGTCGAAGCGTCCGCCGAAGACGTGGCGCAGCTCGCGCTCGAGCGCCGGGCCGTCGAGCCCTCTTGCCTCGTCGGGCCCGATCCTCGCCGTGCGGCGCTGGACGAACTGGCGCTTCACGGCAAAGAGCGGCGCCTGCTCGTCGTGCCGATGCTTCGACACCGCGACCTCGTCGACGATGCCGAAGAGCACGGCGACGAAGCGCTCGAGGTGCGGCGCGAGATCGAGAATCAACTCCGACTCGTCCTTCGCCGGCAGGGCCTCGGGGCTGGCGCGCGCGGCGACGAGCCGATCGCGAAGCGCAGCGTCCGCCGCGCCTGCGAAATCGAGGAAGGCGCGATCGATGGCTTCGAGCCCCTCCTGGCGGTACAGGTCGGCGAACTCGAAGCCGAAGGCGAGCGCGAGCGTGGCCCCGCCGGCGGTGCCGGAACACTCCGGGACCGGCGCAACGGCTTGCAACGCGGAGGGCGAGGATGCGTCCAACGGTCAGGCCGCCGCAGCCTCGAGCTGGCGCACGAGGTCCGGTGCCTGGTCGCCGAGGGCCTGGTCGAGCATCGGATACATCATGCTCTCCTCTTTCATATTGTGCTGCTCGAGGAGCATCTGCAGCGCGCGTGACGCTTCGAGGTAGGAGTCCGCATCCCTTGCTCCGGCGGCGCCGCGCATGCGGGCGAACAGTCCGCGCATCTCGCCGTGCTCGAAGCGCATCGTCGCCGTCGGCCCGCCGGTCATGCCCGTCGTCTCCTCGAACGCAGGAAAGAGCAGCGTCTCCTCGAGCTCGATGTGGCGCTCGATTTCGCCGAGGAAGGTCCCTCCTTCGCGCTCGACCCCGGCCCAGTCCGCCGCCGCCGCCAGGTCCATGGCGCGCACGAACATCTCGTCGCAGTGCCGGTGATGCCCGGTCATGTACTGGCCGATCGATCCCATCATGCCTCCGATCTCAGGCGACCGCCGCGAGCGGCGGCTGCACGTCCTTCTGCACGACCGGGCAGACCCCGGTCGCCCGGCACGGCTCGACGCGCTTCTTCGAGACGATTGCCGACCAGCGCCGCACCGCCGCGCCCTGGCCTGCTCCCTGCTCCATCGCGGTCGGCGGGACCGGCTTGTTCTCGGCGACGAGCTG
>JAFEDF010000081.1 GCA_018241785.1 Pseudomonadota bacterium | reverse complement strand
TCGCGCTCGCCGAAGCCAGGGGGTCGCGCGGCGATGACGGCGACGGTGATGATCACCGCGGGCGGCACCGGCGGCCACGTGTTCCCTGGGCTCGCCGTCGCGGCGAAGCTCGTGGCGCGCGGCGCAAGGGTGTTCTGGCTCGGCACGCGCGGCGGCATCGAGGCGACCCTGGTGCCGCAGCACGGCGTCGAGTTCGAGGCGGTCGCCTTCCGCGGCATCCGCGGCAAGGGCATCGCGACCTTCGTGCTCGGCCCCCTCGCACTCCTCGGCGCGTGCGTGGCGGCGCTGCGCATCATCCGCAGGCGCCGCCCCGACGTCGTGCTCGGCCTCGGCGGCTTCGCTTCGTTTCCCGGCGCGCTGATGGGTGTTGCGAGCGGCCGCCCGCTCGTGCTGCACGATGCCAACGCCGTCGCCGGGCTCGCCAACCGGATCCTCGCCTTCGGCGCCGACCGCGTACTGACGGGCTTCCCGCATGCGATGCGCGGCCGCCACGCGAAGCGCGCGCTCTGGGTCGGCAATCCGCTGCGCGACGACATCGTCGCCGTCGCCGGGCCCGGCGAGCGCTTCGCCGCGCGCCGCGGGCCGCTGCGCGTGCTCGTCGTCGGCGGCAGTCTCGGTGCGCGCGCGTTGAACGAGGCGGTCCCCGCCGCGCTCGCCGCGATGCAAAAGTCCTCGCGGCCGCTTGTCGTTCATCAGTCGGGGGCGCGCAACCTTGCGGCACTCGAGGCGGCTTACCGGAGCGCGGGGGTCGAAGCCGAATGCGTCGCGTTCATCGACGACATGGCCGCTCGCTATGCCTGGGCGGACCTCGTCGTCTGCCGCGGTGGCGCGCTCACCGTCGCCGAGCTCGCCGCCGTGGGACTCGGCGCGATCATCGTGCCGCTTCCGGGCGCGATCGCCGACGAGCAGAGCGCCAACGCGAAATTCCTCCTCGATGCGGGCGCGGCGATCGTCATCGGCCAGGACGAGCTCACTGCGGCCGACCCGCCGCTTGCCGGAATGCTCGCGGCGCTCACGCGAGCCGATGCGCAGACGATGGCGCAGGCGGCGTACGCGGTGGGCCGGCGCGACGCGGCCGACAAGGTCGCGTCCGAGTGCCTCGATCTCGCCGGCGCGCGCAGGCGTGCTGCCGATGGCGCCCGGCGCGGCACGGAGAAGGGCTGACCCGATGCGCCACAAGGTCAAGCACCTGCATTTCGTCGGTATCGGCGGCGCCGGCATGAGCGGGATCGCCGAGGTGCTCGCGACGCTGCGCTACCGCGTCACCGGATCCGATGTCGCCGAGGGCGCGGCGACGAAGCGGCTGCGCGCGCTCGGCATCGACGTCGCGATCGGTCACCGCGCCGAGCACGCCGAAGGCGCCGACGCGGTCGTCGTGTCGAGCGCCGTCACGCCCGACAATCCCGAGGTCGTCGCGGCGCGCGAGCGCGGCGTGCCGGTGGTGCCGCGCGCGCTGATGCTGGCGGAACTGATGCGCCTCAAGCAGGGCATCGCAGTCGCCGGCACGCACGGCAAGACGACGACGACGAGCCTCATCGCGTCGGTGCTCGCCGAGGGCGGCCTCGATCCGACCTTCGTCATCGGCGGACGCCTGCTCTCGGCCGACGCCAATGCGAGGCTCGGCGGCGGCGAATTCCTGGTCGCCGAAGCCGACGAGTCGGACGCGTCGTTCCTGTACCTCTCGCCGGTGATCGCCGTCGTCACCAACGTCGATGCCGACCACCTCGAGACCTACGGCCAGGATTTCGGCAGGCTGAAGCGCGCCTTCGTCGATTTCCTGCAGCGCCTGCCTTTCTACGGCGTCGCCGTGCTCTGCTTCGACGACGCCAACCTGCGCGAGCTCGCCCCCGCGGTCGCCAAGCCGGTCGTGTCCTACGGGACGAGCGCGGACGCGATGCTGCGCGCCGTCGACATCGCGAGCCATGACGGCAGGACGCGCTTCGTCGCACAGGGCGCGACGGGTGGCCGGCTTGCCGTCGAGCTCGCGCTCCCCGGCCTGCACAACGTGCGCAACGCGCTCGCGGCGATCGCGGTCGGCCGCGAGGTCGGCGTCGCCGACGCCGCGATCGTGCGTGCGCTCGCCGAGTTCAAGGGTGTCGGCCGGCGCTTCCAGCGCTACGGCGACATTGCGTTCGCCGGCGGGCGCTTCGCGCTCGTCGACGACTATGGTCACCATCCTGCCGAGATGGCTGCGACGATCGCCGCCGCGCACGACACCTTTCCCGGCCGGCGCATCGTGCTCGCGTTCCAGCCGCATCGCTACAGCCGCACGCGCGATCTCTTCGAGGATTTCGTGCGCGTGCTCTCGTCGGTCGACGCGCTCGTGCTGACCGACGTCTACCCGGCCGGCGAAGCGCCGATCGTCGCCGCCGACGGACGCGCGCTCGCGCGCGCCGTGCGCGTCGCGGGCAAGGTCGAGCCGGTGTTCGTCGACAGCGTCGCCGAGGTCGTGCCGGCGGTGTGCGGCATGCTGCGCGACGGCGACGTGGTCGTCACGATGGGTGCGGGATCGATCGGCGCGGTCGCCGCGCAGCTTGCCGGCGGGGCATGCGCATGAGCGTGCAGACCGAACCGATCAGCGTTCCGCCCGATCCGACGGCGGTGCCGCCCGATCCGATCGGCATGCAGCCTGATCACGATGGCCTGCGCGGAACGTTGTCGCGCAACGCTTCGCTCGCCCGCCACACGAGCTGGCGCGCCGGCGGGGCTGCCGAGATCCTGTATGTCCCCGCGGATCGCGACGACCTCGCGGCATTCGTGCGTGCGTGGCCGCAGGAAGAGCCGCTGACCGTCATCGGGCTCGGCAGCAACGTGCTCGTTCGCGACGGCGGCGTGCGCGGCGCCGTCGTCGTGATGCACGACCCGGGTGCCGCGCTCGCCATCGCCGACGGGCTCGTCTACGCCGAGGCGGGCCTTGCCGCGCCGAAGCTCGCGCGCTTTGCCGCGACGCGAGGTTGCACCGGCGCGGCGTTCCTCGCCGGCATCCCAGGGACCGTCGGCGGCGCCCTGGCGATGAACGCCGGCTGCTACGGCGGCGAGACCTGGAACCACGTGATGCGCGTGGAAGTGCTCGGCCGCGACGGACGCTTCGACGTGCGCGGCCGCGAGGATTTCTCGATCGCCTACCGCACGGTGCGCGAGCGGGACGGCGCGCCGCTTCGCGCGATCTTCACGGCTGCGTGGTTCCGCTTCGGCTTCGGCGATGCGCGGCAGGCTCGCGACGAGATCAAGGCGCTCCTCGCGCGGCGGATCGCGGCGCAACCGCTCGGACTTCCCAATGCGGGCAGCGTGTTCCGCAATCCTCCCGGCGATCACGCGGCGCGGCTGATCGAGGCCTGCGGCCTCAAGGGATGCACGATCGGCAGCGCGCGCGTCTCGGAGAAGCACGCGAACTTCATCGTCAATCCGGGTCGCCGCGCCCGTGCGGCCGACATCGAGGCGCTGATCGCGCACGTGCGCGAGACGGTGCGCACGCAGACCGGCGTCGACCTCGAGCCCGAGGTGCGCATCATCGGGGAGCCGGCATGAACCGCTTTCACCCGACGCCGGCAGCCCGACGCGCCGCGTGCTCGCCCCTTCGCTCGCCTATTCGCCCGAAGCCGGCAGCCCGATGCGCTGCGCGCGAATGGCGGTCCCTGCCGTCGCGCGGGAATCCGGCGACCCGCTGTGCTGCGCGCTCGGAGTCCGTGAACGCCTGCCTGCGGGTGCCCGGCGCAGCATCGCTCGGGGACATCGTGTACTTCACGGATCGGACGGGCTCGCTCGCTGCGCCACCCGCGACGGCAGGCACTCCCACTCGCGCGCAGCGCAGCGGGTCGCCGGCTTCTCGCGCGACGGTGCGCATTCCCACGTGCGCGCAGCGCAGCGGACATCCATCGCCCGTCCGAGCCGCCGATGGGTTCGGCGATCGTGCCGAGGCGCTCGCGCTCGGGATCAGCCGCGATCCTGCAACAACCCGCCAGCCTGCCGGGGCTGCGCCGCGCGCGAGTGGGAGTGCCTGCCGTCGCGGGTGGCGCGGCGAGCGAGCCCCTCTGTTTCGTGAGAGGCACGATGTCCCCGAGCGACGCAGCGCCGGGTACCCGCAGGCAGGCGTCAACGGACTCCGATCGCGCCGGCGCAGCCCCGGCGGGCTGGCGATCGGCAGGCACGCTGATGGCACGCACGCGGATGGCACGCGCGCGGATGGCACGCGCGCGGGCTCGCGCGCGAGGCACCGGCGATGAGCGACCTGCGCGCCGAGTTCGGCAAGGTCGCCGTGCTGATGGGCGGGCCGTCGGCCGAGCGCGAGATCTCGCTGATGTCCGGCCGCGCCGTGCTCGCCGCGCTGCGCGATGCGGGTATCGACGCGCATCCGTTCGATCCCGCCGAGCGCGACCTCTTCGAGCTCAGGCGCGACGGCTTCGCGCGAGCGTTCATCGCGCTGCACGGACGCTTCGGCGAGGACGGCACCGTGCAGGGAGCGCTCGAAACGCTGCGTATCCCCTACACGGGCAGCGGCGTCATGGCTTCCGCGCTCGCGATGGACAAGTGGCGCACGAAGCTCGTCTGGCTCGCGAGCGGCATTCCAACGCCGCGCTACCGCGTCGTCGACGCGGCGACCGACTGGATGCGCGTGGTGGCCGAGCTCGGCCTGCCGCTCATCGTGAAGCCCGCGCGCGAAGGCTCGACGATCGGCATCAGTCGCGTCAGCGGCGTCGATCACGACGAGCTTCGCCTCGCATGGGAGGAGGCTTCGCGCCACGATCCGCTGGTGCTGGTCGAGGAGTTCGTCGCCGGCGTCGAGCTGACCGCGTCGATCGTCGGGCGCCGTGCGCTGCCGCTGATCAGGATCGAGGCGCCCGGCGGCAACTACGACTATCACCACAAGTACTTCTCCGACGCGACACGATACCTGTGCCCGAGCGGGCTGCCGGAAGCGCTGGAGGAAGCAATTCGCCTGCGCTCGCTCGCCGCCTACGACATCGTCGGCTGCAGCGGATGGGGGCGCCTCGACCTGATCCTGCGCCCCGACGGCTCGTACTCGTTTCTTGAAGTCAACACGTCGCCGGGCATGACCGGGCACAGCCTGGTGCCGATGGCTGCGCGGCAGGCCGGCACGCCGTTCGGCGAGCTCTGCGTCGAGATCCTGCGGGGCGCGCATGTGGGATGACGCACGCCAGCTGAACGCGATGGCGGCGACGCTCGCGCTGATCGCCTGCGCATTCCTCGCGTGGGCCGCACTCGGCTGGGCGGCGCGGCTGCCGCTGTTCGCGATCCGCCACGTCGTCGTGACGACGACGCCGGTACATGTGAATCCGGCGTGGATCGCGAGCACGGTGCGCGGCGATCTCTCGGGCACGTTCTTCTCGATGGACCTCGGCGCCGCGCGCGCGGCACTTGCACGCATACCGTGGGTGAAGAGCGTCGCGCTTCGCCGGCAGTGGCCCGATCGCCTCGAAGTCGAGCTCATCGAGCACCAGCCGCTCGCCCGGTGGAACGACCAGGGACTGGTCGACACCGACGGTGCGGTGTTCGTCGCGAGCGACGCCGGCGAGCTTCCCGAGTTCGACGGATCCGACGGCGATGCGCCGCTGATGGTCGAGCGCTACCGCGAGTGGGCGCCGATGCTCGCCGGCCTGTCGTTGAAGCTCACCGGACTCGCGCTGTCGCCACGCGGCGGCTGGAGCATCCGCGCCGAAGGCGACGGCGGGCCGCTGACGATCGAGGTCGGCCGCGACCACGCCGACGAGCGCCTCGGACGCTTCGCCGTTGCGTGGAAGCTGACGATCGGAGCGCTCGCGCGCGAAGGGCGCCACGTCGATCGCGTCGACCTTCGTTACCGGAACGGCTTTGCCGCGCGCCTCCCGGATTTTCACCCGAAGCCGGCCAAGCGGACGACATGACGCGCAATTCGCACAACCTTGACGGGAGAATCGGATGAAGCCGATACGCGGGACCGGGGCATGGTGAAGGACGGCAAGAACGTGATCGTCGGGCTCGACATCGGCACGTCGAAGATCGTGGCCATCGTCGCCGAGGTCACCGACGACGGCATGAACGTGATCGGGCTCGGCATGCAGCCGTCGCGCGGCCTGCGCAAGGGTGTCGTCGTCAACATCGAGGCGACGATGGCGTCGATCCAGCGCGTCCTCGAGGAAGCCGAGCTGATGGCCGACTGCAGGATCAGCGAGGTCTACACGGCGATCGCCGGCAGCCACATCAAGAGCCTCAATTCGAGCGGCATGGTGGCGATCAAGGAGAAGGAGGTGACGCAGGCCGACATCGACCGCGTCGTCGACACCGCGAAGGCGATCGCCATTCCCAACGACCAGCAGGTCCTGCACATCCTGCCGCAGGAATTCATCATCGACGGCCAGGAGGATGTGCGCGAGCCCCTCGGGATGAGCGGAGTGCGCCTCGAAGTGAAGGTGCACATCGTCACCGGGGCGGTGTCGGCGGTCGAGAACATCACCAAGTGCGTGCGCCGCTGCGGCATCGAGGTGCGCGACGTGATGCTGCAGCCGCTCGCCTCCTCCAAGGCGGTTCTGAACGACGACGAGAAGGAGCTCGGCGTCTGCGTGATGGACATCGGCGGCGGCACCACCGACATCGCCGTGTTCGCGGGCGGCGCGATCCGCCACACGGCGGTGATCCCGATCGCCGGCGACCAGGTGACCAACGACATCGCGATGACGCTGCGCACGCCGACCAAGGAGGCCGAGGAGCTGAAGCTGCGGCACGGCTGCGCGCTGCGCCAGCTTGCCGATCCCAACGACGTCATCGAGGTGCCGGGGGTTGGCGAGCGTGCGCCGAGGAAGCTGTCGCGCCCGATGCTGGCCGAGGTGATCGAGCCGCGCATCGAGGAGCTCTATTCGCTCGTCCAGGCCGAGCTTCGCCGCTCGGGCTTCGAGGAGCTCTTGTCGTCGGGGATCGTGCTGACCGGCGGATCGGCGCTCCTCGCCGGGATGACCGAGTTGGGCGAGGAGGTGTTCCACCTGCCGGTACGCGTCGGCGTGCCCGCCTACACCGGGCCGCTCGCCGACGTGATCAGGAGCGCGCGCTACGCGACGTCGGTCGGCCTTCTCCTCGAAGCGCGCGAGCAGTACCTGCGCGGCGAGGCGGCGCGCGCGCAGGTTGCGGGCATCGGCGGTGTCGCGACGCGGATGCGGCAATGGTTCAAGGCGAATTTCTAAAGGAGCGATCGAAGAGGAAATCGATGAAACGACGGATGGACGACAAGTGGTGCGGCAAGGCAACCCTGGTGCGGTCGACGGTCGACGCTCCGATGGCAACCGCCATCGGGCTTCCGGTCGCGGGCCTCTGAAACCTGAACACCGAATCTGGACAGGAGAAACAGCATGTTTGAAATCATCGATCAACCGCAGGAAGACGGTGCAGTCATCAAGGTCATCGGCATCGGCGGCTGCGGCGGCAACGCGGTCGAGCACATGATCGCGCGGGGGTTGTCGGGCGTCGATTTCGTCTGCGCGAATACCGACTCGCAGGCGTTGAAGCGCTCGACGGCCTCGACGCAGCTGCAGCTTGGCTCGACCCTGACGCGCGGGCTCGGCGCCGGCGCGAAGCCCGAGATCGGCCGCGACGCGGCGATGGAGGATCGCGACCGCATCGCGAGCACCATCGACGGCGCCGACATGCTGTTCATCACCGCCGGCATGGGCGGCGGCACCGGCACCGGCGCGGCGCCCGTCGTCGCCGACATCGCGAAGAGCCTCGGCATCCTCACCGTCGCCGTCGTGACGCGCCCGTTCAGGTTCGAGGGCAAGCGCCAGAAGGTGGCGAGCGCGGGGATCGAGGAGCTCACGAAGCGCGTCGATTCGCTGATCGTGATCCCGAACGACAAGCTGATGGAGGTGCTCGGCGAGGACGTCTCCGTCCTCGACGCCTACGCTGCCGCCAACGACGTGCTGCACGGCGCGGTGTCGGGCATCGCCGAGGTGATCAACAACGCCGGGCTCGTCAACGTCGACTTTGCCGACGTGCGCACGGTGATGGGCGAGGTCGGCATGGCGATGATGGGATCGGCGACCGCAGCCGGCGTCGACCGCGCGCGGCTTGCCGCCCAGCAGGCGGTCAAGAGCCCGCTGCTCGAGGACGTCAACCTCGCCGGCGCACGCGGAGTGCTGGTCAACATCACCGCATCGGCGGGCCTCAAGATGAAGGAGTACCACGAGGTGATGAACACCATCAAGGAGTTCACCGCCGAGGATGCGATGGTGATCGTCGGTACGGTGATCGACGACGCGCTCGCCGACCAGCTTCGCGTGACGATGATCGCCACCGGGCTCGGGGGGATCGCCGCGGCGCGCAAGCCGCCGAGGCTCGAAGTGCTGCCGACGGTCGTCGAGCGAACCGGCACCGACAACGTCGGAGTGCGCGTCGGCGGCGATGCGATCGACTACGACCAGCTCGACCAGCCGGCGGTCGTGCGCCGCGGTCGCCAGGGCCCGAGCGTGGCGGCGCCGGCATTCGATCCGTCGGAGATCCCCGCGTTCCTGCGCAAGCAGGCCGACTGACCGGGCGGATGCTAAGATGCTCGGCTGGCGGGCCCCGCAGTCGCCCATGGGGAGGGCGCCCAATCTGTCGATGCTGCTCCAACGCACCCTGAAGACCGCGATCAGCACGACCGGCGTCGGCCTCCATACCGGCGCCCGGGTCGTGCTCACGCTGCGCCCGGCGCAGCCCGACACCGGAATCGTGTTCCACCGGAGCGACCTCAGGGAGCCGGTCAGCATCCCGGCGCGCGCGGAGAACGTCGGCGATACGCGGCTGTCGTCGACGCTGGCGGCGGGGAGCGTGTCGATCTCCACCGTCGAGCACCTGATGTCGGCGCTCGCCGGGCTCGGCATCGACAACCTGCACGTTGACGTCGCGGGCCCGGAGTTGCCGATCATGGACGGCAGCGCGGGCCCGTTCGTGTTCCTGCTGCAGTCGGCGGGGATCGCCGAGCAGCCGGCGCGCAAGCGCTACCTCCGGGTGCGCGCGCCGGTGGAGATCCACGACGGCGACAAGTGGGCGCGTTTCGAGCCCTTCGCAGGCTTTCGCCTCGATTTCACGATCGACTTTCCGCACCCGGTGTTCGGCACCGAGAACCGCCACGTCGTCGTCGATTTCGCCGAGCATTCGTACGTGAAGGAGGTTGCGCGCGCGCGCACGTTCGGCTTCATGCAGGACGTCGAGGCGATGCGCTCCGCGGGGCTCGCGCTGGGGGGGAGCCTGCAGAACGCCGTCGTGCTCGACGAGACGCGCGTGCTGAACAGCGAGGGGCTGCGCTACGACAACGAGTTCGTCAAGCACAAGGTGCTCGACGCGATCGGCGACCTGTACCTGCTCGGCCATCCGCTGATCGGCCAGTACACGGCGTTCAAGCCCGGACACGCGCTCAACAACGCGCTCGCCCGCGCGCTGCTCGCACGTCCGGAGGCCCACGAGGTGGTGAGCTTCGAGGCCGACGACGAGGTTCCCACGGCATTCCACGGCTGGGCGGTCGGCGCCGCCGCCTGAGCGCATGCCCGGCGAGCGTCAGGCGCAGGCCTCAGCGTCCGCGCGCGCGATCGCAGGTGTTGCGTTACGTGCCTGCAAAAAAGCAACGCGCGAGGCCAACTGCGCCTCGCGCGCCAAGACGCCGCTCGGTCTCTAGTGCGTCAGTGCCGACTTGCGGCGCCGCAATCCCGCTCCCAGTCCGGCAAGGCCGATGCCCAGGAGCGCGAGCGAGCCAGGTTCCGGAACGTTGATAGTTACCGGTGTGGTGGTAATCAGCGACGCAAACTGAACCGTCGTATCCTTACCCTCCATCGTCTCGAAGCCCAGGCACGGGGCCGTGACGCCTGCCGCAGTGCATGCCTGCGTCGACAGCGAGTGCAGTCCATTGCCCAGCTCAAAGAAGCTGATGTAATAGAGTTGGTTCTGCATACCCGTCATTTGATAGTAGAAGGGGAAGTTCAGCGAATTCGCGTCGGTGACGTAGATGTCCGCGCAGCCGTTCGCGTTGACGCCGACGCCGTTCGCCCCACCGTCGGCACAGGGATTTGCGCCATTGGGGGTTTCGTCAAAGTGAACCGTGAACGACAGCGTCGTTGCGCCCAGCGAACTTCCGGGCGGCGCAAAGGGAGTCAGCGTCAGCGTGGAGAGAATATTGACGCTTCTCAGCGTGTCGCCGGTGATGGGCTTGTTGATGTGCGTTATCGAAACGTTCGCTACCGCTGCACCGTTGGTGTTCACGTTCTGGTTGCTTGGCGAGTCCGTAATTGCGAGCCCGCTTTGCCCCGATCCAGTGCTCGAACCCCAGCTCAGCGTCTGGTTGGAGTTCGAGACCGAAACCGCCGTCGGATTCGGCGCGCACTGACCGGCGCTGTCGCAGATGGAACTCGGGTCGAAGGCCGTCGCGACGTTGACGGTCCACGTGTCGACGATGCCGTCCAGCAAGGTCGCCTGCGCAGGTACGGAAAGCGCCGCTCCAACTGCTCCCGCGATGGCAAGCCCAATGAGCTTCAGGTTGGTGCGATTCGTAGTGTTCATGGTCCCTCGCGAATTTTGCATTGGCCTATTGTGCGAGCGATACTTAAGCAGCATCCATGCCGAAACACTTTATTATTATTATTCAATATCTTGCGTCACGATTGTCGGGTGCCGCCAAGTCTATCTGTCAGATTTCTCGACATGGGTAACCGGTGCATCCAGGTCGACCCGAGTGATGGGCGAGCGCGCGGCATCGCGCAATCTTATTTCGCGTCGCTCGCACCGGCGCGTTCGCTTCTATCGGAAGCGCGATATATCGGAAGAGAGGGGTGCGCAGGTGATGAGCACGTGCTCGGCGCCGGCGGAAGATCCCCGATCCCCGTGCGGCCTGTGTAAAGCATTCCGACGGTAGGGGTCATACCTAGGGCCGGGGCTCGCGGACGCGGACACGCCGCGCCCAGCGCGCGATGCTCGCTTTCAACGGGCCATCGGGCAAGGTCGAGGCGAGGTCGAAGAGTCGTGCGGCATTGGTGTGGTCCGGCAGGTGTCTTGTAGCTTCCGGCCGGCTACTCGGGTTCTGAGCAACCTGTATCCGAATCCGAATTTCAGTGAATTGCCAGCCCGACCGCGCGAGTTCGGCCAACAGATCGGGTACGCGCTGTCGCAGGGCTCCCCCGATTGCGCCGGCGCCCACGGCGAGTACGAGGATGCTGCCGCGCGCATCCGCAACGCGCGTACGCTCGGCGAGCGCCCGCGGCAGGCGCTTCGCCAGCAGTCGCATGAGGATTGCCTCGCGCTCGCGTCGCAAGGCCCACGCCCGGAGCTGGTCGTCGGACTCGATGATGGTTGCCATTACGCGCAAGGTGGAGGATTTTCCGCTGGGTGTGACGGTAGGTTTCGGCATGGGAATGAAAAGCGCCGCAAGACCCCGCAAATCAGTCCGCTCCCCGGTGATCGGCAGTCGACGAAGGATCGCGGCAGATGGCGGGTCGTATGGTAAAATGCCGACTGCCAGGGGGGAAGCAGTCGTCCGATGGATCGGCTCGTCCAGAGGGCGAGGCCGGGCTGTCCAGGGCGAAGCCGACGCAATTCGATGCAACATCGCATCGCGGTACCCATCGATTGGTTGACGGAGACGGATTTGTGCATCGCGTCGGATGCGGACGGGGTATTGCGCAGCCCCATTCGGTTCCCGGTAGCGCAGCGCTGACCGTCGAACTGCGCGGACTGACGAACGAGGGGTGAGGCGGTCCTCACCCCTTGCCTTTTCTGCTCCCGGCGCAAAGTCGGGACGAGACTCCCACCGGACCCGATGATCACCAACGTCCTCACCCACATCTTCGGCAGCCGCAACGAGCGCTTGCTGAAGCAGTATTCGCAGGCGGTCCGCCAGATCAACGCGCTCGAGACGACGGTCGCCGCGCTCGACGACGAAGCCCTCCGCTCGAAGACCGCCGAGCTCAAATCCCGCGTCGGCAACGGCGAGACGCTCGATGCCGTGCTGCCGGAAGCGTTTGCACTGGTCCGCGAGGCCGGCAAGCGCGCGCTCGGCATGCGCCACTTCGACGTGCAGATGATCGGCGGCATCGCGCTTCACAACGGCAAGATCGCCGAGATGCGCACCGGCGAGGGCAAGACCCTCGTCGCGACGCTGCCGGTGTACCTCAATGCGCTCACCGGCAAGGGCGTGCACGTGGTCACCGTCAACGATTACCTCGCGCAGCGCGACGCGGACTGGATGGGCCGCATCTATCGCTTCCTCGGGCTCACCGTCGGCATCAACCTGTCGCAGATGTCGCACCCCGACAAGCAGGTCGCGTACGCGGCCGACGTCACCTACGGCACGAACAACGAGTTCGGCTTCGACTACCTGCGCGACAACATGGTGTTCGCGACGGGCGAGCGGGTGCAGCGGGGCCTCACCTACGCGATCGTCGACGAGGTGGACTCGATCCTGATCGACGAGGCGCGCACGCCGCTCATCATCTCGGGTCAGTCGGACGACAACATCGACCTCTACTACCGGCTGAACGAGATCGCGCCGCAGCTGACGCGCCAGGAGGACGAGAAGGGCCCGGGCGACTATTGGGTCGACGAGAAGCAGCGCCAGGTGCTGCTCTCCGAGGAGGGGCACGAGCACGCCGAGGCGATCCTCGCGCGCACCGGGCTCATCCCGGCAGGAACGAGCCTCTACGACACGCACAACATCGGCCTGATGCATCACCTGTACGCGGCACTTCGCGCGCACGCGCTGTACCTGCGCGACCAGCAGTACGTCGTGCAGAACGGCGAGGTGGTGATCGTCGACGAATTCACCGGGCGGCTGATGCCGGGGCGGCGCTGGTCGGAGGGGCTGCACCAGGCGGTCGAGGCGAAGGAGGGCGTGCCGATCCAGCGCGAGAACCAGACGCTCGCGTCGATCACCTTCCAGAACTACTTCCGCATGTACGGCAAGCTCGCCGGCATGACCGGCACCGCGGACACCGAAGCGTTCGAGTTCCAGCAGATCTATCACCTCGAGACGGTGGTGATCCCGACGAACCTGCCGATGATCCGCAAGGATGAGAACGATCACGTCTATCGGACCCTCGCCGAGAAGGTGACCGCGATCGTCGCCGACATGAAGGATTGCCATGCGCGCGGGCAGCCGGTGCTCGTCGGCACGACGTCGATCGAGAATTCCGAGATGCTCTCGGTCCACCTCGACCGCGAGAAGCTGCCGCACCAGGTGCTGAACGCGAAGCAGCACGCGCGCGAGGCCGAGATCGTCGCACAGGCCGGGCGCCCCGGCGTGATCACCATCGCGACCAACATGGCGGGGCGCGGCACCGACATCGTGCTCGGCGGAAGCATCGAGGCGCAGTTGATGCATCTGCGCGAGGACCCCGAGCTCGACGCGGGGGAGAAGGAGCGCCGTGCGGCGGAGCTGAAACGCGAGTGGCAGGTCCGCCACGACGAGGTGCTGAAGGCAGGCGGGCTGCACATCATCGGCACCGAGCGCCACGAGTCGCGGCGCATCGACAACCAGCTTCGCGGCCGCTCGGGCCGCCAGGGCGATCCCGGCAGCTCGCGCTTCTACCTCTCGCTCGAGGATCCGCTCCTGCGCATCTTCGGCGGCGAGCGGCTCGCCGGCATCATGCAGCGGCTGAAGATGCCCGAAGGCGAGCCGATCGAGCACACGATCGTCAACCGCTCGATTGCCAAGGCGCAGAACCGCGTCGAGGCGCGCAACTTCGACATTCGCAAGCAGCTCCTCGAGTACGACGACGTCGCCAATGACCAGCGCAAGGTGATCTACCAGCAGAGGAACGAGCTCCTCGAAGGCGACGACGTCGCCGAGACGATCGGCAACATGGTGAAGGGCGAGATGGGCTCGGTGATGCGCCGCTACATCCCGCACGAGTCGGTCGAGGAGCAGTGGGACCTTCCCGGGCTGGAGTCGTCGCTGAAGAGCGACTACCAGCTCGACGCTCCCGTTTCCGAGTGGATGCAAAACGAGCCCGAGCTCGACGACGAGGCGCTGCGCGAGCGGATCTGGACGCTTGCCGAGGAGGCGTGGCACGGCAAGGCCGAGCTCGTCGGTCCCGATCTCATGCGCCAGTTCGAGCGCAGCCTGATGCTGCAGACGCTCGACCAGCACTGGCGCGAGCACCTCGCGTCGCTCGACCACCTGCGCCAGGGCATCCACCTGCGCGGCTACGCGCAGAAGAACCCGCAGCAGGAGTACAAGCGCGAAGCCTTCGAGCTCTTCTCGGATATGCTCGACCGCATCAAGCAGGACGTGGTGAAGATCATCCTCACCGTGCAGGTGCGCTCGCAGGAGGATGTGCAGCCGGTCGAGCCCGAGCCCGCCGTCAGCAACGTGCGCTACCAGCACGCCGAGTACGACGATGCGCTCGGGCACGGTGCGGGCACCGAGGGCGAGGGAGGCGGCGGGGGCGCCGAGGCGGCGGTCGCCGTTGCCACGGCTCCGCCGTTCGTGCGCGCGGGCCAGAAGGTGGGCCGCAACGATCCGTGCCCATGCGGGTCGGGGAAGAAGTACAAGCACTGCCACGGCCGGCTCGGCTGACATGCTGCTGCAAGTACCGGGAATCGCGCTCGGCACCGCAGCAGCGCGGGTCAAGGATTGGGACCGCGACGACGTGACGCTCGTCGTCGCCGGTCCCGGAACCATCGCCGCCGGTGTGTTCACGCAGAACCGCTTCTGTGCGGCGCCGGTTCTCACCTGCCGCGATCACCTCGCGCGGCAGCGCGCGCAGGCGCTCGATTTCCGCGCGCTCGTGATCAACGCGGGTAACGCCAACGCCGGCACCGGCGACGCGGGCCTGGCCGATGCGCGCGCGACCTGCGTCGCTGCAGCGCGGATCGTCGACTGCGCGCCCGAAGAGGTGCTCGTGTTCTCGACTGGCGTGATCATGGAACCGTTGCCGGCGCAGCGCATTGCTGCAGCGCTTCCCGCCGCGCGCGCCGCGTCCGCCGCGGACGGCTGGAGCGCCGCTGCGCGCGCGATCATGACGACCGACACCGTGCCGAAGTCGGCGTCGCGCGCGGTGACGATCGACGGTTGCGAGGTGGCAGTGACCGGAATCGCCAAGGGTTCCGGGATGATCCATCCAGACATGGCGACGATGCTGTCGTTCGTCGCCACCGATGCGCCGGTCGCGGCCGCAGTGCTCGACCGGCTCGTGCGCGAAGTTGCCGGCGTATCGTTCAACTGCACGACCGTCGACGGCGACACGTCGACCAACGACAGCTTCGTCGTCGCCGCGACCGGGCGCGCGCCGATTGCGCCGATCGCCGACTACGGCGACCCGCGCGTTGCGTCGCTTCGCGCCGCGCTCGAAGACGTCGCCGTGGTCCTCGCGAAGGCCATCGCCCGTGATGGCGAAGGTGCCACCAAGTTCATCACGATTCGCGTCGACGGCGGCCGTGATGCTACGGAATGCCGGCGCGTCGCCTTCGCGATCGCGCATTCGCCGCTCGTCAAGACGGCGTTCTTCGCGTCGGACCCCAACCTCGGGCGGATCGTCTGCGCGATCGGCAACGCGGCGGTCGAGGGGCTCGATCCGTCGCGGGTGTCGTTTCGCCTCGGCGACGTCCTCGTCGTCGAACGCGGCGCGCGCGCTGCGTCGTACACCGAGGAGGATGGCAAGCGCGCGATGCAGGATCACGACATCGATCTCGCCGTCGCCCTCGGCCGCGGCGGTGCGAGCGCCGAGGTGTGGACCTGCGACCTCTCGCACGACTACGTGACGATCAATGCCGACTATCGCTCGTGAGGCCGCGCTCGACGCTCTCGTCCGGCGTGCCGAGGGGGTGCTTTCGCGCGTCGAGGCGCTGCTGCCTCCCGCCGTTCCCGATCCCGACTGGAAGCGTGTCACCGCCGCACGCTGGCGCAAGCGCAATGGCCGCGGATACCTGCAGGGCGTTTCGCATCCTCACTCGATCGCCCTCGCCGACCTCGTCGCGATCGATGCGCAGAAGCAGGCGATCGAGCGCAACACGCGCCAGTTCGTCGCCGGGCTTCCCGCCAACAACGTCCTGCTGACGGGCTCGCGCGGCACCGGCAAGAGCTCGCTCGTGAAAGCGATGCTCGCGCGCTTCGCGACGAAAGGCCTGCGGCTCATCGAGGTCGACAAGGCCGATCTCGTCGATCTTCCCGACATCGCCGAGCGCATCGAGCGCGAGCCCTACCGCTTCATCGTCTTCTGCGACGATCTCACCTTCGACGCCGGCGAGCGCGGCTACAAGGCGCTCAAGGTCATGCTCGACGGCTCGATCGCCGGTGCGGCCGGCAACGTGCTCGTCTACGCGACGTCGAACCGCCGCCACCTGCTGCCGGAATATTTCGCCGAGAACCTCGAAACGCGGCACGAAGGCGACGAAGTCCACCCCGGCGAGTCGGTCGAGGAGAAGGTGTCGCTGTCCGAGCGCTTCGGTCTCTGGGTGTCGTTCTATCCGTTCGCGCAGGACGACTACCTCGCCGCCGTTGCGCGTTGGCTCGCGCACTTCGAAGTGAAGCCTGCATCCTCCGGGCGCGAAGCCGACGAGCGCACGCGTGAGGCGCTGCAGTTCGCGCTGCAGCGCGGCTCGCGCAGCGGGCGCGTCGCGTGGCAGTTCGCACGCCACTACGCGGGCGGCCTCGGCCTCGAGCGCCGCAAGTGACCGGACCGGTCCGCGTCGCCGCCGCCGTCGTCCTGCGTGCGGACGGAGCGGTGCTGCTCGCGCAGCGTCCGGCGGGCAAGGTCTACGCGGGCTACTGGGAGTTTCCCGGAGGCAAGCTCGAGCCCGGCGAGAGTGCGGGCGACGCGCTCGCGCGCGAGCTCGACGAGGAGCTCGGCTTGCGGGTCCGGCGTGCCGTGCCTTGGCTCACGCAGTCGTTCGTCTATCCGCACGCCACCGTGGAG
>JAFEDF010000080.1 GCA_018241785.1 Pseudomonadota bacterium | reverse complement strand
GGCGCGCTTGCTCCCGGTTAGGGACGCCCGGCAAGTTAGGGACGCACGGCAAGGCCGGAACGGATCCGAGGTCGGCGATCCGCCGCACCGGGTGGCGGTGGGGATGCTACGGGGCGCGAGTTCGACCGCGGAGGCCGAGGGAGTGGGCCACCGTGACGCGCGAGTTCGGCCGCGAAACGCGGCCGGTGTAGAGCGCGTCACGGTGGCCCACTCCCTCGGCCTCCGCGGTCGGTGTAGAGCGCGCCGTAGCATCCCCATCGCCCGACCCGGTGCGGGGCATCTCGAAATGGCGTTCCTCCCGGCCTCGCCGAGCGTTCCTAAGCGGCAGCAAGCGCCGTCGCCAGCGCCTCGTCGACGTTCTCGATCCAGACGAACTCGAGCTTGGCGCGCGCATCGGCGGGAATGTCCTCGAGGTCGCGCCGGTTGCGCGCCGGAAGCATCACCGTGTGGATCCCGGCGCGCAGCGCGGCGAGCACCTTCTCCTTCACCCCGCCGATCGGCAGCACGAGCCCGCGCAGGCTGATCTCGCCGGTCATCGCGAGGTCGGCACGCACCGGACGGCGCGTGAACAGCGACGCGAGCGCCACGAACATCGCAACGCCGGCGCTCGGACCATCCTTCGGCGTCGCGCCCGCCGGAACGTGGATGTGGATGTCGGACTTGTCGAGCCCGTCCTGCGCGATGCCGAGCAATTCGGCGCGGGCCTTGATGAGCGAGACCGCGGCCTGCGCGCTCTCCTTCATCACGTCGCCGAGCTGCCCTGTGAGGATCAGCTTGCCCGAGCCCGGCATCCGCGCCGCCTCGATGAACAGGATGTCGCCTCCGACCGGAGTCCACGCGAGCCCGGTCGCGACGCCGGGGACGCCTGCCCGCATCGCGACCTCGGCCTCGAACCTGCGCGGGCCGAGGATCGCCGCAACGTCGTCGCGGCCGATTGCGACGGCCTGCGCGTCGCCTTCGGCGATGCGTACGGCGACGTGCCTGAACACTCGGCCGATCTCGCGCTCGAGGTTGCGCACGCCGGCTTCGCGCGTGTAGTCGTCGATGATCGCCATCAGCGCAGCATCGTCGATCGTGCACCGGGAAGCGGCGAGCCCCGCAGCCTCGAGCCGGCGCGGGACGAGATAGCGGCGCGCGATCTCGAGCTTCTCCTGCGCGGTGTAGCCTGGAAGCTCGATCACCTCCATCCGGTCGCGAAGCGGTCCCGGAATCGTGTCGAGCACGTTCGCCGTGCAGATGAACATGACCTGGGAGAGGTCGAACGGGACGCCGAGGTAGTTGTCGCGGAAGGTCGCGTTCTGCTCGGGATCGAGCACTTCGAGGAGCGCCGACGCCGGATCGCCCTGGAAGCCGCCCATGCCGAGCTTGTCGACCTCGTCGAGCATCATCACGCAGTTGCGCGTGCCGGTCTTCCTCAGGTTCTGGATGATGTTGCCCGGCAGCGCGCCGATGTAGGTGCGCCGGTGCCCGCGAATCTCGGCCTCGTCGTGCACGCCGCCGAGGCTCACGCGCGCGAACTTGCGCCCCGTCGCTTTTGCAATGCTCTGGCCGAGCGAGGTCTTGCCGACGCCGGGGGGGCCGACGAAGCAGAGAATCGGGCTCTTCCCCGACGGGTTGAGCTTGTGCACGGCGAGGTATTCGAGGATTCGCCGCTTGACCTTCTCGAGTCCGAAATGGTCCCGATCGAGGACCTTGCGCGCCTCGGCGATGTCGATCGCCGGCGGCGGCACGGCGGTCCACGGCAGCTCGACCAGCCACTCGAGGTAGGTGCGCACCATCGAGTATTCGCCGGCGGCCTCGGGCATCCGCTGCAGGCGCTTCAGCTCCTTGCGTGCCGCCTTCTCGACCTCCTCGGGCATCTTCGCGGCGTCGATCGCGCGCTCGAGCTCCTCGACGTCGGCGGCACTCTCCTCGCCCTCGCCGAGCTCCTTCTGGATCGTGCGCATCTGCTCGCGCAAGAGGTGCTTGCGGTTGACGTCGGTAATCGACTCGCGCGTGCGCTCCTCGACCTCGCGCGACACCTTCAGCACCTCGACGCGATGCGAGAGCATCTCGAGCAGCCGGTCGAGACGCGTGCGCAGGTCGAACATCTCGAGGAGCGCCTGCTTCTCCTCGGCGCTCGCGTCCATCAGCCCGGCGACGAAGTCGGCGAGCCTCGCCGCGCCTTCGACACCCTGCAGCGCGGCGACCATCTCCTCGGGCACCTGCGGAAGGAGCTGCAGGATCTCGATGGCACGCTGCTTCACCGCGCGCGCACGGCCCTCGATCTCGGCATCGGTCGACTCGGGGTCGTCGATGAACTGGACGCGTGCGGCGTGGAACGGGTAGTCGTCGAGGAACTGCAGCACGCGGAAGCGGCGCATCCCGCGCGCGATCGCGTGGTGCGATCCGTCGGGTGCGGTGATATAGCGCATGACGGCTGCGCTCGTGCCGACCCAATGGAGCGCGTCCGGTGCCGGATCGTCCTCCTCGGGCTGCCGCTGGAGCAGCACGCCGATGGGCCGCTCCTGCCGCACGGCCTCCTGCACGGCCGCGAGCGATCGCTCGCGACCGACCGACAGCGGCAGGACCACCCCCGGGAACAGCACGAGATTGCGCACCGGGACGATGATCAGCGCGTCGTCGGGGAGCGGCCGCACGGCGGTGCCGCCCGGGGCGCGCACCTCGGCACCGGCAGCCACGGGCTGTGCAGCCTGCTCGGCGCGCGCGACGTCCTCGCCCGGGGACGCGGGCTCGACCGGCTTTTCCAGTTCGGTGTTCACGGGCGCTTCTTCAGGTGGACGAGGAGACAACCATCGGCGAGTTCGGGCGCGCCGACTTCGAAGCGCCCCGGCGGAAGGGCCACGCGACGCTCGAAGATGCCGTAGGGAATCTCGAGATGGCGGATGACGTGGCTGCGGCCGATGAACGGGAGCGGGCGCACGCCGCGGATGACGAGCGCGCCCGGCTCGGTGCGAACCTCGACCCGCGCAGATGGTACGCCGGGCATCGCGACGACGACGATGAGCTCGCGCTCATCCTCGAACACGTCGACCGGAGGTTCCCACGTCGCCTGCTCGCGCCCGCCGCGCGACGGATGGAAGAACTGCCGATGCAGCCGGTCGGCCTGCTCGAGCAGCCCCCATGCGTGCGACCACATCCACTCGGTCGGGTCACCCCTGCGCGGCATGCGTTCCGATCCACTGCACGAGTTGCGAAGCGGGAAGCGCCCCGGACTGGCGCGCGAGCTCGCGGCCCTTGCGGAAGGCGATCAGCGTCGGGATGCTGCGAATGGCGTGGCGCGCCGCGACGTCGGGCGCGGCGTCGGTGTCGAGCTTCGCAAGCTGCACCCCGGGTGCGACGCGCGCGGCCGCTTCCTCGTAGGCGGGCGCCATCATCCGGCAAGGGCCGCACCATTCGGCCCAGAAATCGACGACGACCGGATAGTCGCTCGACGCGACGTGGCGCTCGAAGCGCTCCTGCGTGAGCGCGAACGGGTGTGCCGGAAAGATCGCGGCGTGGCACTGCCCGCACGTGGGCCCCTCGGCGACGCGCGACGGATCGACGCGGTTGGCGGCACCGCACTGGGGACAGACGGCGATTCTGGCATCCTGGCTCGGCGAGGCGCTCATGGCGAGGTCCCGGATTGGCGCAAGGCGTGCGCATTGGACATGCTCCCCATGATGGGGTGCTGCGGCGGCCGATTCAAGCGGCAGCCGCGCGCTGCTGGGAAGCGGCGGGGATGCTCCGGCGCGCTCGACACCGACCGTGGAGGCCAAGGGAGCGGGGTACCGTGACGCGCGAGTTCGGCTGCGGAACGCAGCCGGTGTTTGAGCCCGTCACGGTACCCCGCTCCCTCGGCCTTCGCGGTCGAACTCACGCGCCGCGGCATCCCCGCCGCTTCCCGGCGCGGCCGATCGCTGAAACAGGGTCCGTTCCCGTTTCGCAGAGCTTCGCTAGGCCGCGCACTCGAGCACGCGCCCGACCGGCTCGTCGCCGTCGACTGTCTCGAGGCGCACGGAGAAGCCCCACAGACGGCGCAAGTGCGCGACGACCTCCTCGGCAGCGTCGTCGAGCGGGCGCCCGCGCCGGCGCGCGTAGCGCAGCGTGAGCGACCGGTCGCCGTCGCGATCGTAGCGGACGACCTGTACGTCGGGAACGCGGTTCTCGATCGCGTGCTGGGCGGCGAGGAGACGGCGCAGGCGGCGGTAGCCGCGCTCGTCGTGGATGCTGTCGACGACGAGGGCATCGTCCTCGACGCGGTCGGCGACTGCGAACAGCCGGAACTCGCGCATCAGCCGCGGCGACAAATACTGGGCAATGAACGACTCGTCCTTGAAGTTGCGCATCGCGAAATCGAGCACTCGCCGCCAGTCCGCTCCGGCGAGATCGGGAAACCACGCGCGGTCCTCGGCCTCGGGCCGCTCGCAGATGCGCCTCATGTCGGCGAAGACGGCGAAGCCGAGCGCGTACGGATTGATCCCGCCGTAGCCGCGCGAGTCGAAGGCAGGCTGCGCGATCACGTTCGTGTGGCTCTTCAGGAACTCGATCATGAAGGCATCGTCGACGAGTCCTCTTTCGTGCAGGCGGTTCAGGATCGTGTAGTGCCAGAACGTCGCCCAGCCCTCGTTCATCACCTTGGTCTGGCCCTGCGGATGGAAGTACTGCGCGAGCTTGCGCACGATGCGCACGAGCTCGCGCTGCCACGGCTCGAGCTTCGGCGAGTGCTTCTCGACGAAGTAGAGGATGTTTTCCTGGGGCTCGGGCGGAAACACCTCGTGTTTCCCCTTCGACGCCGCCGCCGGCGCGCCGGGAAGCGTGCGCCACAGGTCGTTGAACTGGCGCTCGCGATTCTCCTCGCGCGCCTTCAGCCGCGCCGCCTCGGCCTTCAGCGTCGGCGCCGCCGGCCGCCGGTAGCGGTCGACGCCGTGCGCCATCAGCGCATGGCAGGCATCGAGCACCTCCTCCACCGCCGCAGCGCCGTAGCGCTCCTCGCAATCCATCACGTAATGGCGTGCGAACACGAGGTAGTCGAGGATCGCGTCGGCGGCCGTCCACTGGCGGAACAGGTGGTTGCCCTTGAAGAACGAGTTGTGCCCGTAGCAGGCGTGCGCGATGACGAGCGCCTGCATCGCCATCGTGTTCTCCTCCATCAGGTAGGCGATGCACGGATTCGAATTGATCACGATCTCGTAGGCGAGCCCCTGCATGCCGTGCCGGTAGGCCTGCTCGTTGCGGATGAACTCCTTGCCGTACGACCAGTGCGGGTAGCCGACCGGCAGTCCCGACGACGCGTAGGCGTCGAGCATCTGCTCCGACGTGATGATCTCGATCTGGTTGGGGTAGGTGTCGAGGCCGAACGTGGCCGCAACCCCGGCGATCGCCGCGTCGTAGCGCTCGATCGCCTCGAAGTCCCAGTCGGCGCCGTGCGAAAGTACGGTCATTGCGTGTCCTTGCGGAAGAGCTCGCGGAACACCGGGTAGATCTCGTCGCGGCGGGTCGCGCGCCGCATCGCGAGATTGCCCGCCTCGTCGGCGACCCGCGCGTACTCGGCCCAGAGCGTCGACGAGCGCCCGGAGTCGGATTCGGCCGCGAGCTCGAGATAGGTGTAATAGCGCGCCGCAGGAAGCAGCCGGTCGCGAAGGAAGCGCGCGCTTCGCGCCGGGTCGGCGCCGAACGCGTCGCCGTCCGATGCCTGCGCGACGTAGACGTTCCAGCCGCGCGCATAGCGCTCGGCGCGGATCCGCTCGGCGAGGTCGAGCGCCGAGTACACGACCGTGCCTCCCGAGCGCGTGTCGTGGAAGAACGTCTCCTCGTCGACTTCCTCGGCGTCCTCGGTGTGGCGGACGAACACGAGATCGACCTCGCCGTACTTGCGCGTGAGGAAGAGATAGAGGAGCGTGAAGAAGCGCTTGGCGAGGTCCTTCTTGTCCTCGTCCATCGACGCCGACACGTCCATCAGGCAGAACATCACCGCGCGCGCGACCGGCTCCGGACGCATCACGCGGTTGCGGTAGCGCAGGTCGGGCTCGTCGATGAACGGTACCCGCTCGAGCCGGCGCTCGACGCGCTGCAGTTCGGCATAGGCCTGCGCCGCATGAGCCGGATGGCCGGCCGCTGCGGCGGATCCGAACGCACGCTCGAGCTCCTCCGCCTCGCGGCGCAGGCTTCCGTCGATCGCGATGCGGCGTGCGAGCGACTGGGTGAGCGTGCGTACGATCGCAAGATTCGCCGGCACGCCGGTTCGCGCGAAGCCGGCGCGCACGCTCTTCTTCTGGTCGGTGCGCCCGAGCTCGGTGCGGGCGAGGCGCGGCAGCTCGAGGTCGTCGAAGAAGATCTGCATGAACTCCTCGCGCGACAGCGAGAACACGAACGCATCCTCGCTGTCGCCTTCGCCCGCGCTACCGCCCCCGCCGCCCGCGCCGTCCTGCGGCCGCGGGATGCGGTCGCCGGCGACGTACTCGCGGTTGCCCGGGAGCACGAACTCGCGGTCGCCGCCGCGGCCGAACCCGAACGAGGGCTCGGCGATGTCCTTCTTCGGCACGCGCACCTCGCCGCCCTGCTCGATGTCGGCGAGCTTGCGCTCGCCGACGAGCTTCCTGACGGCGCCCTGGACATGCGCCTTGTAGCGGCGCAGGAAGCGCTCGCGGTTGACCGCGCTCCTGCCGCGGCCGCTCGAGCGCCTGTCGATCAGCTGTGCCATGTCGATCTCCGTGTCCCGCCTGCTGCCGCTCCTACGACGACTTGTGCACGCGCAGGTACCACTCGGCGAGCAGCCTGACCTGCTTCTCCGTGTAGCCCTTCGCGACCATCCGCGCGACGAAATTCTGGTGCTTCTGCTTGTCCTCGGCCGAGGCCTTGGCGTTGAACGAGATCACCGGCAGCAGGTCCTCGGTGTTCGAGAACATCTTCTTCTCGATCACCTCGCGCAGCTTCTCGTAGCTCGACCACGCAGGATTACGGCCGGCGTTGCTCGCGCGCGCGCGGAGCACGAAGTTGACGATCTCGTTCCTGAAGTCCTTCGGATTGGCGATCCCGGCCGGCTTCTCGATCTTCTCGAGCTCGGCGTTGAGCGCCGCGCGGTCGAAGCTCTCGCCGGTCTCGGGGTCGCGGTAGTCCTCTTCCTGGATCCAGCAGTCTGCGTAGGTCACGTAGCGGTCGAAGATGTTCTGGCCGTACTCGGAGTACGACTCGAGATAGGCGGTCTGGATCTCCTTGCCGATGAACTCGGCGTAGCGCGGCGCGAGGTAGCCCTTGATGTGCTCGACGTAGCGCCGCCGCGTTTCTTCGGCGAGATCCTCCCGCGCGAGCCTTTGCTCGAGCACGTACATGAGGTGCACCGGGTTGGCGGCGATCTCGGTCTGGTCGTAGTTGAACACCGCCGACAGGATCTTGTAGGCGAAGCGCGTCGACATCCCGGTCATCCCCTCGTCGGGACCGGCGTAATCCCGGTATTCCTGCAGGGTCTTGGCCTTCGGGTCGACGTCCTTCAGCGTCTCGCCGTCGTACACGCGCATCTTGGAATAGATGCTCGAGTTGTCGGGATCCTTGAGCCGCGTCAGGACGGAGAACTGCGCCATCATCTCGAGCGTGCCCGGCGCGCGCGACGCACCGGCGAGCGATGAGTGATCGATCAGCTTCTCGTAGATCTTCACTTCCTCGGAGACGCGCAGGCAGTAGGGGACCTTGACGATGAAGATGCGGTCGAGGAACGCCTCGTTGTTCTTGTTGTTGCGGAAGCTGTGCCACTCGGATTCGTTCGAGTGGGCGACGATGATCCCGCTGAACGGGATCGCCGAGAAGCCTTCGGTGCCCTTGAAGTTGCCTTCCTGCGTCGCCGTGAGGAGCGGGTGCAGCATCTTGATCGGCGCCTTGAACATCTCGACGAACTCGAGCAGGCCCTGGTTGGCGAGGCACAGTCCGCCGGAATAGCTGTAGGCGTCGGGATCGTTCTGCGACAGGCTCTCGAGCTTGCGGATGTCGACCTTGCCGACCAGGGACGAGATGTCCTGGTTGTTCTCGTCGCCGGGTTCGGTCTTGGTGATCGCAACCTGGCGCAGCACCGACGGATTGATCCGGACCACGCGAAAGCGCGAGACGTCGCCGCCGAACTCGGCGAGGCGCTTCAACGCCCACGGCGACATGATGCCGGTGAGGTAGCGGCGCGGAATGGCGTATTCGGCTTCGAGCTCCGCGCCGAAGCGCTCGGGCGAGAAGAGCCCCAGCGGCGACTCGTTGACCGGCGAGCCCTTGAGCGCGTAGATCGGCAGCTTCTCCATCACCGCCTTCAGGCGCTCGGCGATCGACGACTTGCCTCCGCCGACCGGCCCCAGCAGATACAGGATCTGCTTCTTCTCCTCGAGTCCCTGCGCGGCGTGGCGGAAGAACGCGACGATCTGCTCGATCGCCTCCTCCATCCCGTAGAACTCGCCAAACGCCGGGTAGCGGCGGATCACGCGGTTGCCGAAGATGCGCCCCAGCGCCGGGTCGTTGCGCGTGTCGACGAGCTCGGGATCGCCGATCGCCCTGATCATCCGCTCGGCCGCCGTGGCGTAGGCGCCCGGATCGCGCTTGCACAGTGCGAGATACTCCTCGAGCCCCATCTCCTCGTCGCGAGTCGCCGAGTAGGTCGAGCGAAATTCTTCCAGCAATGGCGTCATGGTCGTTTCCCGGTCGGTCGGGCGCGCGAGCTGCGCGCGCAGGCGATGAGCCCGCGCTGCCCTCGGCATACCTTCTTGCTCTTGTGGATATTCGATTGGCAGGACGCCGATCCACCCACCACCGGACTGACGTGGTGTTGGCGGAGGAACCCGGCGCCATCGTGCGACCGCATGTCGAAGAAACGGTTCGCGAAGCTGCCTGCTTTCAGAATGGTCGATGCGACTGCGGCATATCGCGTGCCAGTCGCCGGAGCGGCAGTGCACGCTTCGTGCCAACGTCGCGATGCCGGCGAGGCCGCTTGATCGGCGCACGAACGTCGTCGACTGCATCTGCGCGAGCGCGGCGAAAACCCCCGCGCCCAAAGGGCCGATTCGTCGCCCGCCGGCGACGCAGCGACGGCGAATGCCGCGCCATCACTGCGAATCGCTGCATCGAGGCGCCTGCACGGCCGCGCAGGAGGCCGTTCGATCCATGCAACGGGCGCAGCGATCGCCGCAAAGCTGCGCCGGATCGTCAGCACTCTTCGCGTCGGTTGGCTGACGGCGCGTGAGATGGAGCCGGCCGGCGATCGGACACGCTGCGTCGCGAGTGACGTTGTACGTCGTACGTGAACCTCTGCGCTCCACATGGCCGCTGTCCGAAGCGGATGGCCCGCCGATCGTCCTTCATGCTGACGTTAACGCTGCGCCGCAGACGTGCGATGACACCGGCATCGTGGTGCTGCGCGCAGGGTGGCGGCGTTGGCGCACCCTTCGACGCGCGCGACAATCCGGGCGAAGCCGGGCGTCGTGCTAAGCTCGCTTCGCGCGCAGTCGAGCGCGCTTCGTCACCAGGAGTCCATCGTGCCCGGCCTCTTACCCGACATCGACCCCGACGGACTGCTCGAGTACTCGGTCGTCTTCTCCGACCGCGCGCTCAACCACATGTCGGCGCGCTTCCAGGCGGTCATGCGCGACATCGCTTCGACGCTCGAGCGCGTCTACCATGCGCGCTCGGCAATCGTCGTCCCGGGAAGCGGCACGTTCGGCATGGAGGCCGTCGCGCGCCAGTTCGCGACCGGACGGCGCTGTCTCGTGCTGCGCAACGGCTGGTTCAGCTATCGCTGGAGCCAGATCTTCGAGGCGGGAAAGATCCCCGCGTCGATGTCGGTCATGAAGGCGCGGCCGCTGCGTCCGGGCCCTCGGGCCCCGTTCGCCCCTGCCGCGCTCGACGAGGTCACCTCGGCGATCGCGCGCGAGCGCCCGGAACTCGTGTTCGCTCCGCACGTCGAGACCGCCTCGGGCATCATCCTCCCCGACGCCTACCTCGATGCCGTCGCGGCGGCCACGCATGCGGCAGGCGGGATGTTCGTGCTCGACTGCATCGCGTCGGGTGCGATCTGGGTCGACATGGCCGCACGCGGCGTCGACATCCTGATCAGCGCGCCGCAGAAAGGCTGGAGCACCTCGGCGTCGTGCGGGCTCGTCATGCTGGGCGAGCGCGCGCGCGAGCTCATCGACACGACGCAGAGCACGAGCTTCGCCTGCGACCTGAGGAAGTGGCTCGGCATCATGGAGGCCTACGAAGCGGGCGGACACGCCTACTATGCGACGCTTCCCACCGATTCGCTCGCGCACCTGCGCGACGCGATGCGCGACACCGAGCGCTTCGGCTTCGCCCGCGCGCGCGAGGCCCAGCAAAGCCTCGGCGACCGCGTGCGCGAGACGCTCGCCCGCAGGGGTTTCCCGAGCGTCGCTGCGCAGGGATTCGGCGCGCCGGGCGTCGTCGTCAGCTACACCGGCGACCCCGACCTGCAATCCGGTGCACGCTTCGCCGCGCTTGGCCTGCAGACCGCCGCCGGCGTCCCGCTGCAATGCGACGAGCCTGCCGATTTCCGCACGTTTCGCGTGGGACTGTTCGGGCTCGACAAGCTCGCCAACGTCGACCGCACCGTGCGGACGCTCGACGATGCGCTGGCGCGAGCCCTCGCCAAGAGTCTCGGCGGGACCGGGGCCGACCGCGTGGGCGCGACGCGCTGCGCCGGGTAGCGGTGGGGATGCTACGCCGCGCTCTACACCGACCGTGGGGACAGGGGGTGGGGATATCGTGACGCGCGAGTTCGGCGGCGGAACGCAGCCGGTGTAGAGCGCGTCGCGGTATCCCACCCCCTGTCTCCGCGGTCGAACTCGCGCGCCGCAGCATCCCCACCGCTACCCGGCGCAGCGCGTCGCGCCCACGCGGTCGGCCCCGGTCCCGCCGAGACTCTTAGGTCGCGGGCGACAGCATCAGCTGATTGATCCGCTTCACGAAGGCGGCCGGATCGTCGAGCTGGCCGCCTTCGGCGAGGAGCGCCTGGTCGAACAGCACGCTCGCCCACGCGTCGAAATCCGGCGCGTCTGGGACGAGCCGCGCGATCATCGGGTGTGACGGGTTGATCTCCAGGATCGGCTGCCACTGCGGTCCCGGCTGTCCCGCGGCCTTGAGGATCCGCGCGAGGTTCGCGCTCGGGTCGTGCTCGTCGGCGACGAGGCACGCCGGAGACTCGGTGAGCCGCTTCGTCACGCGTACGTCCTTGACGCGCTCGCCGAGGCTCGCCTTCAGGCGCTGGACGACGGGCTCGAGCGCCTCGCTTTCAGCCGCCTGGTCCTTCTGCGCTTCAGCGCTTTCGCCGATCTCCTCGGCGTCGAGCCCGCCGCGGGCGACCGACGCGAGCGGCCTGCCCTCGAACTCGGCGAGATGGCCGACGACCCACTCGTCGACGCGGTCGCCGAGCAGCAGCACCTCGATCCCCTTCGCGCGGAAGATCTCGAGGTGCGGGCTGCTGCGCGCCGCGCTGCGCGAATCGGCCGTCACGTAGTAGATCCTGCGCTGGGCAGGCTTCATCCGCGCGACGTACTCGGCGAGCGACACCGTCTCGGCGTCGCCGTCGGCCTGCGTCGACGCGAAGCGCAGGAGCGCCGCGATGCGCTCGCGGTTTGCGCCGTCCTCGCCGACGCCCTCCTTCAGCACGCGCCCGAACTCGCGCCAGAACGCCGCGTACCTGTCCTTCTCGTCGGCCGCGAGATGCGCGAGCAGATCGAGGAGCTTCCTCGTCGCGCCGGCGCGGATCGCCTCGATATCCTTCGATTCCTGGAGGATCTCGCGCGACACGTTGAGCGGCAGGTCGCCCGAATCGACGATCCCGCGCACGAAGCGCAGGTAGGACGGCAGCAGCTTCTCGGCGTCGTCCATGATGAACACGCGCCGCACGTAGAGCTTGACGCCGTGCCGGGCACCGCGATCCCACAGGTCGAACGGCGCGTGCGCCGGGACGTAGAGGAGCAGCGTGTACTCCTGGCGCCCCTCGACTCGCGCGTGCGTCCAGCCGAGGGGATCGTCGAAGTCGTGCCCCACGTGCTTGTAGAACTCGCGATACTCGTCGTCGCTGATCTCGGCCTTCGGCCTCGCCCACAGCGCCGACGCGCGGTTGACCTGCTCGTCCTCGGCGAGCGCGACCTCGCTGCCATCCTTCCAGTCGAGCTTCTTCATCAGGATCGGCTGCACGATGTGGTCCGAGTAGCGGCGGACGATCGCGCGCAGGCGCGAGCCCGAAGCGAGCTCGGCGTGCTCGTCGCGCAGGTGCAGCGTCACCGCGGTGCCGCGGGCGGCGCGCTCCATCGTCTCGACTTCGAACTCGCCTGCGCCGTCCGAGGTCCAGCGCACGCCCTGCGCGACCGACTCCCCGGCGCGCCTCGTCTCGACCGTCACGCGATCGGCGACGATGAACGACGAGTAGAAGCCGACGCCGAACTGGCCGATCAGCGTCGCATCACTGCGCTCGTCGCCGGAGAGCCGGGCGAAGAACTCGCGCGTTCCGGACTTCGCGATCGTGCCGAGGTTCGCAATCACCTCGTCGCGGCTCATGCCGATGCCGTTGTCGGTGACCGTCACCGTGCGCGCCGCCGCATCGCATTCGATGCGGATCGCGAGGTCGGGGTCGTCCTCGAAGAGCCCGGGGTTGTGCAGCGCCTCGAAGCGCAGCTTGTCGCAGGCGTCCGACGCGTTCGAGACGAGCTCGCGCAGGAAGATCTCGCGGTTCGAGTAGAGCGAATGGATCATCAGGTCGAGGAGCTGCTTCACCTCGGCCTGGAAGCCGAGCCGCTCGCGGCTCGACCCGGAGGTCTCTGCCTGGGTCACGTCGAGCCTACTCGCGCTTGAGGTCGGGGAAGTCTTCCTCGAAGAACTCGAGGCCAGCGCGCTCGCCGCGCTGGCGGCGCGCGGCCTCGCCCTGGCGGAGCTCGACGCGGCGGATCTTTCCCGAGAGCGTCTTCGGGAGCTCGGCGACGAACTCGAGCCTGCGCACGCGCTTGTACGGCGCGAGCTGCCTTCGCGCAAAGGCGAAAATCTCCTGGGCGAGCTCGCGTCCCGGCGTGCTCGTCCCGGTGACGGTGACGAAAGCCTTCGGAACGGCGAGGCGCAGCGGATCGGGGCTCGGCACCACCGCGACCTCGGTGATCGCCTCGTATTCGAGGAGCGCGCTCTCGAGCTCGAACGGGCTGATGCGGTAGTCGGATGCCTTGAACACGTCGTCGGCGCGTCCGACGAAGGTTACGTATCCGTCGGCGTCGCGCATCGCGGTGTCGCCGGTGTGATAGCGGCCGTCGCGCATCGCGCGTGTGGTCGCTTCGGCGCTGTCCTCGTAGCCCGCCATCAATCCGGCCGGACGCGGCGCAAGCTCGAGGCAGACCTCGCCTTCGTCGGCGGCGGCTCCGGTGGCGTCGAGCAGCACGACGCGATAGCCAGGCAGCGCGCGACCCATCGAGCCCGGCTTCAGCGGCTGCCCCGGCGGATTGCCGAGGATCGCCGTGGTCTCGGTCTGCCCGTAGCCGTCGCGAATCACGATGCCCCACGCGGCGCGCACCTGCTCGATCACCTCGGGGTTGAGCGGCTCGCCGGCGCTCGCGAGCTCACGCAGCGCGAGCGCGCCGCGATGCGCCGCGAGATCCTCCTGGATCAGTAGCCGCCAGACCGTCGGCGGCGCGCACAGCGTGGTGACCCCGCACCTCGCGACGGTCGCGAGCAGCCCCTTCGGATCGAAGCGCGCCGAGTTGTAGATGAACACGCAGGCGCCGGCGTTCCACGGCGCGAACACGCAGCTCCACGAGTGCTTCGCCCAGCCCGGCGACGAGATGTTGAGGTGGATGTCGCCGGGCTCGAGCCCCAGCCAGTACATCGTCGTCAGGTGCCCGACCGGGTAGCTCTGGTGCGTGTGCAGGACGAGTTTCGGCTTCGAGGTCGTTCCCGACGTGAAGTAGAGCAGCATCGGGTCCGTCGCCTGCGTCGGGCCGTCGGGCGTGAACGCCGCCGGAAACGCGCCGGCGGCGCCGTGGCTCACCCAGCCCGCTTGCGCAGCACCCGAGCAGATCCGCGTGTACGAGCCCTCGACGCCGGCGAACTTGGGAATGTGCGCGTTCGACGCGACGACGTGCCGCACGCGTCCGCGTTCGATGCGGTCGCGCAGGTCGTCGGGCGTGAGGAGCGCCGTGGCCGGAATCACGACGGCACCGAGTTTCATCGCGGCGAGCATCGTCTCCCACAGGGCGGGCTCGTTGCCGAGCATCAGGAGCATGCGATCCCCGCGCGCGACGCCGAGGCTCCTCAGATGATTGGCGACCTGCCCCGACCGCGCCGAGAGTTCGCGAAACGTCTGCCGATGCTCGCTGCGATCCTCGCCGACGATCCACAGCGCCGGGCGGTCGTTATCCCGCGCCATCACGTCGAAGTGATCGATCGCCCAGTTGAAATGGGTGAGTGCGGGCCAGCGAAACTCGCGGGCGGCGCCGGCGTAGTCGGTACGGTGCGCGAGCAGGAAATCGCGCGCACCGATGAAAAGATCGTGCGGTGTGCTCATGCTGAGGGCCTCGACCGGCAGGTGCCGCTGCATCCGGCCGCCACCGTTGCCCGGGAGACGGCCGGCTCGTTCCACGCCGAGCTTCCTTCCGCCGCGTGTCGCTGTCACGCGCGCACTGCGATCACCGCGACGGCGTTCGGGAGCGGAGCGCGCCGGGACCGCCGCGCACCCCGCGTTCCATCGGCTGATCACGGCCCGCCGGCCGCGGCCAGCCGCTCGCGATCAGCTGCAGGCCTTGCCGTGCGATGCGTGCGCGCCCTTCGCCTTCGCCTGGGCTTCGGTCATGTACTCGCCTTCCTTGGTCTTCCCGTACCACTCGTCACCGCTGCAATGGTAGACGTGCGATGCGGTGTTGACCCACACCTTGCCGGCACCGCCGCCGGGTGCCGCTTCGGCGCGCATTCCCTTGGGCGCCTTGTGCGACGAAGCCATGCTCGAGGTCTGCGTCGATGCGGCCCCCGCGGCGCCACCCGCAGCACCGGCCCCGGCCGCCTTCTCGCTCTTCGACTGACTCTTCGCTTCCTTCGTCGATTCCTTCTTCTCCGCCTTCGATTCCTTGGCCGCCTTCTCCGCGGACGCCTTCTCCTTCGACTTCGCTTCCGAGGCGTACCATTCCTTCACTCCGCCGTGACCCTTGCAGGCGCCGCGCTTGGTCGCCTGCGACGTGTAGCTGCCGTCCTTGCATGCGCCGGTCGAGCCCGCAGGTGCCTGGGCAAATGCCAGCGACGACACCGCGAGGCCCGCGGCGAGCACGATCGGGAGCGTCAGAAGACCTGTTCTCATGAAACTACCTCCAAGTGGGCGGAAAGGGCAATGGTAACAACTTCGGCGGCGCGGGAACGGCCTGACGGCCCCGGCAGCGATGCCCCCGAGCGCTTCGGCAGCGGGCGCTCGGTGGCGCGCGTCGAGGACGACGGCCTCGTTCGCGGACAGGGCCGCTTCGCCGACAACGTTCCGGTACCCGATCAGGTTTACGCGGCGTTTCTGCGCTCGCCCCACCCGCACGCCCGCATCCTGCGCATCGACACGCGCGCGGCGCAGCCGCTCCCGGGTGTCCTGCGGGTGCTGACCGGAGGCGACCTCGTCGCGGCGGGGGTCCGTCCGCTGCCTGCATCGGCCGACTTCCGGCGCGCGTCGGGTGAACCCGCCGCGAGTCCGCCGCACCACGTCCTCGCCGTCGACGTCGTGCGCTACGTCGGCGAGGCCGTCGCGGCGGCCATCGCGACCTCGGCGATCGCCGCGCGCGACGCCGTCGAGGCCATCGTCGTCGACTACGAGCCGCTCCCCGCCGTCGTCGACGTCGAGGACGCGCGGCGGGCGCTCGCGCCGCAGGTCGTCGCCGGGGCCGCCGGCAATGTCGCCTGCGAAGCGCGTCACGGCGACCCCGCCGCCGTCGAGGCGGCCTTTCGAAGCGCCGCATGGAGGGTCTCGCTCGACCTCGTGAATCCGCGCGTCGCACCGTCGGCGATCGAGCCGCGCTCGACCCTCGCCGACTTCGACGCCTCGACCGGGCGCCTTACGCTGCGCGTTTCCTGCCAGACTCCGACAGGGCTTCGCGACGAGCTGTGCGACGCCGTGCTCGGCATCCCGAAGGAGTCGGTACGCGTCGTCGTCGGCGACGTCGGCGGCGGCTTCGGGATGAAGGCGGGGCTCTTCCCCGAGGATGCCGTCGTGGCGTTCGCAGCGCGCGAGCTCGGCCGGCCGGTGCGCTTCACGGCGACGCGAATCGACGAATTCCTGTCGGCGACGCACGGGCGCGCCCTCACGAGCCACGCCGAGCTGGCGCTCGATGCGTCGGGCCGCATCGGCGCGCTTCGCGTGCGTTCGGCCGCCGACGTCGGCGCGTACGCGACCCCGACCGGAGTCATCATCCAGCTGATGATCGGACCATGGGTCGCCACCGGCGTCTACGACATTCCGGCAGTCGACCTTCGCATCGAGGCCGTGCTGACGCACACGCTTCCGGTCGCCGCCTATCGCGGCGCGGGCCGCCCGGAAGCGGTCTACATCATCGAGCGCCTGATCGATGCCGCTGCGCGCACGTCAGGCATCGATCCAGTGGAGCTGCGCCGGCGCAACATGATCGATCCCGCGCAAATGCCCTACACGAACGCGATGGGCAAGACTTACGACAGCGGACGCTTCGCGCGCGTGATGGATCTCGCGCTCGAACGCTCGGACCGCGCGGGCTTCCCCCTGCGCGCTGAGCGCTCGCGCAGGCGCGGCCGCTGGCGCGGACGCGGCATCGCGACGTTCATCGAGTGGACAGGCGCCGAGGTGTTCGAGGAGGCCGTCGACGTCACCATCGGTGCGGCGGGCACGATCGACATCTGGACGGCGGCGCAGCCGATGGGCCAGAGCCTCGCCACGACCTTCAGGCAGCTCGCCGTCGACGTGTTCGGCGTCGCACCCGCGCACATCCGCCTGCACTTCGGCGACACCGACCGGGCGCAGGGCTTCGGCAGCGCCGGATCGCGCTCGCTGTTCGTCGTCGGCTCGGCCGTCCGGGTGGCGTCGGGGCGGGCGGTCGAGCGCGGCCGCGAGCTCGCGGCCGAGGCGCTCGAGGCCGCGCCGTCCGACATCGTGTACCGCAGCGGATCGTTCGCGATCGCCGGCACCGACCGGCGCATCGGGCTGTTCGAGCTCGCCGCGCGGCAGCCCGGAGCGTCGATCGCGGTCCGGTCGGCGAGCGCCGTCGCGGCGGCGAGCTGGCCCAACGGCTGCCACGTCTGCGAAGTCGAGGTCGACCCCGAAACCGGCGCGGTCGAACTCGCCGGCTACTGGTCGGTGAACGACGTCGGCCGCGTCGTCAATCCGATGATCGTCGCCGGCCAGCTCGAAGGCGGTGCGACGCAAGGCATCGGCCAGGCTCTGTTCGAGCGCTTCGTGTACGATCGCGGCTCCGGGCAGGCCCTGACGGCGACATTCATGGACTACGCCCTGCCGCGAGCAGCAGACGTCTGCGCGTTTGACATGACGATGGACGAGTCGACCCCCTGCCTCACCAACCCGCTCGGCGTCAAGGGCGTCGGCGAGCTCGGGACGATCGGAGCGACGCCGGCGGTCGTGAACGCAGTCATCGACGCGCTCGCACGCAACGGGTGCGAGCGACGCGCCCTCGCCCTGCAGATGCCGCTCACCCCCGAAACCGTGTGGCGCGCGATCGCCGGCGAGCCCGCAGCCGACAGGAAACCGAATTGAAATCGATTCTCGCCATTGCAACGATCGCCGTCACTTTGCTGCTTGCCGGGTGCGGCGGCGGAGGCAGTTCGGCATCGATGCCGACCGGGGTCACCGTCGAACCGGGGGACACCAGTGCCACGGTGAACTGGAACAACGACGGCAGCGTCGAGTACTGGGTGTGGGTCGCACAGACCCCGAACGTCGACACCAGCGACTGCGCGACGATGCCCGGCTGCGCGATCTTCACCAACGTCAGGCCACCGTTCATCGTCACCGGACTCGTCAACGGCAAGACCTACTCGGTGACGGTGAACGGGCGGCATAACGGCGGACCCGGAGGCACCGGCTCGCCGGCCCTCGCCTTCGTGCCGCGCCTCGCCGGAGCGACCTGGACCGCAGCCGCCCCGCTCACCGGAAGCAATCTGCTCGGCGTCGGCTTCGCGTCGTCGCTGTCGACCGGACTCCCCGGCCTCGCCACCGTCGGCGCCGCCGGAACGATCTTCACGACCGGCAACGTCGTGGCGTGGGTGCCGGCGACTTCGGGAACGACGGCCTCGCTCAATGCGGTTCAGCACCGCGACAACCTGCTCGTCGCGATCGGCGACGGCGGGACGGTCGACACGAGCCCCGACGGCGTGACGTGGACGCAGCGCAGCGCGCCGACGACCAGCGCGCTCTATGCGCTCGACGGCAGCGGGACGGGGCAAGTCGTGGCCGTGGGTGCACAGGGCACGATCCTCACGACGACCAACAGCACCGACTGGTCGCTGCGCACCTCGCCGACCACGGCGAACCTCTATAGCGTCGCATATGGCGACGGCCGCTACGTCGTCGTCGGCGCGAACGGCACCTTGGTCACCAGCAGCGACGGCAACACATGGGCGCTGCAGAAGCCGCCGGCGACCGTCGACCTCAGGGGCGTCTTCTACGGCTCGCGCACGGCAACTTCGAACGTGACCGCCATTGCGACGTTCGTGGCCGTCGGGCGCGGCGGGACGATCCTGACGAGCCCCGACGGCATCACCTGGACCGCGCGCGCGTCGGGGGTCACCGCCGACCTCGAATCGGTGACCTTCGGCACGCAGTTCGTCGCCGTCGGGCAGGGCGGAACCATCGTCACGAGCGGCGACGGCGGGGTCACCTGGACGGTTGCCGACTCGGGAACCACGGCCAACCTGAACTCGGTCACCTTCACGCTTCTCACCCCGAAGGTGATCGGCGTCGGCTACGTCGCCGTCGGCGACGGCGGCACCAACCTGACGGCGTTCTGACGCCTGCCGCGTCGCGGGATGCGCCGGTCGCCCGCCCGATCCTGACTCCTGGCCGCCGGCGCTGGCGCGACCTGCGCGAGGACTGGCGGCGCGGGCTCGCGGCGCGCTTCGTCAGCGACCGGGCCTGGCTCTCGGAGCTCTACCGGCAGCGCTTCGGCAGGCTCCCCGACCTCGAACGGCCGAAGGGCTTCAACGAGAAGATCCTCGCCAAGATCCTGTTCGACCGCAGGCCGTACCTGACGCTCTTCGCCGACAAGCTCCGCGCACGCGGGTGGGTGCGCAGCGCGGCTCCGCAAATCGCCTTCCCCGAGCTCTACTGGTGGTCGGAGCGCGCCGACGAGCTGCCGTTCGATGCGCTGCCGTCGGCGTTCGTGCTGAAGGCCAACCACGGCAGCGGCTTCAACCTGCTCGTCCCGGACAAGCGCAGCGTGTCGCGCGCCTCGCTGGTCGCACTCGCGCGGCGCTGGCTGCGTTCGGATTTCACCCACGTCGGGCGCGAGTGGGCGTACCGGAACGTGCGCCGCGCGATCTACGCCGAGGAACTCCTCCCGTGCGACGGCGCCTTGCCGCCGCCCGATTTCAAGCTCTTCGTCTTCGGCGGCAAGGTCCGGGTGATCCAGGTCGACGAGGGGCGCGGCGTGCGGCACACGCAGGCGCTCTACGACGAGCGCTGGCGCTTCTTCGAAGGCACGGTTGCCGCCGAGCAGGGGCCACCGCGACCTCCGCCGAAGTCGCTCGACGCGATGGTGGCGGCAGCCGAGGCGGCCTCGGCCGGCGTCGACTTCGTGCGCGCCGACTTCTACGACGCCGGCGGACGCGCGTGCTTCGGCGAGCTTACCAATTATCCCAACAAGGGGGTGTCGCGGTTCCGCCCGGCTACCCTCGACACGCGGTTCGGCGAATGCCTCCGGCTCGACGACGCAACGAAACCCGGTCCAACCGTCGACTATGCGGCCCGGATCGACGAAAATGGCGTGATTCCACCAGCGAAGACATCATGAAGCGCGACGACCCCAGGCAACTCCAGGCAGGCCATGCCCTTTCGCCGCAACTGATCTCGACCGAGGTGCTGCTCGAGAAATACGCGAAGGGCGACGAGCGCACGATCGAGGACGTCCGCCGGCGCGTCGCACGGGCGCTCGCGGCCATCGAAGCGCCGGCCGCACGCGCGGCGTGGGAGGAAGCGTTCTACGTCGCCCAGGAGCGCGGCTTCGTCCTCGGCGGACGCATCGCCTCGGCGGCCGGCACCGATCTCGAGGCGACGCTCATCAACTGCTTCGTCCAGCCGGTCGGGGACAGCATCTCGGGCAACGCGACCGAGGTCGGCATCTACGTCGCGCTGCAGGAGGCGGCCGAGACGATGCGCCGCGGCGGCGGCGTCGGCTACGACTTCTCGCGCATCCGCCCGCAGGGCGCCCACGTGCGCGGCACCAACAGCCGCGCGAGCGGGCCGCTGTCGTACATGCGCGTGTTCGACCGGAGCTGCGAGACCGTCGAGTCGGCGGGATCGCGCCGCGGCGCACAGATGGGGATGCTGCGCTGCGACCATCCCGACATCGAGGCGTTCATCCACGCCAAGGACGAGGGCGGGCTCACCAACTTCAACATCTCGGTCGCCGTCACCGACGCGTTCGTCGGCGCCGTGCGCGCCGACGGCAAGTGGGAGCTCGTTCACAGGGCCGCGCCGTCCCCCGATGCGATCCGCGCGGGCGCGCATCAGCGCGCCGACGGCCTCTGGATCTACCGCACCGTGCGCGCGCGCGACCTGTGGGACCAGATCATGCGCTCGACCTACGATCACGCGGAGCCCGGCGTGGTCTTCATCGACACGATCAACCGCGACAACAATCTATCGTACTGCGAGACGATCGAGGCGACCAACCCCTGTGTCACGGCGGACACCTGGGTGATGACGGACGCCGGCGCGCGGCAGGTGCACGAGCTCGTCGGGCGCGCGTTCGACGCGATCGTGCATGGACACCCGTACCCGGTCGAGAGTGCGGGCTTCTTCCACACCGGAACGCGCAGGATCGTCAGGCTCGTGACGCGCGAGGGCCACACGCTGCGCCTGACCGCGGATCACCTCGTTCGCCGCGTCGCACGCATGACGCGCTACGTGCGCGAGCTCGAGTGGGTTCCTGCCGCGGCGTTGCGCGCGAATGACGAGATCGTGCTCCAGAACCATCGCGACCTCGCAAACTGGAACGGTGAAGGAGACAGGAACGAGGGGTACCTGCTCGGTCTGCTGATCGGTGATGGCTGGCTACGCGAGCAGAAGGCCACGCTCGCGGTTTGGGCCCCGGAGCTTCTCCGGGTCGGCAACGCTTCGGTCGCGTGGGCGCGCACCGGAGCCGCCGGGATCATCGCCGCGGTCGAGTCGGCCGTCGCGCCCTTGCACCACCGCACCGACTTCCGCGGGTTCCAGCGCCCCGTCCGTGGTCTCGGGCAGGCGCGCCTCGCTTCCGCACCCCTTCGGGATCTCGCCCGCGCCTGGGGAATGCAACCGGGCCATAAGACGATCACTCCGGAGATCGAGCGCGCAAGCTCGGCTTTCGTGGGTGGCGTTCTGCGCGGCCTGTTCGACGCCGATGGCTCGGTCCAAGGCAACCAGAGCAAAGGCGTCAGCCTCCGTCTCGCGCAGAGCGACCTGAAGCTGTTGCATGCCGCGCAGCGAATGCTGCTTCGTCTCGGTATCGCGTCGGCGATCTATCGGGAGCGACGCCCGGCACAGATCCGCCGGATGCCCGACGGCCGCGGGGGAACGAAGGCGTATGCGACCAGGGCGCAGCACGAGCTCGTCATCGCCGGCGACAACATTGCGGTCTTCGCGGAGCGGGTCGGCTTCGCGGACACCGACAAGGCAACAAGGCTGCAAAGCGCACTGTCGCGGTATCACCGCGCGCAGAACCGCGAGCGTTTCGTAGCGAGGGTGCTTGAAGTGGTCGATGACGGCTGCGAGGATGTCTACGATGTGACGGTCGCCGGGATTCATGCGTTCGACGCCAATGGCCTCGAGGTACACAATTGCGGCGAACAACCGCTTCCGGCGTACGGCTGCTGCGACCTCGGCAGCCTCGACCTGACGCGCTTCGTCGAGGATCCGTTCACTTCCGGCGCGCGCTTCGATTTCGAGACGTTCGGGCAGACCGCCGCGGTCGCGGTGCGCATGCTCGACAACGTGCTCGACGTCACCGCATGGCCGCTGCCGCAGCAGCGGCAGGAGGCGATGGACAAGCGCCGCATCGGCCTCGGCTTCACCGGCCTCGGCGATGCGCTGATCCTGCTCGGGCTGCGCTACGACAGCGACGACGGGCGCGCGATGGCCGCGCGGATCGCCGAGGCGATGCGCGACGCCGCGTACACGGCATCGGTAGCAGTCGCCGGCGACAAGGGGTCGTTTCCGAAGTTCGACGCCGACGCCTACCTCGCCGCCCCGCGCTTCGCGTCGCGCCTGCCCGAAGCGATTCGCGAGTCGATCCGCGCGCACGGCATCCGCAACAGCCACCTCCTGTCGATCGCGCCGACAGGCACGATCTCGCTCGCGTTCGCCGACAACGCCTCGAACGGCATCGAGCCCGCGTTCAGCTGGGTCTACACGCGCAGGAAGCGCATGCCCGACGACACGATGAAGGAATTCACCGTCGAGGATCACGCGCTGCGCGTGTTCAGGCACCTCCACCGCCTCGACGACGACGTGGCGATGGTCCCGTGGGACGCGGGTGCGGGGCACGCGCCCGGCGAGATCTTTGCCGGCGCAGACGGGCGCCGCTCGTCGATGCTCCCGCCCGCGTTCGTGAGCGCGCTCGAGATGAGCGCGACCGACCACATGCGCATGAACGCCGCCGTGCAGCCCTTCGTCGACACCGCGATCAGCAAGACGGTCAACGTTCCGGTCAATTACCCGTTCGAGGCGTTCAAGGACCTCTACTTCGACGCCTGGCAGGCAGGCCTCAAGGGCATCGCGACGTACCGCCCGAACGACGTGCTCGGCGCAGTGCTCGAAGTCGCGTCGCCGACCGTGCCGGGCGCCGGCAGGGAGGATCTCGACGCGACCGATCCCGACCGCCGCATCCGCCTCGACCGCGCCCAGGAGCCGCCCCTCGCCAGCCTGCGCTGGCCCGGGCGCCCCGAGCTCCCGAACGGCAATCCGTGCTGGACCTACGTCGTACGCCATCCGCTCGGCGACTTCGCCGTGTTCATCGGCCACCTCGACAACGGGAATGCGGCGTGGCCGTTCGAGGTGTGGATCAACGGCGCCGAGCAGCCGCGGGGCCTCGGCGCGATCGCCAAGACGCTGTCGATGGACATGCGCACGCACGACCGCGCGTGGCTCGACATGAAGCTCTCCGCGCTGCAGAAGGCGGCGGGCGACGACGGCTTCGACATGGCGATGCCTCCAGACGGCCACAAGGTCCGCGTGCCGAGCCTCGTCTCCGGTCTCGCGAAGCTCGTCCGCTACCGCGTCGACGAGCTCGGCGCGTTCGCCGGCGACGGCCATGGCGCGACGCCGGTCGTCGATGCGCTGATGGGCGTGAAGGAGCCCAAGGCGGGGACCGACGGGACGCTTTCGTGGACCGTCGACGTGCTGAATCCCGGCGCAGGCGACGACTTCGTGCTCTTCCTGAAGGAGCTCATGATGCCCGACGGCCAGCGCAGGCCCTACTCGATGTGGCTGTCGGGCGAATACCCGCGGGTGCTCGACGGGCTGTGCAAGGCGCTCTCGCTCGACATGCGCGTCGTCGATCCCGCATGGATCGGGATGAAGCTCCGCAAGCTCCTCAGCTACGCCGAACCCAACGAGGCGTTCATGGCGCGCATTCCCGGGGTGCAGAAGTCGCAGCTGTGGCCGTCGACGATCGCCTACCTCGCGAGGCTGATGATCCACCGCTACGCGATGCTCGGCATCCTGACCGAGGAAGGCTATCCGGTCTCCCACGCAGGCATCCTGAGCGTTCCCGAAACCGAGCAGTCTGCCGCGGCGCTGCGCGTGCTGCCGGGGCGCAAGTGTCCGGAATGCGGTAACCGCGCGCTGATCCGCAAGGACGGCTGCGACTTCTGCACGGACTGCGGCTTCACGGGGGCCTGCGGCTGACCACCCGCCCCTACCCCGACGTCACCGGCCAGCGGGTCGCCGGGGAGCTGCCTTCACGCTGGGTCGATGCGCTGGTGGTGGCGGTGGTCCTCGCGACGCTGTGGGCGCTCGTCGTCCTCGGCGGCGACATGCGCGCGCGCTTCGACGAGCTGCACCCGCCGTCGATCTCGCTCGACGTCGCGCTGATCCCGTACTACACGGCGCGAACGACGCTGCGGATGTTCATCGCATTCGGTGCATCGCTCGTGTTCACCCTCGCCTACGGCTGGGTCGCTGCCCACTACGTGCGGGCGCGCAAGGTGATGCTGCCGCTCCTCGACGTGCTGCAGTCGGTGCCGGTGCTGGGCTTCCTCTCGGTCACCGTCACCGGCTTCATCGCGCTCTTTCCCGGGAGCATGCTCGGCGTCGAGTGCGCGAGCATCTTCGCGATCTTCACCGCGCAGGCGTGGAACATGACGTTCGGCTTCTATCACTCGCTCGTGACGATCCCCTCCGAGCTCACCGAAGCTGCGGCGGTGTTCGGGCTCAACCGCTGGCAGCGCTTCACGCGAGTCGAGCTGCCGTCGTCGGCGATCGGCCTCATGTGGAACTCGATGATGAGCTTCGGCGGCGGCTGGTTCTTCGTCGCGCAGAGCGAGGCGATCTCGGTGCTCAACAAGGACATCAAGCTGCCCGGGCTCGGCTCGTACATGGCGGCCGCGGTCGAAGCCGGCGACACGCGTGCGGCCGTCTATGCGATCGTCGCGATGATCGTCACCATCGTCGTGATCGACCAGCTCGTCTGGCGGCCGCTCGTCGCGTGGGCCGAGAAGTTCAAGCTCGAGCAGACCGGGACCGGCGACGCGCCGGCGTCGTGGGTGCTCGACCTCCTGCGACGGTCGGCCATCCTCGCCTGGTTCTCGGAGCACGTCGGAGCGCGCATCGGGCGCATGATCGACCGCGCTTCGACGCTCGCGTCCGACGCGGGCCAGCGGATCGGCCGCCGCGCTCCGCCGCGTGCGCGGACGCTCGCGCGGATCGCCGGGTGGGCGCTCGCGGCGGCCGCCGCCGCCTGGCTCGCGATCGCTGCGGTGTCGACGCTCGGCGGGATCCGCAGCGATCTCACCCTCGGCGAGATGGCTCACGTCGTCTGGCTCGGTGTGCTGACCTTCCTGCGCGTCGCCGTCATGACCGCGCTCGCCACCCTCGTGTGGACGCCGATCGGCGTGTGGATCGGAATGCGGCCGAGGATCGCCCGCGTCGCGCAGCCGATCGCCCAGATCGCCGCATCGTTCCCGGTCAACATGACGTTCCCGTTCGTCGTCGCGTTCTTCATCACCGCGCACATCCCGATCAATCTCGGCAGCATCGCGCTGATGGCGCTCGGCACCCAGTGGTACATCCTGTTCAACGTCATCGCGGGGGCGATGGCGATCCCGACCGACCTGCGCGAGGCCGCAGCCCAGTTCGGGCTGCGCGGGCGGCGCCTGTGGCAGACGCTGATCATCCCCGCGATCTTCCCGTTCTGGGTCACCGGCGCGGTGACCGCCGCCGGGGGCGCGTGGAACGCGAGCATCGTCGCCGAGGTCGCAACCTGGGGCCACCGGGAACTGGTTGCCGACGGGCTCGGTGCGTACATCGCCCAGGTCACCGAGCACGGTGATCGGCCGGCGATCTGGTTCAGCATTATCATCATGGCGGCGTTCGTCGTGACGACCAACCGGCTGTTCTGGCGGCGCCTCTACGATCTCGCCGAGCGCCGCTTCAGGTTCGACTGACCCTGCCTCCCATGTCCGCCGCGTCACCCCCCCTCGTCGAACTCGCGGGCGTCACCAAGGCCTACGAAGGCCGCGACGGCGGTCCGCCGGTGACGGTGCTCGACGGCATCTCGCTCGAGGTGCGTGACGGCGAGGTCGTCGCGCTCCTCGGGCAGTCGGGGTCGGGAAAGTCGACGATCCTCCGGCTGATGGCGGGGTTGACCCAGCCGACTTCGGGAAGCGTCCTCGCGCACGGCGCGCCGCTCACGTCGATCAACCACCGGCTCGCGATCGTGTTCCAGAGCTTCGCGCTCTACCCGTGGCTGACCGTGCAGGAAAACGTCCGCGTCGGCCTCGTCCAGCGGCGTCTAGACGCCGCCGCCGAGGACGACGAGATCGAGCGCGCCCTCGCGCTGATCGGGCTCACCGGGTATGAGAACGCCTATCCGAAGCAGCTCTCGGGCGGCATGCGCCAGCGCGTCGGCTTCGCGCGCGCGCTCGTCGCGCAGCCCGAGATCCTCGGCATGGACGAGCCGTTCAGCGCGCTCGACGTGCTGACCGCGGAGAACCTGCGCACGCAGGTCGTCGACCTGTGGCGCGGCGCCGGGCACGGGGGCCTGCGCAGCATCTTCCTCGTGACGCACAACATCGCCGAGGCGGTGTTCATGGCGACGCGCATCGTCATCATCTCGTCGCATCCGGGCCGTGTGCGCAACGTCATCGTCAACCCGCTCCCCTATCCGCGCGACGTCAATTCGCGACAGTTCGCGGCACTCGTCGACCAGGTCCACGCGGCGATCACTGCGCTCGTGCTGCCCGACGAGCCCGCCGAGCGGTCCGTCGCCGCGGCCGCGGCCGCCGCGGCGGGCCGCGCTGCACCCGCCGGCAGCACGCCGGGCGCGTCCGTCACCGCCGCCGCACCGGCGCGCGTCGAGACCATCCCGAACGTTCCGGTGGAAACGATCGTCGGCCTCCTCGAGATCCTCGAGGACAGCCAGGAAACGATCAACGTCTTCGACCTGTCGGCGCGCATCGGTCGCGAATTCGGTGAAACGATCGCCATCGTCAAGGCGGCCGAGATGCTCGACCTCGTCGACACGCCGAAGGACGACGTGTTCATGACCGAGGTCGGCTGGTATTTCCTCGCGGCGCCGGCGCCGGTGCGCAAGACGCTGTTCCGCGAGGCGATCATGAAGCTGCGCCTGTTCCAGATCCTCGTCGCCAACCTCGCCGCGGCGACCGACCATCGGATCGACGCCGACGAGCTCCTCGAGGAGCTCGGCTCGCTGCTGCCGTACGACCAGCCGGAGAAGCTCTTCCGGACGATGCTCGGCTGGGGACGCTACGCCGAGATCATCGACTTCGACGAACACGCGAACAAGGTGTTCCTCCACGAAGCGATGACCGGCGACGACGACGAAGAGCCGGCCGAAGCGACGGAAGACCGCGCGTGAAGACTGGGCCGGCGATGATCCCGACCGACGAGCGATGAATCCGCTTCGCGACACGCTCGCCGCCGAAGACATCGAGCTCGATGCGGCGTTCGACTCGGCCGACGCGGTCCTCGCGAGGCTCGCCGCGATGCTCGCTCGGCGCACCGGGCTGCCGGCCGGCGACGTGCTGCGCGGACTCGAGCGCCGCGAGCAGCTCGGGTCCACCGCGCTCGGCCACGGCGTGGCGATCCCGCACGCTCGCATCGCCGACTGCGGCACCGAGGCCGCCGCGCTCGTGCGTACCGCGACCCCGGTCCAGTTCGCGGCGCCCGACGGGCGCCCGGTGTCGCTGTTCCTCGGGCTGGTCGTCCCGGCGCAGGCGGGCGAGGGTCACCTGAGGCTGCTCGCCGCCGCAGCCGCGCTGCTCGGCGATCGCGCGAAGCGCATGGCGCTCGCAGGCTGTGCATCGCCCGCGGCCGTCACCGGCGTGCTCGAAACGCTCCCCGACGATCCCGGCGGAACCCCTCGATGACGTTCGGGCAGATCCTCGTCCTCGCGATCGTTCAGGGCTTCGGCGAGCTCCTGCCGGTTTCGAGCTCGGCCCACGTGATCGTCGCGGAGAAGCTGATGGGGCTCGATCCGACGACGCCCGAGATGACGATGCTCCTCGTGATGCTGCACACGGGCACGATGCTCGCCGTTCTGGCCTACTTCTGGCGTGCGTGGCGCGCGCGCTGGTTCGGATCGAGGACGGCGTTCATGAGCTTTGCGCGGCTCGTCGTGATCGCCACCGCCGCGACCGGCGTCGTCGGGCTTGCCCTCCTCGTTCTCATCCAGCGCGTCGTCCTGCGCGGCGCCGTCCATCACGACGTCGAGGACCTGTTCGGCAACGTATACATCATCGCGACCGGGCTCGCTGCCGCCGGCATCCTCATCATCGTGTCGGCGCGCCGCGCACGCCATGCGCTCACGCGCGACCTCGATCCGCGCCGCGCGGCTTCGATCGGGATCGTGCAGGGCCTCTGCCTGCCCTTTCGCGGCTTCTCGCGCTCGGGTGCGACGATCTCGACCGGCCTCATCGCGGGCATCGACCGTGCGACTGCCGAGGACTTCAGCTTCGCTCTGGCGGTGGTGCTGACGCCTCCGGTCATTGCCCGCGAAGCCTGGCGCCTCCTGCGCGCGCAGCACGGCGCACAGGCTCCCGCGAGCCTGCTTCACCTCGCCGGGCCCGGCCTCACCGGCATGGTGTTGAGCCTCGTCGCCGGGCTCGTCGCGCTTCGCTGGCTGTCGCGCTGGCTCGAGCGCGGCCGCTGGCACCTGTTCGGGTTCTACTGTCTCGCCGCGTCGCTCGCGCTCTTCTGGTTCGTTCGCTGATCGCGCGGCATCCGGTCCCGGAGCGCCAGACGATCAGCTCGAATCTCGACTGCCGCGGGTCGACGGCGGCAGCGGGACCATGATCGGCTGCCCGGGGCTCGCGCAGCCGTGGTCGCAGCAGCGGCCGGGCTGGCGATTGCGCGTGATCGGGCGCTCCGCGTCGGCGAGCACCCCGCGCTCGAGGAGCCTCTCGACGAGCCGTACCTTGTTGCCGACCGGATAGTTGCGCCAGATCTCCTGCTTCAGCGCCGCAGGCGACCCGCCGCCGTGGAGGCTGATCAGCGAATACCAGCCGCCCTGATACGACGCCGTCAGGTCCTCGACGAGGCGCGCGACCTCGATGCGCTTGTCGTAGGGCACCTCGGGATTCGCGCGCAGCACCTCGGCGAGCTGCGCCGCGGTGGCGGGGTTGTGGTCCTCGCCGGGCCCGGGCAGCGCGACGACGAGCCCGCCCGACACCTCGTGTGCCAGCCGGTGCATGTCGTAGATCTGCGTGGCGAGCAGCAGCTTGCCGATGTTGGCGAACACCGGCTCGGGCATGAAGGTGCCGCTTCCCGCGTCGTGGAGGGCGTACACGCTCGCGGCGACGCCGCACGCGTAGAAGCCCTCGACGATCTTGATCAACTCGATCATCGGCTCGCGCAGGCTGGACACCTCGCCCGGATCGAATCCGTTCGCCTCGCACATCAGCGCACCCGCGCCGATCAGGAGATCGCCGAAGCCGGCACGTGCGCCGATGCAGGTCTGCCGGTGGTGTGTCGCGTACGCATAGGTGAGCGTGCCCGAATGCTCCCAGTCTCCGGCGAAGAAAACGCGCTCCCACGGCACCGCCACGCGGTCGAACAGGACCACTGCCGTCGCCTGGCCGTAGCGGCGCGAGAAGAGCGCGTCGCCGTGCTCGAGCCTCTCGCCGGGGCGCCCCGCCGGACGCGACACGATGGTGACACCGGGGGCGTCGACCGGAACCGCGCAGCAGACGGCGAACGCGGCGTCCTCGCGCGTCATGTTCCGGCACGGCATCACGAGGAGCTCGTGCATGTAAGGCGCCCCGGTGACGATCGCCTTGCTGCCCGAGATCACGATGCCCTTGCCGCTCTCCTCGACGACGTGGACGTAGCTGTCGGGATTGGCCTGTTCATGCGGGCGCTTCGAGCGGTCCCCCTTCGCGTCGGTCATCGCGATGCCGAGCGAGAGGTCGTGCGCGTGCACGTGGTCGCGGTACGCATCGAAGCGCGAGCGATGCTCGCGCGTTCCCCGCGCGCCGTCGATGTCAGCCGTCACCTTCGCGAGCGCGCAGAGCGCGTCGTGGGCGAGGTAGCGCTGCGCGCAGCCGGTTTCCTGGCACACGATGCGCACCGCCTCGAGCTTGTTCAGCAGATCGCCGGCCGACTCGTCGACGTGCAGCATCCGGTTGACGGTGCGGCCGCTCGCCGACTGCCGCGCGAGCATCAGCGGCGCGAGGGCCGCGTCATGCGCATAATCGTAGGTCAGCGCGAGCGCGTTGATGCCCGGAGCGAGCGACGGCTCGTCGGCGACGGAGTCGACGCGGCGTCCATCGACGTAGACGACGGGCGTGAGGCGCCGCAGCGATTCGCGGTAGCCGTCGCCGTCCATCGACGACGGATCGGGCACCAGCGGCGAGCGGGCAACAGCGCCCTCGACGCGGTCGAGCGGAACGTTCATCGGCACCTCCCTGTTCGCGCCGTGCCACGCGGCACCGGCACGCCTGCGCCAGCGCCGCGCGGGTCATCGTGCGTGTTGGCTAGAATGCGATTATGCCCATCGCAGACCGCCGCATCGACCGCGAGCGCTCGGCCCTCGTCCTCGTCGACTTCCAGGCGAGGCTGATGCCGGCAATCCACGTCGCCGAGCACATCCTCGCCAATGCCTGCCGCGCCGCCGACGTCGCGCGCACGCTCGGCCTTCGCATCATCGGCACCGAGCAGAATCCCGCGGGCCTCGGCGCCAACGTCGCAGCGATCCGCGAGCGCTGCGGCGAAACGATCGTGAAGGCGCATTTCGACGCCTGCCGCGACGGTCTTGTCGAGGCGCTTGCGCGCATCCCGACCCGATCCGCAGCGACGGATCGTGCCTCCACCGCGACACCGGGTGCGGGGATCCGCGACGTCGTGCTCGCCGGCTGCGAAGCGCACGTGTGCCTGCTGCAGACCGGGCTCGGGCTTCTCGATGCAGGCTTTCGCGTGTTCGTCGTCGAGGATGCCTGCGGATCGCGCCGGAGCGCCGACCATCGGCTCGCGATGCGCCGCCTCGACCGCGCCGGCGCGACGCTCGCGAGCGTCGAGATGGTGGCGTTCGAGTGGCTGGAGAGCAGCGACGATCCGCGCTTTCGCGAGGTGCTGCAGCGGATCAAGTGATCTCGCCGCGGGTCACGCGGCGACGCGCGCCACCCGCATCACTCACTGCATGTGCTGGCCGCCGTTGATCGCGATGTTCGCGCCGGTGAGGAACGCCGCCTCGTCGCTCGCGAGATAGGCGACGAGGCCCGCGACCTCCTCGGGCTTGCCGAGGCGCCCCATCGGGATCTGCGGAACGATCTTGCTGTCGAGGACCTCCTTCGGAATCGCCATCACCATCTTGGTGCCGATGTAGCCCGGGGAAATCGTGTTGACGGTGACGCCCTTGCGCGCGACCTCGAGCGCGAGCGCCTTGGTGAAACCGTGCATGCCCGCCTTCGCCGCCGAGTAGTTGGTCTGGCCGAACGCTCCCTTCTGGCCGTTCACCGAGGAGATGTTGATGATCCGGCCCCAGCCGCGGTCGACCATCCCGTCGCAGACCTGCTTCGACATGTTGAAGCACGAGTCGAGGTTGGTCTTGATGACCGCGTCCCAGTTGGCGCGATCCATCTTCCTGAACGTCATGTCGCGCGTGATGCCTGCGTTGTTGACGAGCACGTCGACCTGGCCAAGGTCGGCAACGACCTTCTTCACGCACGCAACCGCCGAATCCCAGTCGGAGACGTCGCAGGGGTAGGCGCGAAACTCGTGCCCCTGCGCGCGCATCGCCTGCAGCCACTCGGCAGCCTTCGTGTTGCCGGGCGAGTGCGTCGTCACCACGGTGTCCCCCATCGCCGCCAGCTTGACGCAGATGGCCTCGCCGAGCCCCCCCATGCCTCCGGTGACGAGAGCGACGCGCTTCGTGTCAGTCATGATTCGCTTCCTCCGTTGCGTTCCGGGGCTGCGCCCCGCGGTTGATCGTCCGGTCCGCTCAGCGCTCGACGGCGAGCGCGACACCCATGCCGCCGCCGATGCACAGCGACGCGAGTCCGCGCCTGGCCTTGCGCCGCGCCATCTCGTGCAGCAGCGTGACGAGGATGCGCGCACCCGACGCGCCGATCGGGTGCCCGAGCGCGATCGCCCCGCCGTTGACGTTGATCTTCGAGGTGTCCCAGCCCATCTCCTTGTTGACCGCGCAGGCCTGCGCGGCGAAGGCCTCGTTGATCTCCATGAGATCGAGGTCGGAAGCCTTCCAGCCGGCCTTCTCGAGGCAGCGCCGCGATGCGGGAACCGGGCCCATGCCCATGATCGCCGGATCGACTCCCGACGACGCGTAGGCCCTGATCTTCGCGAGCGGCGTGAGGCCGAGGGCGTGGGCGCGCTCGGCGCTCATCACGATGAGCGCCGCGGCGCCGTCGTTGATGCCTGAGGCGTTCGCCGCAGTCACCGTCCCGTCCTTCGCGAAGGCCGGCTTCAGCCCCTTCACGCCGTCGAGCGTGGCGCCGGCCTTGATGAACTCGTCGTCCCTGAACTCGACCGGGTCGCCCTTCTTCTGCGGAATCGACACCGGAACGATCTCGTCCCTGAACTTCCCCGCCTTCTGCGCAGCCTCGGCCTTGTTCTCGCTCGCCACCGCGAACGCGTCCTGCTCGCTGCGCGAGACCTCGTACTTCTTCGCCACATTCTCGGCGGTGACGCCCATGTGGTACTGGTTGTAGACGTCCCACAGGCCGTCGACGATCATCGAGTCGACGAGCTTGGCGTCGCCCATCCTGAAGCCGTCGCGCGAGCCCGGCAGCACGTGCGGCGCCGCGGTCATGTTCTCCTGGCCGCCGGCGATCACGATGTCGGCGTCGCCGCAGCGCACTGCCTGGGCGGCCAGCACCACCGCTTTCAGCCCCGATCCGCACACCTTGTTGATGGTCATCGCAGGAACCGCGTGCGGCAGGCCCGCGCGGATCGCCGCCTGGCGCGCCGGGTTCTGGCCGCTGCCGGCGGCCAGCACCTGGCCGAGGATCACCTCGGAGATCTGCTCGGGCTTCACTCCGGTCTTCGCGAGCAGCGCGCGAATCACCGTCGCGCCGAGCTCGGGCGCGGCAATCTTGGCGAGCGAGCCGCCGAACTTGCCGATGGCGGTGCGCAGCGCACCGGCGATCACGATATCGGTCATGGTCTTTCTCCTCTGAACGCGGCGCCTTGCGCAGTCGCGCAGGCGGCGCCGACATGATAGCTTGAGCGCTTGCGCGGCCGCAGGTTCCCCGGCGGCGTCAGCGCGTGCCTTTGCGGGGCGGCAGCACCTCGGTGCAGACGCCTTCGAACACCTCGGCCGCCATCCCGATGCTCTCGGAGAGCGTCGGATGCGGGTGAATCGTCCGTCCGATGTCGACGGCATCGCAGCCCATTTCGACCGCGAGACAGATCTCGCTGATGAGATCACCGGCCTGGGTGCCAACGATGGCGCCGCCGATGCAGCGATGCGTCTTCGCGTCGAACAGCAGCTTCGTGAAGCCCTCGTCGCGGCCGTTGGCGATCGCGCGGCCCGAGACCGCCCACCTGAACACCGCCTTCTCGTAGCCGATCCCCTGCGCCTTGCACTGCTCCTCGGTGACTCCCGCCCAGGCGACCTCGGGGTCCGTGTAGGCGACCGACGGAATCTGCCTGACGTCGAAGTACGACTTCAGCCCGGCCGCGGCTTCGGCCGCCACGTGTCCTTCGTGGACGGCCTTGTGCGCGAGCATCGGCTGGCCGACGATGTCGCCGATCGCGTAGATGTGCCCGGCGTTGGTGCGCATCTGCCGGTCGACGGCGATGTAGCCGCGCTCCGAGACCGCGACACCTGCTTTCTCGGCCCCGATCGACCGTCCGTTCGGGCTGCGGCCGACGGCGACGAGCACCAGGTCGTAGAGCTGCGGCTCGGCGGGTGCCTTCGCGCCTTCGAAGCGCACCTTGATGCCCGCCGGAGTCGACTCGGCGGCGACGGTGCGGGTACCGAGCATCACGCTGTCGAAGCGCGGCGCATTCTTCTTTTCCCACACCGCGACGAGGTCGCGGTCGGCGCCGGTCATCATCGTGTCGAGCATTTCGACGACGTCGATCCGCGCGCCGAGCGTCGAGTAGACGGTCGCCATCTCGAGCCCGATGATGCCGCCGCCGATCACCAGCATCCGCTTCGGGATCGACTTCAACAGCAGCGCGCCGGTCGAATCGACGATACGCGGATCGTCGGGGAGGAACGGAAGTCGCGCCGCCTGGCTTCCGGCCGCGATGATCGCCTTGCGGAAGCGCACGACCTTCTTCGTCCCGCTCGCGTCCCGACCCTCTCCCGTCGTGAGGTCGACTTCGAGGTGCTGCGCGTCGAGGAAGCGCCCAATTCCGCGCAAGACCTCGACCTTGCGCAGCTTCGCCACGCTCGCGACGCCGCCGACGAGCTTCTTCACGACGCCGTCCTTGAAGCCGCGCAGCCGGTCGAGGTCGACCTGCGGCGCGCCGAAGGTGATTCCGTGCGCGGCGAGCGATCGCGCCTCGTCCATCACCCCTGCGGTGTGCAGGAGCGCCTTGCTCGGAATGCAGCCGACGTTGAGGCAAACGCCGCCGAGCGTCGGATAGCGCTCGACGAGCACCGTCTTCATGCCGAGGTCGGCCGAGCGAAACGCCGCCGAGTAGCCGCCGGGGCCCGAGCCCAGAACGAGCATCTCGCAGTCGACGTCGACGCGCCCGGTCCACGCCGCGGCGGCAGCCGCACCCGTCGCCGGCGCCGATGCTGCCGGTGCCGATGCTGCGGGCGCCGATGCTGCGGGCGCCGATGCTGCAGGCGCCGCGCTGGCGAGACCCTGCACCGGCGTCGCCCCTGCCGCGATATCGCTCGTCAGCGTCAGCACGAGGCTACCCTGCGACACCTTGTCGCCCGCCTTGACCTTCACCTCGGCGACCTTCCCGGCCGCGGGCGACGGCACGTCCATCGTCGCCTTGTCCGATTCCAGCGTGACGAGCGGATCCTCGGGTGCGACGGTGTCGCCGGCCTTCACCAGCACCTCGATGACGGGAACGTCCTTGAAATCACCGATGTCGGGGACCCTGACTTCGACGGTGGCCATGGCTTCCTTTCAGTCAGACGAGCACGCGCCGCATGTCGGAGAGCAGCGCCGCGAAGTGGCTGTTGAAGCGTGCGGCCGAGGCGCCATCGACCACGCGATGGTCCCAGGACAGCGACAGCGGCAGCATCAGCCTCCACGCCGCGTTCACTCCGTCGCGCGAAACCTGCCGCCAGGACGAGCGGCAGATGCCCATGATCGCAACCTCGGGCGCGTTGATGATCGGCGTGAAGTAGGTGCCCCCGATGCCGCCGAGGCTCGAGATCGTGAACGTGCCCCCCTGCATCTGCTCGGCCTTGAGCTTTCCCTCGCGCGCGAGCGCCGCGAGCTCGCCCATCTCCTGCGCGATCGCGAGCACACCCTTGCGGTCGGCGTCGCGAATCACCGGGACGACGAGTCCTTGCGGCGTGTCGGCTGCGAACCCGATGTGGTAGTACTTCTTCAGGACGAGGTTGTCGCCGTCGAGCGAGGCGTTGAAGTCGGGAAACCTCGCGAGCGTCGCGCACGCGGCCTTGATGATGAACGCCAGCATCGACACGCGGATGCCGCGCTTCTCGTTCTCGCGGTTCAACTCGACGCGGAACGACTCGAGATCAGTGATGTCGGCGTCGTCGTGGTTGGTGACGTGCGGGATCATCACCCAGTTGCGGTGCAGGTTGGCGGCCGAGATCTTCTTGATCCGCGACAGCGGCTTCGTCTCGATCGGGCCGAATTTCGCAAAATCGACCTCTGGCCACGGCAGGAGGTCGATGCCGCCGATGGCTGCGCCTGCCGGAGCGGCGGTGCCCGCTTTCGCGAACCCTTCGACGTCCTCCTTCAGGATGCGGCCGTGATTGCCGCTCCCCTTGACGCGCCCGAGATCGACGCCGAGTTCGCGCGCGAGCTTGCGTACGCCCGGACCCGCGTAGGCGAGCGCGAACGAGTGCTCATCGACGCCGGCGGGCGCCGCCGGTGCGGGTGCGGCGGCTGCGCGCGGCGCCGTG
>JAFEDF010000007.1 GCA_018241785.1 Pseudomonadota bacterium | reverse complement strand
TCGTCGACGCAGAGCTCGCCCGCGATCCAGCCGAGGAGCCCGCCGCCGGCGACGATCAGCACCGGGTAGCGCTCGATCATCTTCAGCACGAGCTGCGCCCCCGCGATGATCAGCGGGATGCTGAGCGCGAGACCGAAGAGGAGCAGCGTGAGGCTCCCCCTCGCCGCCGCCGCAACACCGAGCACGTTGTCGATGCTCATCACGAGATCGGCGACGATCACCGTCCACACGGCGGCGAGCAGCCGGTCGCTCGCCTTCACGTCGACGTCGCCGTCGTCCGCCGGGTCGATCAGGCGGATGCCGATCCACACGAGCGCGACGCCGCCGACGATCTTCAGCCACGGCAGCGTCAGCAGGCCGACCGCGAACACGGTGAGGATGACGCGCAGGACGATCGCGCCCAGCGCCCCCCAGATCAGCCCCCAGCGCTTCTGCTTCGGCGGCAGGTTGCGGCAGGCGAGCGCGATCACCACCGCGTTGTCGCCCGACAACAGGATGTTGATGACGATGATCTCGGCTGCGGCGAGCCAGAACTGCGGGGTGGCGAAGTCCATTCCTCGGCCGGGACGCTGCGACTAAAGCACCAGCAGGTGATGCTTGTCGAAGCCCTTGACGGAGTCGCCCGCAATCGAGGTGTCGAAGGTCACGAACTCGCCGCCGTGCCGCACCGCAAGCGCAAGCAGGTAGATGTCGGTTACCTGCCGCGGACCGTGAAGGCGCGCCGAATCGATCGCTTCGGCGTCAAGCACGCTCGCATCGTCGGGCCAGAACTCGTGGAGGGCCGTTGCGCAGGCTTCGCGCAGGCGGCCCATCACGGCATCGACCGGGACCGCATTCGGATAGTTTGGATGCGACATGATCCGCACGCAGCCGTTCTGCGTGATCGGGCACGATGCCCACTCGCGCCGGTTGCGGCCCCCGAACCAGCGCCTGGCGCGCTCGTGCAGCGAGTGATCCGCGTCGAGGAGGGCGATCAGGACGTTGACGTCGAGCAGCGCACGCATCAGTACGCGTCGTCTTCGCGCAACGCGTCGATGAGCTCGTTCGTGACGATGCCCCCACGCTTCGGGAACGGCCGAAAGCCGTAGCGCGATGGTTCCGCTGCGCCGCCCGCAGTCTTCGCGGGCGCGTTCAGCCCGCGGCGGGCGAGATCGGACATAACCTGCCCGGTCGTCCGGTTCTCGCGCCGCGCGCGCTCCTTCGCCGCTTGCAGCACGTCGAGATCGATGTCGAGGGTCGTCCGCACGCATCAGATGCTAATGAATCAAACATCTACGGTCAAGGCGCGGCATCGGTGCCGCGCCGGTACCACTTCGGGTAGTAGCGGCGCACCGCCTCGCCGCGGGTATCGAGCGCGTGGCAGCGGTCGAGCTGGAACGGCTTGCCTTCGCCCTCGTCCTCGCGCTTCCTCAGCCCGGCGAAAGTCTGCACCGCCGCCGTCGGCAGATAGGTGAGCATCTCGGTCAGGTGCGTGCAGCCGCGCACGTGCCCCATCGTCTCGTGCAGGCGCTTCCTGAAGCCGTTCACCAGATTCGAGCCGACGAGCGCGCGGTAGGCGGGCGCGATCGTCTCGCACGCGCCGGGATAGGGCATCGCGTCGGTGTGCGCCTCGATGTCATGGACCTCGAAGGCGCGATCGATCGTCACGCGCACCCACATCTCGTGCACCGGCTCGCCCGC
>JAFEDF010000079.1 GCA_018241785.1 Pseudomonadota bacterium | reverse complement strand
CTGTTTCAGGGATCGGCCGCGCCGGGTCGAGCGGCGGATATGCCCCGGCGCGCTCTACACCGACCGTGGAGGCCAAGGGACCGGGGTACGGTGACGGGCTCAAACACCGGCTGCGTTCCGCAGCCGAACTCGCGCGTCACCGTACCCCGCTCCCTTGGCCTCCACGGTCGGTGTAGAGCGCGCCGGGGCATCTCCGCCGCTCGACCCGGCGCGGCCGATCCCTGAAACAGGGTCCGTTCCCGTTTCGCAGAGCTTCCCTAGTCGCCGTCGTCGTCGAGCCAGCGCGAAGTGTACGCGCGAAGCTTCGTGCGCTGCTCGGGTGTCAGCACGGCGCGGATCTGGTTGTCGGCTTCGACGTGAGCCTTGACGAGCGTGCTGCGCAGTGCGTCGACCTTCTTCAGCTCATCGGCGATCGCGTTGGGGTCTGAAGGGTCGGCCCGATAGAGATTGGCGAGCCGGTAGCGCTCGGTGTGAAGCGCGCCCATCGTGTCCCAGTTCTTGCGCCGGGTGTCCTCGCGGATCGCGGCGATCTTCTGCTGCTGATCAGCGCTGAGATCGAGCTGCGCAAGTGCGGGCCCGAGACGGGGGCCGCCGCCCCGGCGACCGTATCCGCCCATCATGCCGGGACCGCCGCCCCAGCCGCCATAACCGCCCATCATGCCGGGACCGCCGCCCCAGCCGCCATGACCGCCCATCATGCCGGGACCCCAGCCGCCGCTTGCCGCGGCCGGTCCGGCGCCCGGTGCGCCCGCCGGCTGCGCGAGCGCCATGCCGGCCGCGAGCACCACGCCGATCGCCGCAGTCATTGCCCAGCGCCGCGGCGTCATCATCCTTCCATGCTTCGAACTCGTCTTCATCATCGTTCTCCCGATCACGAGGCGCTGCCGTCGGACCGCGTGACACGGTCGATGACGTTGCCACCGGCATCGATCATCACGCAGGTGCGCACCGGTCCGTTGATCCGCGTCAAACCGCGATCACCGGCCGGCGCCAGAATTCCTCGTGATGGACACTGCAGCGCTCCTCCAGTTCGCCCGCGGACCCGCGCTCGCGTTCGCGGTTGCCGTGCTGGTTCTCGGAACCGCGTGGCGCCTGCTGCACCTGCTGCTGCGGCCCGCACGACGCAGCCTCGCGGAGCCGCGCGCGAAGAGTGCGGCGGGCGGAGCGCTGCGCGCAATCGTGACGCGGATGTGGCAGCCCGCAGCGTTCCGCGCGGACAGCCTGCCGGCGACGCTGCACGCCTACGCGTATCACATCGGCCTCGCGATCGTGTTCTTCGGGTTCGCCCCGCACATCGCGTTCATCGAGCGCTATACGGGCTGGCGCTGGCCCGCGGTCCCCGGATGGCTGTTCGCACTCGCGGCGGCCGCGGTCTTCGTGGGCCTCGGCTACGCGCTCGTCAATCGGCTGACCTCGCCGGTACTGCGGCTGATCTCGGGGTTCGACGACTACGCGGCCTGGGCGATCACGCTCCTGCCGGTCGTCACCGGCATGGCGGTCCTCACGCTGCCGTTGGATGCGCAATACCCGCTGCATCCGGTCGCGGCCGGCCCGCTCGCCGTCCACCTGCTGTCGGTCGAGTTGCTGCTCGTCTGGCTGCCGTTCGGCAAGCTGTCGCACGCGTTCCTTGCGTTCGTCTCGCGCGGCGCGACCGGCGCCGCGTTCGCACGCCGGGGAACGCAGCCATGAGCATGCCCGCTCCAATCACGATCGGCCGGGGACGTCGATGAACGACCGCCACCTCGCCCACCCCCTCGACCTCGAGAGCCCCCGCCTCTCGGTCGAGAAGCCTGCAGTGCGCTTCGACGTGCAGGGGGAGCGCAGCGACGATGACCGCGTCGCCGCCGCAATTTCCGCGTTCACGCACGATTTCGGGCGCGACGTCGTGGTCGGCCTCGAATCGTGCATTCATTGCGGGCATTGCGCGGAGGCCTGCCAGTTCTTCGTCGCCACCGGCGACGCCAAGTACACGCCGACCTGGAAGCTCGAGCCGTTCGCGCAGGCCTATCGGCGCGAGGCGGGTCCGTTCTCGTGGCTCTACCGCGCGCTCGGGATGCGCTCGAAGGTCACCGTCGACGAGCTCGAGGCGTGGCAGGAGCTCATCTACGACGCCTGCACGCTGTGCGGGCGCTGCACGCTCGCGTGCCCGATGAGCATCGACATCGCAGGGCTCGTCGGACTCGCGCGCCACGGTATGGCCCAGGCAGGGCTCGTGCCGCATGAACTGTGGGCGGTGACCGAGCGCGCCGCGCGCGACGGCAGCCCGCTCGGCGCGACGCCCGCAGTGCTGAAGGAGCGGCTTGAGTGGCTCTCCGACGAGCACGAAGTCGACATCCACGTCGATCGCCCGCGCGCCGAGATCCTCGTCACGTTCTCGTCGATCGAGATCATGAAGTATCCGCTGTCGCTGGTGGCGACCGCGCGCGTGATGAACCACGCGGGCTGCGACTGGACGGTATCGAGCGCTGGCTACGAGGCGACCAACTTCGGCATGCTGGCGGGCAGCGCCGAATGGCAGAAGCGGATGACGATGAAGATCGTCGACGCGGCGCTCGCCTGCGGGGCGAAGATCGTCGTCGTCCCCGAATGCGGCCATGCCTACTCGGCACTGCGCTGGCAGGGCGCGAACATGCTGGGGCGCCCGCTGCCGTTCCGCGTGCTCCACATTTCCGAGTTCCTCGCCGAATACCTCGCCAGCGGCAGGATCCGCGTCCGGCAGCAGGCGGGGTCGATCGCATTCCACGACCCCTGCCAGGTCTCCCGCCGCGGCGGCGCGACGCAGGCGCCGCGCGACGTGCTCGCGGCGCTCGGGCTCGAGCTTCGCGAGACGAAGGACTCGGGTGACCTCAACTTCTGCTGCGGCGGGGGCGGAGGAGTGATCGTCAACCATCGTGCCGACGAGCTTCGCTACCGCGCATTCGGCATCAAGATGGCCCAGCTCGACGCAACGGGTGCCGACTCGATGGTCACGAGCTGCAGCAACTGCCGCCAGAGCTTCGACGACGGCCAGGCCCACTTCGGCTGGGACCGCAGGATGGGAAGCCTCCTCGAGCTCGTCGCCGACCACCTCGACGCTCCGGCCTCTGGCGCGACACAGGGCCGTACCGCCGGGGCTTGACACCCCGGCGTAATATATTCGACATTTCTAATATCCGGTCGCGGCCTCGGCGCCGCTGGCCGTCGCTTCCGCGCGGGCCGGTCGCGCAGCGTATCGCCGGCGCGCCCGATCTACCGTCAGGAGGATGAGCATGGAGTTCGACAAGGATCTCGACGCCCGGGGGCTCAACTGCCCGCTGCCGATTCTTCGCGCGAAGAAGGCGCTGGGCGAGATGACGACCGGCCAGGTGCTGCGCATCGTCGCCACCGACCCGGGCTCGGTCAAGGACTTCGAGGCGTTCGCGAAGCAGACCGGCAACCCGGTGGTCGAGCAATCGGCGTCCAACAAGGAATTCACCTTCTTCCTGCGGAAGAAGTGACGTGCCCGCCGTGACGCTGCGGCGGCACGCGGTGTTCGTCGGGCACGACGTCTACCGGCGTCCGGCGTACGGAAAGATGCACCCGCTCGCCATCCCGCGCGTCGAGGCGGTGGTCGATCTCGCCCGCGCGCTCGGCTGGTTCGACGACGGTGAGTACCGGACGAGCCCGCAGGCGACCGAGGCCGAGCTCGCGTGGTTCCACGACCCCGCGTACGTCGCGGCGCTTCGCGCCGCGAGCGATGCCGGGGCGGTCGACGCATCGGTTCGCGAGCGCCACGGCATCGGCACGATGGAGAACCCGGTCTTCGCCGGGCTCTTCGAGCGCGCCGCAACGAGCGTCGGCGGGTCGATCCGCGCTGCCGAGCTCGCCCTCGACGGCCACGTCGCCTACCACCCGGCGGGCGGCACCCATCACGGACGGCGCGACCGCGCGAGCGGCTTCTGCTACTTCAACGACCCGGTGTTCGCGATCCTGCGCCTGCTCGACGCCGGTATCGAGCGCGCCGCCTACGTCGATCTCGACGCCCATCACGGCGACGGGGTCGAGGCGGCCTTCGCGCACGACCCGCGCGTCGTGACGATCTCGGTGCACGAGGCCGGGCGCTGGCCGCATAGCGGCACACTCGCCGATGCGCCGTCGCCGCGCACGTGCAACCTGCCCGTCCCACCGGGCTGCAACGACGACGAGTTCGCGCTCGTCTTCGACGACGTCGTGCTCCCGCGGGTCGCCGAGGCCCGTCCGGAAGCGGTCGTGATCACCTGCGGGGGCGACGCGCTGGCCGGCGACCCGCTGACCACGATGGCGCTCTCCAACGTCGCCCTGTGGGACGCGGTGCTTCGCGTGGTCGCGCAGGCGCCGCACGCGGTGGTGCTGGGCGGCGGCGGCTACAACCCGTGGACGCTGACGCGCTGCTGGACCGGGCTCTGGGCGCGGCTGTCGGGCCGCGCGATCCCGGCGTCGCTTCCGCCCGCGGCGAGCGCGATCCTGCGCGGACTTCGCTGCGATCTCGTCGACGACGACGAGGTCCGGCCCGAATGGCTGACGACACTCGCCGACGTGCCGGCCCGGGGCGTCGTGCGCGCGGCGGCGGTCGCGCTTCGCGACGAGGTCCTCGCGCGGACAGCGGCGCTGCGCGAGGAGGCGGCAGGATGAGCTGGATCGAAGCCATCTCCGCCGTCGAGGAGCTCGAGGATGCGCCGCTCGACGCGGCCCTGATCGCCGATTTCGAGCGCTGCGCCGACGCCGTGCGCGGGCGCGAGATCCGCTTCTCGACGCCGACGTTCAAGGCGTATTCGAGCTGCGACATGAACGGCTGCGGCAAGAACGCGTTTCCGGCGTTCTCGGTGACGGCTGGCGCATGCGGCCTCATGTGCGACCACTGCCAGGCGAAGATCCTCGAGCCGATGATCCCGGCCACGAGCCCCGCGATGCTCGACCGCAAGGTGCGTGAGATGATCGACACCCAGGACCTGCAGGGCTTCCTGCTCTCCGGGGGCTCGAACCGCAGGAACGAGATCGCCTACGAGCGCTTCTTCCCGGTGATCGAGGGGCTGAAGCGCGATCATCCGCGGCTCAAGGTCGCGATCCACTCGGCGCTCTTGTCGCGCGATCGTGCGCGAGGGATGGAGTCCGCCGGGGTCGACACCGCGATGATGGACGTGATCGGTGCGGAGGAGACGATCCGCGACGTCTACCACCTCGATCGCCCGGTCGCCGATTTCGAGGCAACGCTCGCGGCGCTCTGCACGACGCGGATGGAAGTCGTCCCGCACATCGTGATCGGCCTCCACTACGGGCGCATCCTCGGCGAGGCGAACGCCCTCGACATCGTCGCGCGCCATCCGGTGCATTCGCTCGTGCTCGTCGTCATCATGCCGTTCTACGCGAAGCAGGGAACGTTCGAGACGCCTGCCGCCTCCGACGTCGGCCGCATCTTCCTCGAAGCGCGCCGGCGCATCCCGGATCGCGCGGTGCTGCTCGGCTGCGCGCGGCCTCCGGGGATGCATCGGCACGTCACCGACGCGTACGCGGTCGCAGCCGGCCTCGACGGCATCGCATTTCCCGCGGAAGGCACGCTCGCGGTCGCGCACGCGATCGGCCGGCCGGCAGTGCAGGAGCACGCGTGCTGCTCGATCAAGACCGGACGCACGATCAAGCTGCACCCGCGCCCGGTGGGCGCCGCAGCGTGACGCCGCCTCTGCCGCCGACAGTCGATGTCCTCTGCGTCGGCCTCGGTCCCGCCGGGGCACGCGCCGCCGCGGCGGCTGCACGCGCCGGCCTCGCGGTCGTCGCCGTCGACCGCCGGCGCCGGCCCGGACTCCCGGTGCAGTGCGCCGAGTTCGTTCCCGCGCTGATCGGATCGAACGTGCGCGCGCTCGGCGACTCGGTGCGCCAGTCGATTCGCGCGATGGAAACGCGGATCGAGGCGGGTGCCCCCGACCTGACCGACCCGTTTCCCGGGCAGATGCTCGATCGCGCGGCCTTCGACGCGGCACTCGTCGCCGACGCGATCGCAACCGGTGCCGACTGCCGCTTCGGCGCAACCGCGCGTGCGATCGCTCCCGACGGCACCGTGACGCTTTCCGACGCGACGGCCGTCCGCGCCAAGGTGCTGATCGGCGCGGATGGGCCGCACTCGGCGGTTGGCCGGGCGATCGGCAGCGTCAACCGGCACCTCGTCGAGACGCGGCAGATCAGCGTGCGGCTGCTCACCCCGCACGACGCGACCGACATCTTCCTGTCGCGGGGCATCCCCGGCGGCTACGGATGGCTCTTTCCGAAGCGCGACGTCGCGAACCTCGGTGCGGGCGTCGACCCCGGCCACCGTGGACGCCTGAAGGAGATCGTCGACGGGCTGCACATGAAGCTCGCCGGCGCCGGACGCGTCGGCCGGGAGGTGCTGGCGCTCACCGGTGGAGCGATTCCCGTCGGCGGCATGCTGAAGCCGACCGCGACCCTCGGCGCCACGCGCGTGCTGCTCGCCGGCGATGCGGCGGGGCTTGCGAACCCCGTCACCGGAGCGGGCATCGCCGCCGCCGTGCACTCGGGCACGCTCGCCGGCGAGTTCGCGGTCGAGGCGCTGCGCGGCAACGCGCAGGCGCTCGCCGACTACGAAGACGAGCTCGAGGCGCTCTTCGGTGCGGCGCTCGCGCGCGCGGTCCGGCGGCGCGGCGAGCTCGCGAGCGCGTTGCGCGACGCGGCAGCAACGGGGACGGCTGCGCTGCGGCGCGGCTGGGTCGCGTACCCGGAATACTGGGCGGCGTGATCGCGCAGCGATGCTGCCTGCGCCGCGAACCACGAACGGAATGACGATGCGAGGAGACTGACGATGAGCTGCTACCGACCCGAAACCGCCGTCGCCGATGCCCCAGCACCCGCGGCCGCGCTGCCCGCCGGCGCAAAGCCGCTCGACCACAATCCGTGGGACCTGATGCAGCCGCGTGCACCGGCCCGTCCGCCGAAGGAAGCGCGCAACGGCGCGCGCGTGGTCGCCAACCACGTTCCGCCGCAGGGTGTCTACCTGCCCAACAACAACGTGCTGACGCCATTCATGCGCTCGCCCGAGTACGTCCAGATGTCGACGGCGGCGGCAATCACGCTCGGCATCATGCCGGGGAAGATGTACCGCTGCGGCTGCACGCGCTGCCTCAACCTGCTGCTCACCTACCCCGAGGGATGCCGCGCGAACTGCGCGTACTGCGGGCTCGCGCGTCACCGCGAGGCCGAGCGCGACTACGCCGACCGCAACTTCATCCGCGTCGACTGGCCGGCGGTGCCGCTCGCGCAGGCGATCGACATCGTCGCGAAGGATGGAGCGAAGACGCCGTTCCACCGCATGTGCATCTCGATGATCACCCACCCGCGCTCCGACGTCGACACGGTCGCCGTGCTGAAGGCGTGGACCGACCGCGTCGATCCGTCGACGGTGCCGGTGTCGATCCTGTCCAATCCGACGACGATGGAGCGCGACGACGTCGTCAGGCTGCGCGAGCTCGGTGCCGACATCTTCACCGTCGCGCTCGACGCCGCCACCCCCGAGCTCTTCGAGCGCACCCGCGGACGCGGCGTGCAGTCGCCGCACAGCTGGTCGAAGTACTGGGAGATCCTGCATCACGCGCGCGACGTCTTCGGTCCGCAGCATTTCGGAGCGCACATCATCGTCGGGATGGGCGAGACCGAGCGCGACGTGCTGACGCTCGTCCAGGAGCTCGTCGACCTCGGCGGGCACAGCCACATGTTCTGCTTCTTCCCCGAGCAGGGCTCGCTGATGGACCACCTTCCCGCGACCCCGCGCGACCAGTGGCGGCGCGTCCAGCTCGGCCGCTACCTGATCGACTACGGCGGCGTGCGCGTCGACCAGATGCGCTTCGACGATGAAGGCCGCGTGAGCGGCTTCGGCCTGCCTTCGGGCGAGCTCGACGACGTCATCGACCGCGGCGTCGCGTTCCGCACGTCGGGCTGCCCAGGCAAGTTCGCCGACGACGTCTCCGCCTGCGATCGCCCGTATGGCGATTCGCCGCCGTCCGACATCGCGAGCTACCCGTTCGCGCCGAACCGAAGCGATCTCAAGACGATCCGCAAGCAGCTTCGCATCGTGCCGCAGCGCACGGCGCCGGTGCCACCGCCCGAAGACGTCAACTGACCGCATGGCGTCGACCCCGGGGCCGGCGAGAGCGCCGCACGCGTTTCGCGTCATCGACACCGGGCTGCGGCCGGGCCGCGCGCAGATCGCCTTCGACCAGGCGATGATCGATCTGCACAAGGCGCACGCGATTGCCGACACGATCCGGTTCCTGCGCTTTCCTCCGACCGTGCTGATCGGCAGGCACCAGGCGCTGTCGCGCGAGGTTCGCGTCGCGTGGTGCCGGGCGAACGGGATCGGCATCGTGCGCAGGATCACCGGCGGCGGGGCGATCTGGTTCGACGAAGGGCAGCTCGGCTGGTCGCTGGTGTTCGACCGCGCGACGCTGCCGCTTCCGTCGCTCGCCGAGCTCGCGCGAGCGATCTGCGAGGCGGCCGCAGCCGGATTGCGCCGGCTCGGCGTCGACGCGCACTACCGGCCGCGCAACGACATCGAGGTCGACGGCCGCAAGCTCTCGGGAACCGGCGGCTTCTTCGACGGCGACACGCTGTTCTACCAGGGAACGGTGCTGGTCGACATGGACGCGCAGCGGATGCTCGCCGCGTTGAACGTGCCCGAGGCCAAGCTCGCGCGAAGAAACCTCGACACGGCAGCGCAGCGGGTGGTGACGCTGAAGGAGCTCCTCGGCACTGCGCCGCCGCTCGACGAGATCCGCACGGCCCTCGTCGCCGGCTTCACGGCGGAGCTCGGCATCAGTGCGACACCGGGTGCGATCACCGAGCGCGAGGAAGCGCTCGCCCGGCACTATCACGACGAGGAAATCGGCACCGACGCCTTCGTGGCGTCGATCGACGAGCCGGGGGACAGCGGCGACGCAGGAGCCACCGGGGCGCAGGTGCGGTCGGCGACGCGGACCGGCCCCGGCGGGACGATCACCGCGTGGGTGCGCGTCGAGGGCCCGCGCCTCGCGCAGCTTCGCGAAGTCCTGCTGACCGGCGATTTCTTCGTCGCGCCGCCGCGCACCGTGCTCGACCTCGAAGCCGCGCTTCGCGGCACGCCCACCGCGGAGGTGCGCGCGACCGTGCAGCGGTTCTTCGCCGCGGCAAAGCCCGGGCTCCTGAGCGTCGCGCCGGAGGACTTTGCCGAGGCGATCGCCGCAGCGGTCGGGTCGGCCGCCGCCCCGGCCGCTGCGACGGCCGTACCCGGCACGCCATCGTGAAGCTGATTCACGTCGCCCAGCACACGTCGGCCGAGTACCTCGGGCTGATCGAGGATCATCTCGAGGGCCGCGGCATTCGCTTTCGCTACTACCGGCCTTTCGCGGACCGCGGCGGACTGCCGATGCCGGTGACGGTCAAGGACGGGTTGATCCTGCTCGGCGGCGGCCCCTGGGGATCCGCCGGTGCGCGCGATCTGCCGACGCTCGAGCGCGAGGTCCAGCTCGCGAAGAACTGCCTCGGACGCGGCGTACCGGTCGTCGGGATCGGTCTCGGCGCGCAGATCCTCGCGCACGCCTCCGGCGGCGGCTCGGAAGCCGCCCCGCTCGAATGCTCGATCGGCAGCGCCTCGCGCAGCGAGGCCTCGTCGCTCGGCGGCTTCCTGCCGGAGACCTGGCCGCTCGCGATCTACATGCGCGACCGCGCGCGGCCGCCCGCCGATGCATGCATCCACGCGCGCGACGCGGCCGGGCACCCTGCCGTCTGGCAGGTCGGGGCGAACAGCCTCGGCTTCTCCGGGCACCCCGGGCTCAAGGTCGCGATGGTCGAGGACCTCGTGATGGAGTTCGACGAGTCGCCGTCCGGGATCGGCGAGAAGCTCGCGCAGCTTCGCGCGATCCAGCGCCCGCTCGAGGACGCACTGGTGCCGATCATGACCGGAGTGATCAGCGTGACCGGCTGGATGGATTGAGGGGGGTCAGGTCTTAAGACCTGACCCCCCTCGCTACGCCGAGATGGCGAGGCGCTCGCTCCGGTAGGTTCTCGCCGTGACGACGCAGGCGAGTGCAGCGACGACGGCCGTG
>JAFEDF010000078.1 GCA_018241785.1 Pseudomonadota bacterium | reverse complement strand
GCGGGCGCGATCGTCTCGCACGCGCCGGGATAGGGCATCGCGTCGGTGTGCGCCTCGATGTCATGGACCTCGAAGGCGCGATCGATCGTCACGCGCACCCACATCTCGTGCACCGGCTCGCCCGCCGGCCGCACGCCGGAGAGCAGGTTGAGATCGCGATCCTTGGTGTCGACCAAGTGCCCCTCGATGTCGATGAGGCCGTCGTCGCGCTGATAGCCTTCGTAGGAAACGTGCCGCGTGTGCAGCCGCTGGCGGGGATGGGTCGGGTGGGAGAGGGGCATCGGGATGTGCGGGGGCGAGGCGGATGAATCGGCGGCGCGAATCGCAAGCGGTCGGGCCGCAAGCGGGTGGATCACGAGCGGGTGGACCGCTCCGAAACCGGTGATTTTACGCGGCGCTGCGATCGTCGATGCCGATGCCTTGATTCCGACGAGCCCACTGGCGACAATGCTGGCCAATTCGGCTCAACGCTATGAAGCGCAAGGTTCGCATCCAAGGTCGCTCTATTCATCGCGACGGCCACGCAGTTCTCGGCAATCTCGGGCTCGCCATCCATCTTCGATTTCGGGCGCTGGGTGGCATCGACCTCGAACTGCCCCGACGGAGCGAGCCGCGTGCGCCGCCTAAACCACGCCCCCCGTCGCGCACGCGCCGCCGGTAGACGCATCGTGACCGTGATCCTCGCCCTCGACCAGGGCACCACCAGCTCGCGCGCGATGGTGTTCGATCGTCGTGGCGCGGTGCTCGGCAGCGCGCAGCAGGAGTTCCGCCAGCTCTTTCCGCAGCCCGGATGGGTCGAGCACGACGCAACCGAGATCTGGGCGACGCAGTCGGGTGTCATGCACGAGGCGCTCGCGCGCGCCTGCGTGGCGGCGCGCGACGTGGCGGCGATCGGCATCACCAACCAGCGCGAAACCACCGTCGTGTGGGAGCGCGCGAGCGGCCGTCCGATTGCGCCCGCGATCGTCTGGCAGGACCGGCGCACGGCACCGATCTGCGACGCGCTGCGCGAGCGCGGCGAGGCGGCGCGCATCGCCGCCAGGACCGGGCTCGTGCTCGACGCGTACTTCTCCGGCACCAAGATCGCGTGGCTGCTCGATCACGTGCCCGGTGCGCGCACACGCGCCGAGCGCGGTGAGCTCGCCTTCGGCACCGTCGACAGCTGGCTCGTCTGGCAGTTGAGCGGCGGCAAGGCACACGTCACCGACGCGTCGAACGCGAGCCGCACGCTGCTCTTCGATCTGCACACTGGCGACTGGAGCGACGAGCTGTTGCAGCTCTTCGACGTTCCGCGCAGCCTCCTGCCGCGCGTGGTCGACTCGTCGGGCGTCTGCGCGACGACCACGATCGACGG
>JAFEDF010000077.1 GCA_018241785.1 Pseudomonadota bacterium | reverse complement strand
CCGGGCCGTTAGCTCAGCTGGTAGAGCAGCGGACTCTTAATCCGTTGGTCGCAGGTTCGATCCCTGCACGGCCTACCAACAAATCAAAGACTTGGAAGCGAGGCAATCTCGGCGAGGTTGCCTGCCCAGGTTGTCGTTGCCGGCGGCGGCGTGGCAGCCGGCGCCCTTAAGACTCGCTTCAGCACGGCGCTCCATCCTGCCTGCGTATCGAATCGAACGCAGAGCGAGGAGCAACACGATGCAAGCCGCCCCCACGAGAACGCGCTTCAACCCCCTGTCGATCGGCGCACACTGGCTGACGCTGGTGCTGCTCATCGCCGTGTACGCGCTGATCGAGCTTCGCGACATCTACCCCAAGGGCAGCGATGCGCGCGAGCTGATGAAGACCTGGCACTACATGCTCGGGCTGACGGTCTTCGGCATCGTCTTCGTCCGCCTCGCGCTCTCCGCGATCTTCCGCGCGCCGCCCATCGAGCCTGCGCCGCCGAAGTGGCAACTGTCGCTCGCGAAGGCGATGCACGTGGCCCTCTACGCGTTCCTCGTCGCGATGCCGCTCCTCGGGTGGCTCGCGGTGAGCGCCAAGGGGCATCCTGTTCCGTTCTTCGGCCTGGAATTGCCGGCGCTGGTCGGACCGAACAAGGCATTGGGCAAGAACATCGAGAACATCCACGAGACGATCGGCGTCCTCGGCTACTACCTGATCGGGCTGCATGCGGCGGCCGCGCTCGTGCACCACTACCTGATGGGCGACAACACGCTGCGGCGCATGCTGCCGTGGCGAGCGCGGGAACGCTCTTCGGCGCAATCGCGCGGGCTTCGCTCGGCCTGACCGGGGTGCGGGCTTCGCCGGCTCATCTTTCGGCGGCGCGCGCGCCCTTGCGCGCCCTGCGCGTGCGTCCCTTGCTCCCCTCGCGCTCGGGCGACGTCACGATCGCACCCGGGAACATCTGCGCGAGCAGGCGCTCGCCGTGCTCGAGGATGTAGTAGCGCAGCGCCTCGGCAGCCGGTGACAGGAGCTTCGCGCGCACGTGCACGACCTGCCACCGGCGCACCAGCGGCAGCCCCTCGACGTCGAGCACGCGGATGAGCCCGTTCCTGATTTCGAGCTCGGTCGTGTGCAGCGACAGGAAGGCGAGGCCCATGTTGGCGATCACCGCCTGCTTGATCGTCTCGTTGCTGCTCATCGACATGATCGCCGGCGGCGAGATCCGCATCGCGGCGAAATAGCGCTCCATGCCGGCGCGCGTGCCCGAGCCGTGCTCGCGCACGATGAACGGCTCGCGGTCGAGTACCGCCGCGGGAACGTGCGCGAGCGCGCAAAGCGGATGCTCGGGCGCCGCGATGACCCCGAGCGGGTGCGCCGCGAAGGGCTCGACGCGAAGATCGAGCTCACGCGGAGGCGTTCCCATCACGGCAAGATCGAGCTCGTTGCGCGCGAGGAGCTCGGAGAGCGCCTGGCGGTTGCCGACCTCGAGCCTGAGGTCGAGGCCAGGATGCTCGCGCATGAACTCGGCGAGAAGGCGCGGCATGAAGTACTCGGCGGTCGACAGCACGCCGATCGTCAGCCGCCCGGCCTGCACGCCTTTCAGCCGCGAAATCGTGTCCTCGGCATCCTTCAGGTTCCCGAGCAGCCGCCGCGCGTGGACCAGGAAATACTCGCCTGCGGTCGTGAGCGAGATGCGCCTGCCCGAGCGGTCGAACACCAGCACGCCGAGCGCCTGCTCGAGCTCGCCCACCTGCATCGACACCGCCGGAGGCGTGAGGTGGAGTTCCTCGGCCGCGCGCGCGAAGCTCAGGTGCCGCGCCACCGCGACGAAAATCGACAGTTGCCGCAGCGACACGCGAAGCATCAGGATTCTCTTAAGTTATCGCTAAGAAATCGTCACTTTACCTTAATCGATATCGGTCCTAAAGTCGGAGCCGGAAGCCAGTGAAAGCGAGCCGCCGATGAACATCCCCGTCGAGAACGAAGCCATCCTCCGCGACCCGAAGGCGCGCTACCGGCCGGGCGTGCTGAAGTACAAAGAGATGGGGTACTGGCAGCCCGACTATGCGCCGAAAGACACCGACGTCGTCGCGCTCTTCCGCATCACGCCGCAGGAAGGCGTCGACCCGGAAGAGGCGGCCGCGGCGGTGGCGGGCGAATCGTCGACCGCCACCTGGACCGTCGTCTGGACCGACCGGCTGACGGCCGCCGAGAACTATCGCGCGAAGGCGTACCGGATCGAGCCGGTGCCGAACACCGGTCCGGGCACGGCGACGCCGCAGCAGTGGTTCGCCCGGGTCGCCTACGATCTCGACCTCTTCGAGCCCGGATCGATCACCAACCTGACGGCATCGGTCATCGGCAACGTGTTCGGCTTCAAGCCGCTCCAGGCGCTGCGGCTCGAGGACATGCGCATGCCGGTCGCCTACCTCAAGACCTTCGATGGCCCGCCGACCGGGATCGTCGTCGAGCGCGAGCGCCTCGACAAGTTCGGAAGGCCGCTCCTCGGCGCGACGGTGAAGCCGAAGCTCGGCCTCTCCGGCAAGAACTACGGCCGCGTCGTCTACGAAGCGCTGAAGGGCGGTCTCGATTTCACCAAGGACGACGAGAACATCAACTCGCAGCCGTTCATGCACTGGCGCGACCGCTTCCTCAACTGCATGGAGGCGGTGAACCGTGCGCAGGCGGCGACCGGCGAGGTGAAGGGCCACTACCTCAACGTCACCGCCGGGACGATGGAGGACATGTACGAGCGCGCCGAGTTCGCGAAGGAGCTCGGCTCGGTGATCGTGATGATCGATCTCGTCATCGGCTACACGGCGATCCAGTCGATGTCGAAATGGGCGCGCAGGAACGACATGGTCCTCCACCTGCACCGCGCCGGTCACTCGACCTACACGCGGCAGAAGAACCACGGCGTCTCGTTCCGCGTGATCGCGAAGTGGATGCGCATGGCCGGGGTCGACCACCTTCACGCCGGTACCGCGGTCGGCAAGCTCGAAGGCGACCCGGCGACCGTGCAGGGCTTCTACAACGTTTGCCGGGAGGCACACAACGACGTCGATCTCGCGCGCGGGATCTTCTTCGAGCAGCCGTGGGCGGGCCTGCGCAAGGTGATGCCGGTCGCCTCGGGCGGCATTCACGCCGGCCAGATGCACCAGCTCCTCGACCTCTTCGGCGACGACTGCATCCTGCAGTTCGGCGGCGGCACGATCGGCCACCCGATGGGCATCGAGGCGGGCGCAACGGCCAATCGCGTCGCGCTCGAAGCGATGGTCAAGGCGAGAAACGAAGGCCGCGACATCGCGCGCGAAGGCCCGGACATCCTCGACCGCGCGGCGAAGCGCTGCCTGCCGCTCGCGCAGGCGCTCGACACCTGGCGCGAAGTGACGTTCAACTATGCGTCGACCGATACCCCGGACTTCGCCGTGACGGCGACGCCCGCCTGAGGGAGGACGAAGCGATGAGGCTGACCCAGGGTACGTTCTCGTTCCTGCCCGACCTCTCCGACGCCGAGATCGCTGCGCAGATCGACTACGCGCTCGCACAGGGCTGGTCGTGCGTCGTCGAATACACTGACGATCCACACCCGCGCAACACGTTCTGGGAGATGTGGTGCGTTCCGCTCTTCGACCTTCGCGACGCCGCCGGAGTCATGCAGGAGGTCTCGGCGTGCCGAGCCGGGCACCCGCACGCCTACGTCAAGGTGAACGCGTTCGATTCGACGCGCGGGTTCGAGACGACGCGCCTCTCGTTCATCGTCCAGCGCCCAAAGACCGAGCCCGGCTACGCGATGGCGAGGACCGAGACGCACGGGCGCGTGCAGCGCTACACGTACACGCGCAGGCGCGATGCGGCGGATGGCAGGCCGCTCGCGTGACGCGGTGAGCGTGCACCCGTCGGCGTGAGACGATGAGCGCGATCGTGCCCACGGCAGCGAGGGCGGACGTCGAGCCGGCGCCGGGGGTCGACCTCGGCGAGATCTTTCGCGACTCGAAGGTCGGCGAAGTCCTCGAAGGGCTCGATCGCGACCTCGTCGGTCTCCTTCCGGTGAAGCAGCGCACCCGCGAGATCGCCGCGTTCCTGCTCGTCTCGAAGGCGCGCGAGCGCCAGGGCCTCGCGACCGGAGCGCCGCCGCTGCACATGTGTTTCACCGGCAATCCCGGCACCGGCAAGACGACGGTCGCGCGGCGCATGGCCGAGATCCTGCATCGCCTGGGCTACGTGCGCAAAGGCCACCTCGTCGACGTGACGCGCGACGATCTCGTCGGCCAGTACATCGGCCACACGGCGCCGCGAACGAAGGACGTGCTGAAGCGCGCGATGGGCGGGGTCTTGTTCATCGACGAAGCGTACTACCTCTATCGGCCCGAGAACGAGCGCGACTACGGCCAGGAAGCGATCGAGATCCTGCTGCAGGCGATGGAGAACCAGCGCGACGACCTCGTCGTGATCCTCGCCGGGTACAAGGACCGGATGGATACGTTCTTCCGCAGCAATCCCGGAATGTCCTCGCGCGTCGCGCATCACATCGACTTCCCCGATTTCACCGACGCCGAGCTCGACGCCATCGCGCGGCTGATGCTCGAGCGGATGCAGTACCGCTTCGCACCGGCGGCCGCCGCGGCGATGCGCGAATACATCCTCCAGCGGCGCGGGCAACCCAACTTCGCCAATGCGCGCTCGATCCGCAATGCGCTCGACCGGGCGAGGCTGAGGCAGGCGAATCGCCTGTTCGAGGAGGGCGGAATGGCGACGCGCGAAGCGCTCGAAACGATCGCCGAGAGCGACGTGCGCGCAAGCCGGGTGTTCGCAGGTCTCGCCGATGCGGCGCCCCGCTGAACGTCCCGGCGCCGTCGTCTTCGACCTCGACGGGACGCTCGTCGACAGCGTTCCCGATCTGGCGGCGGCGGTCAACGCGATGCTCGCCGATCTCGGCTGCGCGGGCCTGTCGCAGCGCCTGATTGGCTCGCTGATCGGCGGCGGCGTCGATCGATTGGTCTCGCGCGCGCTCGCCGAGAGCGGGTATGCGCCGGCCGGGAGCGGCATGCCGGAGCAGGCGATGCAGTCGTTCACGCGCTACTACTCCGCGCGTCTCTTCGACCGCAGCCGCCTCTATCCCGGAGTGATCGAAGGCCTCGACGCACTCGCGGCGCTCGGCGTCGGGCTCGGCGTCGCGACGAACAAGGCGGGGATCTTCACGCGGCCGCTTCTCGCCGCCGCCGGCCTCGGTGGCCGGTTCGCGGTCGTGCTGTGCGCGGACCGGGAAGAGGATCGCAAGCCGGCGCCGGTGTTGCTCGAGGCGGCGGCACGGGGTCTCGGGCTTCCGGCCGGCCGGGTGCTCTACGTCGGTGATTCGGCGGTCGACGCGGCGGCCGCGCGCGCGGCCGGTTGTCCGGTCGCGCTCGTCGACTACGGCTACAACGGCGGCCGGCTCGTTGCCGACGCCGGTCCGGACTGGGTCGTCGGCAGCATCGCCGACGTCGCCGCGATCATCGGGTCCGCCGGGACTGCGGGGATCGTGGGGCCTGCATCGTGCTGACCGACCGCACGACGCTCACTCAGTTCCTGATCGAGGAACGGCGCCACCATCCCGGCGCGAGCGGCGAGCTCAACGCGCTGATCCTCGACGTGGCGCTCGCCTGCAAGGCGATCTCGCGGGCAGTGGCGCGCGGCGCGCTCGACGGCGTGCTCGGCAGCGCGGGCAGCGAGAACGTCCACGGCGAAACGCAGAAGACCCTCGATCTCGTCGCGAACGACCTCTTCCTGCGCGGCAACGAATGGGGCGGCCACCTCGCCGGGATGCTGTCCGAGGAGTCGGAGGCCCCGTGCCTGATTCCGGCGCGGTACCCGAAAGGCCGCTACCTGCTCGCCTTCGATCCGCTCGACGGCTCGTCGAACGTCGACGTCAACGTCGCCGTCGGCAGCATCTTCTCGATCCTGCGGGCGCCGACTCCAGGCACCGATGCGGTCGAGGCCGATTTCCTGCAGGCGGGCGAGCGCCAGGTCTGCGCAGGCTACGCGATCTACGGCCCCTCGACGATGCTCGTGCTGACCGTCGGCACCGGCGTGCACGCCTTCACGCTCGATCCGTCGCTCGGCGAATTCTTCCTGACGCACGCGTGCCTTCGCATCCCCGCCGCCACGTCGGAGTTCGCGATCAATGCGTCGAACCGCCGGTTCTGGGAGCCGGCCGTCAGCCGCTACGTCGACGAGTGCCTCGCCGGGGCAGCCGGAGTGCGGGGAAGGGACTTCAACATGCGGTGGATCGCCTCGCTCGTCGCCGAGACCCATCGAATCCTGACGCGCGGCGGAGTGTTCCTCTATCCGCGCGATACGCGCGACCCGGCGAAGCCAGGGCGCCTGCGCCTGCTGTACGAGGCCAATCCGATCGCCTTCATCGTCGAGCAGGCGCAAGGGCGCGCGATCACCGGCCAGGGACGCGTGCTCGCGACGGTCCCCGGCCGGCTGCACCAGCGGATCGGCTTCATCTTCGGTTCGGCCGACGAGGTCGGGAGGCTCGAGCAGTACCACCGCGATCACAACCTGCGCGACTGCGATGCGCCGCTCTTCGGTGTGCGCGGCCTCTTTCGCGCCACCGCCTGAGCGATCCCCGGGGCGCGCCGTGTCGATCAGGCACCCGATCATCGCGATCACCGGGTCGTCCGGCGCGGGAACGACGTCGGTGATGCGCACGTTCGAGCAGATCTTCCGGCGAGAGGAGGTGACGGCGGCATTCGTCGAAGGCGACAGCTTCCATCGCTACGACCGTGCCGCGATGAAGGAGAAGATCGCCGAGGCGCTCGCCGGCGGCAATCACCGCTTCAGCCACTTCGGGACGGAGGCCAACCTCTTCGACGAGCTCGCGGAGCTGTTCCGGACCTACGCCGAGACCGGGCGCGGACGGCGGCGCAGGTACCTGCACGACGCCACCGAGGCGCAGCCGTTCGGACAGCCGCCCGGAACCTTCACCGCGTGGGAGGAGATGCCGCAGGATACCGACCTCCTGTTCTACGAAGGCCTGCACGGAGCGGTCGTCACCGAGACGGCGAACGTTGCCGGCCACGTCGATCTGCTGATCGGCGTCGTCCCGGTGATCAACCTCGAATGGATCCAGAAGCTGTCGCGCGACCGGACGATGCGCGGCTACTCGACCGAGGCGGTGACCGACACGATCCTGCGCAGGATGCACGACTACGTCCACTACATCTGCCCGCAGTTCTCACGCACCCACGTGAACTTCCAGCGCGTGCCGGTCGTCGACACGTCGGATCCGTTCATCGCGCGCTTCATTCCGACTGCCGACGAGTCGATGCTGGTGATCCGCTTCGCGGACCCGCGCGGCATCGACTTTCCCTACCTCCTGTCGATGCTCGACGGTTCGTTCATGTCGCGCGCGAACACGATCGTCTGCCCCGGCGGCAAGATGGACCTCGCGATGCAGCTCATCTTCACGCCGTTCATCTGGCGGATGATGGAGCGGCGCCGGCAGGCGCTCGCCGGCTGAGCCGCGGCGACACCCTGCCGGGGCGGCGGTCGCCGCCGCCCCGGCCGCACGGCAGCCTGATGCGCCGGTGCAACACTTGCCGCGAGCCGGTGACCGGCCCGACCCGCATGTCCTTGTCGCACGCATGGGCGTCGCGGATACTTCGCTGTCGAGCGCTCCACCACACCTAGCAGAACGATCGGGGACAAGATGAGAATATCCGGCATCGTGGGAGCGGCGCTGTTCGCAAGCGCCTTCGCAGCCCAGGCGGCGACCTACACCTTCACCACCTGCGGCGCGACCGGCGCCACCGGCCCCACACAGAGCGCCTGCAACACCGCGTACGGCGGATCGGTCACCGTGACGGTCAGCGGCGGCATCCAGTCGTGGACGGTGCCGGCGACCGGCACCTACCACATCGTCGCGACCGGCGCGCAGGGCGCATCGGGCGACGCGGGCTT
>JAFEDF010000076.1 GCA_018241785.1 Pseudomonadota bacterium | reverse complement strand
CGCGGCCGGTGTAGAGCGCGTCACGGTGCCCCGGTCCCTCGACCTCCGCGGTCGAACTCGCGCGTGGCACCATCCCCACCGCTCGGCCCGCCGCGGCGTACCCCGAAACGGGTTCCGTCCCGATGCTGCCGGGTTTCCCTAGCGGCCGAGCAGCCTGCCAAGCGCCTTGCCGAGGTCGTTCGCGACTGCGCTGCCGCCCTGGTCCGCGCTGCGCGGCGCCGAACCCGTCGCCGAGCCGCGCCTCGCCCCGCTCATCGCGATCGCGCATGGCGCTTCGTCGCTCGATCCGCCGGGCGCGATGAGCGCGCCACCGAGCACGGCGAGCCCGCCGCCGGTTGCGGCGAGCGCACCCGCGCCGGCGAGCGCCTCCGCAGCCGCCGCCGCGTCGACGCCGATCGCCGGGTGCGCGAACGGCCCGCGTACGCGCACGAGCCGTGCGATGCTCGAGATGTCGATCGAGATGCCGCGCTTCATCGTCGGCTGCACCGCGAGGTCGAGCGTCCGGTTGCGAAAGTCGATCTGTCCGCTCGCGAGCACGCCGATCTCCTTCGTCTCGGCGCCGATCGAGCGATCGACGCGGGCGACGCCGTCGGCGATCGGCAGTCGCACCACCGCGCATTGAAGCTCGGTGACGCCGCGCGATCCGAGCGTCGGATCGAGAAATCCGGCGACGCGCGCGAGCGCCGAGCCGCTGCCACCGGCCGCCCCGGCGAGCGCCGTCGGGCCGGCGACCGCGAGGACGCTCCCTGAAAGATGCGTCACCCACGCCTCGGGGTCCGAGCCGCTCGACGCGAGCCTCGCGGTCACGCGCATTCGCCCCGAGCGGACGCTGTCCGCGGCACCGGCAGCGCGCGCGATCGCCGCGAGGTCGAGGTCCTGCGCCGACACGTCGACGTCGATGCGCGGCGCAGCGCCCGGCGCCGATGCGAGCGTCACGGTCCCTGCCACCGTGCCGCCGAACGTGTGCAGCGGCTCGAGAGCGAGACGGGTGACACCGTGGCCGAGATCGGTTGCAACGACCTTGCCCGCCGCCGCGAGCGAACTCCAGCGGACGTCGACATCGTCGAGCGTGGTCGTGCGCCCTGCGCGGCTCAGCTTGCCGTGAACGCGCGCCGGGGTCCCGCCGACGCTGCCGTCGAGCGCGACGGCATAGGGCCAGCGCTCCGCGAGCCACGCCGACACCGGACCGAGATCGCCGTTCACGGCTACCGGAACACTGCCGACCTTGCCGCGGAAGTCGACGGCCACCGGTGCGTCGGCATTGGCTGCATGGAGAGCCAGGTGATCGATGCCGATCGCCGTGACGTTTCCGGTCGCCCCGTCGCGGTACGATACCTCTCCGTCGTCGATCACCACGCTGGAGACGCCGATCGCTGTCGCGGCGCCGGCTGCAGCAGCGGTGTCCGCGGCGGACGCGGATGACTCGCGCGATGGGCCGAACTGCCAGTTGCCGTGCCCGGCTGCGTCGGTCTCGAGCGCGATCACCGGGTGCGACAGCCTGACCTCGACGATGTCGAACCGGCGGTGGATCAGCGGCAGCAACGCAACGCTCGCCTCGATCCTCCCCGCGACGAGCAAATCCTTGGCGCGTCCCCACGGCGCGTTGGCGAAGGCGACGTTGTCGAGCGAGATCGACGGGGTCAGCGAGAGATGGAACCTGACCGGGCCGGCAACGGTCACCGTGCGCCCGGTCGCCGCCTCGATCCTCGCGAGGATGGGCCCCATCAGCGCGCGCGGGTCGATCGTCGCGACGGCGATCGCCGCGGCGACGAGCACCAGCACGACGAACGCGCCGGCGACGCCGAGGATGATCAGCGTGGTCCTCTTCATCGGACGATTCTAATCCGGGCGCACCGGCATCGAGCAGCGGACGGGCGCGGCACGTCCGCGATCAGGCATCATCTGCTGCCATGGTCGCGATCGATCGCACGCTCCTCGACGCCGCGAAGGTGCTCTCGCGCACCGTCGCAGCCCTCGATTTCCCCGCGCCGGTCGCGCACGTCTACAACCCTCTCGACTACGCGTTCACCGCCTATTCGGCGTACGTCCGCCGCTTCGGCGCGACGCGCAAGCGGGTCGTCCTGATCGGCATGAACCCCGGCCCGTTCGGGATGGTGCAAACCGGCGTGCCGTTCGGCGAGGTCGCCGCGGTCCGCGACTGGATGCGCATTCGTGTGGCGACCGGCCGGCCCGCCTCGGCGCACCCCAAGCGCCCCGTCGAGGGCTTCGGGTGCACGCGCTCCGAGGTGAGCGGGCGCAGGCTGTGGGGATGGGCGGCCGCGCGATCGGGCAGCGCCGACGCGTTCTTCACCGACTGGTTCGTGCTCAATTACTGCCCGCTCGCCTTCGTCGAGGCGTCGGGGCGCAACCTGACGCCGGACCGGCTCCCCGCGGCGCTGCAGCGCGACCTCTACGCCGCATGCGACGCGCACCTCGCGCGAGCCCTCGCGGCCCTCGCGCCGTCGTGGGCGATCGGCATCGGCGACTTCGCGGCGAAGCGCGTGCAGTCGGTGCTCGAATCCAATCTCGTCGACGCAGCGTTCGCGCGCAGCGTGCGCTGCGGCCGCATCCTCCACCCGAGCCCGGCAAGCCCCGTCGCGAACCGGGGCTGGGCCGAAGCCGCCGAGCGCGGCTTCGCGGCACTCGGCGTGCCGCTTCCGGGGGCCCCGGTCAGCGCAGCGAAGCGTTGATGGCGTCGAGCGCGGCGCTGCCGGGCACGAGATCGGCATCGCCGAGCGAGTTGAGCGGTGCCGCGACGGTCTCGAGCGCTTCGTGCAGGTCGCGTGCGCCCGGATCGGCGTAGAGCAGTCCGGTGACCACCTCGCCTGCGGCGCGGTGCGCCTCGAGGTAGGCCATCGCCCGCACGCGATCGGATGGGTCGTAGTCGCCGTCGAGCTTGCGCAGCCTGAGCGTTCCGCCGTCGTGGAGGACGACGTCGCGCACGCTGCCGGGCTCGAGGTCGACCGCGATCGGATCGCGCTCGGGCATGAAGTCGAGCCGGTTCACCGCCTCGTTGTGCTCGCGCACGTAGTCGTAGCTCTTCGTCGACCCAGGATGATTGTTGAACGCGACGCACGGGCTGACGACGTCGAGGAACGCCGCGCCCTTGTGACACAGCGCAGCCTTCAGCAGCGGCACGAGTTGCGCCTTGTCGCCCGAGAAGCTGCGCGCGACGAAGCTCGCGCCGAGCGCCAGCGCGAGGACGACGAGGTCGATCGGCTCGTCGTGGTTCACCGCCCCGCGCTTGCTCTTGCTTCCCTTGTCCGCGGTCGCCGAGAACTGCCCCTTGGTGAGGCCGTAGACGCCGTTGTTCTCGACGATGTAGACCATGTCGACACCGCGCCGCAGGGCGTGGGCGAACTGGCCGAGGCCGATCGACGCCGAGTCGCCGTCGCCGGATACGCCGATGTAGATGAGATCGCGGTTGGCGAGCGCCGCGCCGGTCAGCACCGACGGCATGCGGCCATGGACGCTGTTGAAGCCGTGCGAGTTGCCGAGGAAATAGGTCGGCGTCTTCGACGAGCAGCCGATCCCCGACAGCTTGGCGACCCGGTGCGGCGCGATGCCGAGCTCGAAGCATGCCTGGATCAGTGCTGCGGAGATCGAGTCGTGTCCGCATCCCGCGCACAGGGTGGAGATCGCCCCCTCGTAGTCGCGCCGGGTGAGACCGAGGGCATTGCGCGCCAGTGCGGGATGATGAAGCTTCGGCTTCGCGAGGTAGGTCACGGTAGGAGGCGAGGACTGGGGAGCGGGGGGTCAGGAGGCGCGGCGAATCGGCGGCCGGCTTCCGGCCGCGGCACCCTCGCCGCTCCCGAGGCCGAGGAGCTGCGCGTGCTCGGCGATCTCGCGCGTGATGAACCGCTCGGTGATCGGCGTGCCGTCGTAATGCAGCACCGAGACGATGCGGGCGGGATCGATTCCGCATTCGTTCACCAGCAGCATCCGAAGCTGTGCATCGCGGTTCTGCTCGACGACGAAGACGTGGCGATGCGCGGCGACGAACTCGGCGACGCTGTCGTGGAAGGGAAACGCCCGAATGCGCATCCGGTCGAGGTGGACGCCCTGCCGCGCGAGCTCGTCGAGCGCCTCGGCCATCGCGGCTCCGGTCGATCCGAACCAGATCACTCCCGCGTCGGTCGGCTCGTCGGCATCGGCGACCTCGGGTTTCGGCAGCCATGCGCGCGCGCCATCGAACTTGCGCAGCAGGCGCTGGACGTTGTCGACGTAGGCGGTCCCCTCTTCGGTGTAGCGGGCGTAGCGGTCCTTGGTGGTCCCGCGCGTGAAGAAGCTCCCGCGAGTCGGATGCGTCCCCGGCCAGGTGCGGTACGGGATGCCGTCACCGTCGACGTCGAGATAGCGGCCGAAGTCGCGCCCCGCCTCGAGCTCGGCGGCGCTCATCACCTTGCCGCGATCCATCCGGCGCGAGTCGTCCCACGTGAAAGGCTCGATCAGCCAGTCCTGCATGCCGATGTCGAGGTCCATCATCACGAACACCGGCGTCTGCAGGCGGTCGGCGACGTCGAAGGCGAGCGCGCCGAGCTCGAAGCACTCGCGCGGGTCCTCGGGGAACAGGAGCACGTGCTTCGTGTCGCCGTGCGACGCGTACGCGCAGGCGACGAGATCGGCCTGCTGCGTGCGTGTCGGCATGCCGGTCGACGGGCTTCCGCGCTGGACGTCGAAGAGCACTGCCGGAATCTCTGCGAAATACGCGAGGCCGAGGAACTCCTGCATCAGCGAGATGCCCGGCCCCGACGTCGCGGTGAATGCCCGCGCACCGTTCCATGCGGCGCCGATCACCATGCCGATCGACGCGAGCTCGTCCTCGGCCTGCACGATCGCGTAGCGCCGCTTGCCGGCTGCGGCATCGGTGCGCAGCTTGCGGCACCACTTGGCAAATCCTTCGGCGAGCGACGACGACGGCGTGATCGGGTACCACGCGGCGACCGTCGCCCCGCCGTAGACGGCGCCGAGCGCGGCTGCCGAGTTGCCGTCGACGAAGATGCGCTTGCCGACCCGGTCGCGCCGCTCGACGCGAAGCGGCAGCGGGCATTCGAAGCGATCGAGCACGTGTGCGCGGCCGAGCGCCAGCGCCCGGCGGTTTGGCTCGAGAAGCGCGTCCTTGCCGCGGTACTGCTCGGCGAGCAGGCGCTCGATCTCGCCGGGATCGATGTCGAGGAACGCCGACAGCGCGCCGAGATAGATGATGTTCTTGAAGAGCTGTCGCTGGCGCGAGTCGGTGTACTGCGCGTTGCACAACTCGGTCAGCGGCACGCCGAGCGCGGTGACGTCGGCGCGGAACTTCGACGGCGGCAGCGGCCGCGTCGAATCGAAGAACAGGTAGCCGCCGGCGTCGATCTCGGCGACGTCCTTGTCCCAGGTCTGCGGGTTCATCGCGACGGCGAAGTCGACGCCGCCGCGGCGCCCGCGCCATCCCGCTTCGGTGACGCGAACCTCGTACCACGTCGGCAGGCCCTGGATGTTGGACGGAAAGATGTTGCGCGCGGCGACCGGAATGCCCATGCGCAGGATCGAGCGTGCGAAGAGGCCGTTTGCGGAAGCCGAGCCCGATCCGTTGATGTTGGCGAACTTGACGACGAAGTCGTTGACGCGTGCGTCCATGGCGATCAGTCCGCCGCCATGGCGCCGGCCTCGGCCGCCGCAGGCACGGACCTCGGCGGATGCAGGCGATCGGCCGCGTGCGCCGCGTCGATCAGGAACTTCTGCATGTCCCATGCGCCGGTGGGACAGCGTTCGGCGCACAGCCCGCAGTGCAGGCACACGTCCTCGTCCTTGACCATCACGCGGCCGGTCCTGACCGGTGCGGACACGTAGAGGTCCTGCGCGAGATTCGCCGCCGGCGCCGAGAGGCGCGTGCGCAGGTCGGCTTCGTCGCCGTTGGCGGTGAAAGTGATGCAGTCCATCGGACAGACGTCGACGCAGGCGTCGCACTCGATGCACAGGCGATCGCTGAACACCGTCTCGACGTCGCAGTTGAGGCAGCGCTCCGCCTCGGCGTAGGCGAGCCGTGGATCGAAGCCCAACTCGACCTCGGTGCGGATGTCCTTCAGCGCGGCCGTCACTTCGCGCAGCGGCACGCGGTAGCGGCGGTCGGCGTGGATCGCGTTGTCGTAGCTCCACTCGTGGATGCCCATCTTCTGGGACACGAGGTTCACGTGTGGGGGCGGCCGGTTCGACAGCGGCTCGCCGCGGCAGGCGAGGTCGATCGAGATCGCCGCCTCGTGGCCGTGGGCGACCGCCCAGATGATGTTCTTCGGCCCGAACGCGGCGTCGCCGCCGAAGAACACCGCGGGGTGCGTCGACGCCATCGTCTGGCGGTCGACGACCGGCATGCCGCGGTCGTCGAAGGCGACCTCGAGATCGCGCTCGATCCACGGGAACGCGTTCTCCTGGCCGATCGCGACCAGCACGTCGTCGCAGGCGAATTCGACCGGCGGTTCACCGGTCGGGACGAGTTGCCTGCGCCCGCGCGCGTCGTGCACGGGGCGGACCTTCTCGAAACGCACGCCGGTCAGCGTGCCGCCGTCGTGCACGAAAGCCAGCGGAACGAGGAAGTTGTGGATCGGAATGCCTTCGTGCTGCGCGTCCTCCTTCTCCCACGGCGACGCCTTCATTTCGTCGAAACCCGAGCGCACGACGACCTGGACATCCTCCCCGCCGAGCCTCCTCGAGCTGCGGCAGCAGTCCATCGCCGTGTTGCCGCCGCCCAGCACGACGACGCGCCGTCCGATCCGCGTCGTGTGCCCGAACGATACCGACGCGAGCCAGTCGATGCCGATGTGCACGTGGGCAGCGGCCTCGCGGCGCCCGGGAATGTCGAGGTCGCGTCCGCGCGGCGCCCCGCTGCCGACGAACACGGCGTCGAAGCGGCCGCCGATCGCTCCAGCCATCAGCGCGCGAAGCGAGTCGATGCGTACCCCCGGGCGGAACTCGATGCCGAGATCGAGCACGTAGCCGACCTCCTCGTCGATCACACGGTCAGGCAGGCGGAATTTCGGAATCTGCGTGCGCATCATCCCGCCTGCCAGCGCGTCGGCATCGAAGACGACGCACTCGTAGCCGAGGGGCGCGAGGTCGCGCGCGACGGTGAGCGAAGCCGGCCCGGCGCCGATCAGCGCGACGCGCTTGCCGTTGCGCGCGCTCGCACGCTGCGGGAGGCGCGGCCGGATGTCATCCTTGTAGTCGGCGGCGACGCGCTTCAGCCGGCAGATTGCGACCGGCTCGGGCTTCGCCGCGTTGCGGCGGTGCTCGGGGGAGCCCTCTTCGACGCGCGCGCGGCGGCAGGCGGGCTCGCATGGGCGGTCGCACGTGCGGCCGAGGATTCCCGGAAACACGTTCGAGCGCCAGTTGACGAGATACGCGTCGCCGTAGCGCCCCGCGGCGATCAGCCGGATGTATTCGGGAACCTGGGTGTGGGCCGGACAGGCCCACTGGCAATCGACGACCTTGTGGAAGTAGTCGGGACGCTTGATATCCGTCGGGTTCAATCAGGCTCCTCGCTCGTGGCGATCGGCGGTCGTCGCGCGCTCGATCCTACGCCTACGCGCCAAGCAAGAAAAGCGCCGCGGCTGCAAGCGGTTGATCGCACCCTCCCTTTCCGCAACACTTCCGAAGGGCCGCGCGCGGCCGACGGTCCCGCGCTAGAATGCTCGCGTGCAGGTCACGCCGCGCGGCGCCGTCATTGCCGCTGGCGCCGCCCGAGATCGATGAACGCCCCCGACCATTCCCCCGTCCGCCTCACCCAGTTCGCGCACGGCGGCGGATGCGGATGCAAGATCGCTCCGGCCGTCCTGCAGGACTTCCTCGCCGGCGTGCCCGCTTCGATCGCGCCTCCCGATCTTCTCGTCGGCACCGAGCATTCGGACGATGCCGCCGTGTACCGCCTGAACGAGCGCCAGGCGATCGTCGCGACGACCGACTTCTTCACGCCGATCGTCGACGACCCGCACGACTTCGGCGCGATCGCGGCGACCAATGCGCTGTCGGACATCTACGCGATGGGCGCAACGCCCCTTTTCGCCCTCGCGCTCGTGGGCATGCCGGTCGACAAGCTTCCGGGCGGGGCCATCCGCGCGGTCCTCGCCGGCGGCAACGCGGTCTGCCGCCGCGCGGGAATCCCGATTGCGGGCGGCCACACGATCGACTCTGCGGAGCCCATCTACGGCCTCGCGGCGATCGGTGTCGTCGATCCTGCGCAGATCAAGCGCAACGGCGGCGCGCAGCCCGGCGACCTGCTGATCCTCGGCAAGCCCCTGGGCATCGGCCTCTACAGCGCGGCGATCAAGCGCGATCGCCTTCCCGAGGACGGCTATCGCGACATGATCGCGTGCACGACGCAACTCAACACGCCGGGAATTGCGCTCGGTGCGCTGCCCGGCGTCCACGCGCTGACCGACGTCACCGGCTTCGGACTCCTCGGTCATCTGCTCGAGATCTGCCGTGCGTCGTCGATCGAGGCGCGCGTGAGCTTCGCGAAGCTGCCGAAGCTGGCCCACGCCGCTAGTTTCGCGCGCGACGGCTGCGTCACCGGTGCGTCGGGGCGCAACTGGGCGAGCTACGGCGCCGGCGTGACGCTCGACGCCGCGCTCGGGCGCCCCGAGCGCGACCTCCTCACCGATCCGCAGACGTCGGGGGGGCTCCTGGTCGCGTGCGCCGCGCAGGCGCGCGACGCCGTGCTCGAAGTCTTCGCGCGCGAAGGATTCGACGACGCGGCGGTGATCGGCGACTTCGTCGCGGGCGCACCGCGCGTGATCGTAGGCTAAGGAAGCTCTGCAGGGTCGGCACGGACCGGATCCGAGGGGCACGCTGCGCCGGGTGGCGGTGGGAATGCTGCGACGCGCTCTGCACCGACCGCGGAGGCTGAGGGAGTGGGGTAGCGCGACGCGCTCTACACCGGCCGCGCTCCGCAGCCGAACTCGCGCGTCACGCTACCCCACTCCCTCAGCCTCCGCGGTCGAACTCGCGCGCAGCAGCATCCCCACCGCCACCCGGCGCAGCGTGCCCCTCGGATCCGGTCCGTGCCGACCCTGCAGAGCTTCCTCAACCGATTCAGTTGGCATGGTAGACGGCGAAGTCGCCGCGCTCGTCCTGCCAAAAGCGAACCGTCGCGAATCCCGCGCGAGTCAGCATCGCGATGAAGGTCTCCGGGCGGTACTTGTACGAGTACTCGGTGAGGATACGCTCGCCGGCTTCGAATCGCCGTGCGAGGGTCCCCACGCCGACCGTCTGCGCCACACGCGCCTCGAGGTGCATCTCGATGCGGTCGTGCACGGTGTCGTAGCGGGCGACGTGCCCGAACGCCGCGGGGTCGAAGCGGGTCCCGAGCATGCGATTGACGTGGTTCAGCACGTTGCGATTGAACGCGGCCGTGACCCCGGCGGCATCGTCGTACGCGCTGCGAAGCCGTTCGGCGTCCTTGACCGTGTCGACTCCGATCAGGAGCGCGCTCCCGGGATCCCTGCACAGGCCGCGGATTGCGCGCAGGAAGCGGACGGCGTCGTCGGGCACGAAGTTGCCGATCGACGAGCCCGGATAGAAGAAGACCGTCGGCCCTTCGTCGAGGTCGCGGGATAGATCGAGCCCGCGGCCGGCTTCGAGCGAGCGCGCGAAGTCGGTGACGACTCCGGCCACGTCGATCGCGGGGTGCGCGGAGGCGACGCGCGCGAGCGCGTGCTCGAGCGCCGTCGCGGCGACGTCGACCGCGACGTAGCGCCGCGGCGCGAGCGCAGCGAACCACGCCTCGGCCTTGCGGCAGTCGCCCGCGCCGAGGTCGACAAGCTGCCTTCGATGGCCGATCGAAGCGGCGATTTCGTGCCGGTGGCGCTCGAAGATCTCCGCTTCGGTCCGGGTTGGGTAATACTCCGGTAATTCGCAGATCGCGGCGAACAATGCGCAACCGACGGCATCGTAGAAGTACCGCGGCGCAATCGACGCCGGCACGGCGAGAAGCCCCGTGGCGAGCAGCGTGCGCTCGCTGGCCTCGTCCGGGAGGTCGCGGGTGACGAGACTGAACCGGGCGGCTTCCTCGCTTCCCGCGTGGTGCGGGCGCGACGCCGGATGGCTGGTCAGCACGGTGGCCGGCGTCCCGCCGCAGCGGCAGCGACAGCGTCCGCGGCAGCGATCGCCGCGGCCGGCGTCACGACGCAGGGGGCATGCCCCTGGACGCTGAACGCGATCCGGGCCTCGTCCCGGCGACTTCCGCGGGAACGCTCGGGCCCTGGGACGCGGCCGACTTCGAACTCGCCCCTCCCGCCACGCTCGACGGCCTGACGCCTTCCGAGCGCTTCTATTTCGATCGCGAGTGCGTCGCGGTTCCGCGCCGCGGAATGGCGCTCGCCGGGTTCGCGCGCGGAGTACGCGCTGCCGCCGACGTCGCACAATGGAGCCGCTCGTGGCAACCCGGAACCGAGGCCGCGCATCCGGCGCTGGTTCTGCTCGGCGCACCCCTTCGCGCCGACCGCGCAATGCTCGACGCGAGCGCGCGAACGGTCACGATCGGCGGGCGCACGCATCCGTTCGCGCTGGCGCCGCGGCTGCCGCTCAATCGCTCGTGGTTCGACGCATCGTCCGCGGCGTGGTTCGCCTCGCGCAGCCTGCGCCTGCGCGCCTCGATCGAGGATTCGACCGTCGTCGCACGAACGTTGTGGCCCGAGGATTTCGCGCTCGGCGGAACCCTTCCTCCTGCCGCGCTCGCAGCGGACCGCCCGCTGCCCCTCGCCCTGCGTGCGTGGATGCGCGAGGTTCCGCGGGGTGGGGCGGATTGGCCGTTCGCAGCGCATGGAATCCGGGAGCGTGACGGATGGACCGGGGACTGGAAGGATAAACCGGTCCTCGCGCTCGTCGTCAACGGGGCGCAAGGCGACGACGACGAGGCCTGGGCCGGCCATTTCGCCGTCGCCACCGGGCGCACCTCCGCAGGCGGGTCGATCGCGGACCTCGTCGTCGACAATTTCTACACGCTCGACATCGTGAGCGAGAAAGGCATCCTTGCCGCTCCGGTTCCGCTCGACGCCTACCTCGGCGACGTCAACAGCGGGCAGGCGTGGTACCGGCCGTCGTGCGTGCTCGTCGCGGCCCTCGCGAGCGATGCCGCGCTGGCGCTCGTGCAGGGTGCGTTCGACCGCGTCTACCGGCAGTTCTGGCGTCACCAGCTCGCCTACCGGCATTCGACGATGAACTGCGCCGGGGTGAGCGTCGACGTGCTGCGCGCGCTCGGCCTGCCGGTCCCCGTGCGCGCGCCGCCTCGCCGCTGGCGTGCGTGGTTCGCGCTGCCGTGGGTGACGCTCACCCAGCGCTCGCTCGCGAAGGGGCGGCTCGCCTGCGAATATCTCGCGGAGGACGTCACGCGCCTTCTTCCGGCGGCCGCGTTCGAGGAGGCCGGTGCGATGTTGCTGTCGCTCGCCGGCAACGCAGGCGCTCCCCGCGCGGGCACGGATGCGTCCGCCGGGAACGCCGGCCCGCTGGCACGACTCCTCGCACGCGACATCGAGGCGATCGCGCTCCTGCGCATCCCGCAGTTCCCGTCATCGCGAAGGTTCGGCTCGTGGCCGGTCGCCTCGGCCGACGAATATTTCGCGGCGATTCCATCCGATCCGGCGAAGATGGAGATCGTGCCGGTACCGCCGCGGCCGTTTCCGCGCGAGCTTCGCGACGACGACCTCCTTGCGCCCCCGCGCGAGCCTTCGGATCTTCCGCTCGCCGCCTGGACGATCGCGCTCGCTGCCGCGCTCGCGCTCTTCGCCGGCTGGCTCGTCATGCTCGCGTCAGCGTGACCCGCGGATTGCGCGCAGGTACGAGGCGAGTGCAGCGAGGCCGCCTGCCGCCAGTGCGACGAGCACCACGCGCCCGCCTCCGCCGCCCGCGGCGAGCAGCGTCACCGCGAGCGGAGCGACCGACTTCAGCATGAACTGCGGCCGCGCGAGCCGGCCGAGCAGCGCACCGTAGTCACGCTCGCCGAAGAGGACTCCGGGAACGGTGCCGCGGACGATCGTCAGCACGCCGTTGCTCCAGCCATAGAGGAGCGCGAAGGCAAGCGCGACGATCCAGGCTCCGTGAACGAGCGTCAGCACGATGAGCGCCGCGGCCATCAGCACGAATGCGAGCGTGCCGACCGCGAGCGGCCGCAGCCGGTCGGAGAACGCGAACTCCATCAGCCTCCCGGCGACCTGCATCGGGCCGATCAGCGCGCCGACGAGCACCGCATCGCGCGGGGCGATGCCGCCGGTGCCGAGCAGCGTGACGAGGTGTGCCGACACTCCGGCGGTCAGGAACGCCACGAGCGACAGCGCCGCAGCGAGCCAGACGAACGCACTCTGCGACCCTCGTGCTGCATGCTGCCCAACGGTGGACATCGTTCCCGGCGATCGATGCGATGCATCGGGCACGGCGAACCGGTGCAGCGGCAGCGCAACGGCGAGGTTGAGCGCGGCGTGCACGCCGAACGCCACGCGCCATCCTTCGCGCTCGAGGATGAACTGCGACAGCGGCCAGAACACGGTGCTCGCGAAGCCGCCGAAGAGCGTCAGCGCGGTGACCGCGCGGCGATACGACCCGCCCGAGACGCGGTGCAGCGTCGCGAACGCCGCGTCGTAGAGGCCCATCCCCATCGCCGCGCCGGCGACGATCCATCCGGCCGCCATCGTCGCAGGACCCCGCGCGAGGGCAAGGATGACGCACGCGGCGCCGCCGACGATCGATCCCAGCGCGAGCACGCCGCGCCCGCCGCGACGGTCGATGCTGCGGCCCGTCCATGGCGCGAAGAGACCCGACACGAACAGGCCGGCGGTGAAACTCCCGTACAGTTCGGTGTCGGTCGCGCCGATGGCGCGCGCCATCGGCGGCCCCAGCACCGCGATCGAATAGAAGAGCGTGCCCCACGCGATGATCTGGCCGACGCCGAGCGCGGGGACGAGCCGCGACAGGGCGACTGCCGGTGCCGCGGGAAGCGGCGCGCTCAACGATTGCGGAACTGCGGTTTCCTCTTCTCGACGAACGCGCGCATCCCCTCCTTCTGGTCGTCGAGCGCGAACGTCGAGTGGAATTCACGCCGCTCGAACGCGAGCCCCTCGGTGAGCGACGACTCGTAGGCGCGATTGATCGCCTCCTTGACCTTCATCACGACCGGCAGCGAGAACGAGGCAATCTTGGCCGCCATGGCGAGCGCCTCGCGCTCGAGCTCGGACGCAGGCACGACGCGCGCGACGAGCCCGCTCTTCGAAGCCTCCTCCGCGCCGACCATGCGCCCGGTCAGGCACCAGTCCATCGCCTTCGCCTTCCCCACGGCGCGCGGAAGGCGCTGCGTCCCGCCGAAGCCCGGCATCGTGCCGATGGTGATCTCGGGCTGGCCGAACTTCGCGGTGTCGGCGGCGATGATGAGATCGCAGGCCATCGCAAGCTCGCAGCCGCCACCCAGCGCATAGCCGGCGACCGCGGCGATGACCGGTTTCCTCACGCGGCGGATCGCCTCCCAGTCGCGCGTGATGTAGTCGTCGCCGTACACCTTCGCGTAGCTCCAGTCGGCCATCGCGCCGATGTCGGCCCCGGCGGCGAAGGCCTTCTCGTTGCCGGTGATCACGACACACCCGACGGCAGCGTCGTCGTCCCACGTGAGCAGCGCGTCGCAGATCTCGCGCGCGAGATCGTTGTTGAGGGCGTTCATCCGCTGCGGCCGGTTGATGCGCAGCAGTCCGACGCGGTCGGTGACTTCGAGCAGAACGTGTTCAGGCATGGGGTTCGGCTTTCAGCAAAGTTGGATCGGGGGCCTTGAAGCGTACCGGACATTGCGGGGCAAGGCTAGAATGGCGAGGTAGAACGCCGCAGCACCGACGCGTGCTCGCCGCATCGAATATCGGAGAAAACAATGGACAAGGTCTATCCCAACGCGACGCAGGCTCTCGCGGGGCTTCTCGCCAACGACATCACGATTGCCGCGGGCGGTTTCGGGCTGTGCGGCATTCCCGAGAACCTGATCCAGGCAGTCGTCGACTCGGGCGTCAGGGGGCTCACGATCGTCGGCAACAACGCCGGGGTCGATGATTTCGGCATGGGCCTTCTCTTGAAGGGGCATCAGGTGAAGAAGGTGATCGCCTCCTACGTCGGCGAGAACAGGGAGTTCGAACGCCAGGTGCTCGCGAAGGAGCTCGAGCTTCGGCTGACGCCGCAGGGGACCCTCGCCGAGAAGCTGCGCGCGGGCGGTGCCGGCATCCCGGGCTTCTACACGCCGACCGCCGCCGGAACGCTGCTCGCCGAAGGGCGCGAGACGAAGACCTTCGGCGGCCGCGAGTACGTGCTCGAGGAAGGCATCCGCGCCGACGTCGCGATCGTCAAGGCGTGGAAAGGCGACAGGGCCGGCAATCTGGTGTATCGCGAGACCGCGCGCAACTTCAACCCGATGATCGCGACCTGCGGCAAGGTCACGGTCGCCGAAGTCGAGGAGCTGGTCGAGGTCGGCGCGCTCGACGCCAACCAGGTCCATACACCCGGCATCTACATCGACCGCATCATCCAGGGTGCGCGCTACGAGAAGCGCGTCGAATTCCGCACGATCGCGGGCACCGCGTCGAAGAAGGACTCGCCGATTCGCGAGCTGATGGCGCGCCGGGCCGCGCAGGAGCTTCGCGACGGCTACTACGTCAACCTCGGCATCGGCATCCCGACGATGGTCGCGAACTTCATCCCGCCCGGCGTCAACGTGACGCTGCAATCGGAGAACGGGCTCCTCGGCATCGGACCCTTCCCCGCCGACGACAAGGTCGACCCCGACCTCATCAACGCCGGCAAGCAGACGATCACCACGATCCCCGGCAGCAGCTTCTTCTCGTCGGCCGATTCGTTCGCGATGATCCGCGGCGGTCACATCGACCTGTCGATCCTCGGCGGCCTGGAAGTCGCGAGGAACGGCGACCTCGCGAACTGGATGGTGCCAGGCAGGATGGTCAAGGGTCCGGGCGGAGCGATGGACCTCGTGTCGGGGGTGAAGCGCGTGATCGTGCTGATGGAGCACACGGCGAAGGACGGCAGCTCGAAAGTGCTGGAGAAGTGCACGCTTCCGATCACCGGCAAGGGCGTCGTCACGATGGTCATCACCGACCTCTGCGTGTTCGACGTGCTCCCCGGCGGCAGGGGGCTCGTGCTGACCGAGCTCCACCCCGGCGTCACCCTCGACACCGTGAAGGCGAAGACCGCGTGCGACTTCGAGGTGAGGCTGAAGTGACCTGACCGCGCGGCGATTCAGCCGAGCGCGCGCTTGTCGACGACGCGGCGAGCCTTGCCGAGCGAGCGCTCGATGCCCCCGGGCGGCTTCACCTGCACGGCCGCGGTGACCCCGATCAGGTTCTTCACGTGCTCGGCGAGGCGCCTGCCCGCCCCTTCGGCGTCCGCGCTGCCGGCGTCGGGCGCGCGCTCGACGTTGATCGTCATCTCGTCGAGGTTCTTCGGCCGCGTGATCTCGACCTGGTAGTGCGGCGCGAGGATCGGGTCGCGCAGGATGAGCTCCTCGATCTGCGTCGGGAACACGTTGACCCCGCGGATGATCATCATGTCGTCGGAGCGGCCGGTGATCTTCTCGATCCTGCGCATCGTCCTCGCCGTGCCCGGAAGGAGGCGCGTCAGATCGCGCGTGCGGTAGCGGATGATCGGCATCGCCTCCTTGGTGAGCGACGTCAGCACGAGCTCGCCCCGCTCGCCGTCGGGAAGCACCCGCCCGGTCTCGGGGTCGACGATCTCAGGATAGAAGTGGTCCTCCCACACGGTGAGCCCGTCCTTGGTCTCGATGCACTCCTGCGCGACGCCGGGGCCGATCACCTCGGAGAGGCCGTAGATGTCGATCGCGTCCATCGACAGCAGTGCCTCGATCTTCTGGCGCATCGTCGGCGTCCACGGCTCGGCGCCGAAGATGCCGATCTTGAGCGATGTCGTGTGCAGGTCGATGCCCTGGCGCTGCATCTCCTCGGCGAGTGCCAGCATGTACGACGGCGTCACCATGATGATGTCGGGACGGAAATCGCGGATCAGCTGCACCTGCTTCTCGCTCTGGCCGCCCGACATCGGGATCACCGTGCAGCCAAGCCGCTCGGCGCCGTAGTGCGCGCCGAGGCCGCCGGTGAAGAGCCCGTAGCCGTAGGCGACGTGGACGATGTCGCCGGCGCGGCCCCCGGCGGCGCGGATCGAGCGCGCCATCACGTCGGCCCAGGTACCGATGTCCTTCGCCGTATAGCCGACGACGGTGGGCTTGCCGGTCGTTCCCGACGACGCGTGGATGCGCACCACTTCCTCGCGAGGCACCGCGAACATGCGGAACGGGTAGTTGTCGCGCAGGTCGGCCTTCGTAGTGAAGGGAAGCTTCGCGAGGTCGGCGAGGCTCTTCACGTCGCCCGGCTTCACCCGGGCGTCGTCGAACGCCTGGCGGTAGTGCGGCACGTTGCTATAGACGCGGTCGAGCGTCCACTGCAGGCGCGCGAGCTGTAGCGCCTCGAGCTCGTCGCGGCTCGCGGTCTCGATCGGCTCGAGATCGCCGGGGCGCGGTTTCCTTGCAGTCATCCTGTCCTCCTTCGATGACGGGTGTTGCGCGATGCGCCGGCCGTGTTCTCCTGCGCTCCGCTAAGCTCAGCCCTGCGGGGCCTCGGGCACGACATGGCCGTCGATGCGGTAGCTCTTGCCGCGAAACAGCGCGACCGCGCGGCCGTGCTGGTCGCGCACGTCGATATCGTAGACGCCGGTCCGCCCGGAGCGGCTGCGCTCGACGGCGCTTGCCCGCAGCACGTCGCCGGCATGCGCCGGCGCGAGGTACTCGATCGAGCAGCCCTGTGCGACCGTCTTCCGGTTGTGGGAATTGCAGGCGAAGGCGAACGTGCTGTCGGCGAGCAGGAAGATGATCCCGCCGTGGCAGGTCGCATGCCCGTTGACCATGTCGTCGCGCACGGTCATGGCGAGCGTCGCACAACCGGGCGCCACGCTCTCGACGCGGATTCCCAGCGCCTGCGATGCGCGGTCTCCGGCGAACATCTCGACCGCGACGCGCTCGGCGAGCGCCTGGGCGTCGTCGGCATGCTCCACGCTCACCTCCCGGTGAATTGCGGCGGCCGCTTGTCGAGAAACGCGGTCACGCCCTCGCGATAATCGGCGCTCCGTCCGAGCTCGCGCTGCAGGTCGCGCTCGAGGTCGAGCTGCCCGGCAAGCGTGTTGCCCGCCGATGCGTACAGTGCGCGCTTGGTCGCGGCGAGCCCGCGAGTCGGCGCCTTCGCGAGCTGGCCGACGAGCGCCTCGACGGCTGCCTCGAACTCGGCGTCGTCGACGCTGAGCCAGATCAGCCCCCACGCGGCAGCCTGGTCGGCCGAGATGCGGTCGCCGAGAAGGGCGAGCCCCATCGCGCGGGCCGTTCCGACAAGACGCGGGAGGAAATAGGTGCCGCCGCTGTCGGGAACGAGCCCGATGCGGCAGAACGCCTGCACGAAGCTCGCCGAACGGCAGGCGACGACGAGGTCGCAGGCGAGCGCGAGGTTCGCACCTGCGCCGGCGGCGACGCCGTTGACCGCGCAGACGACCGGCAGCGGCAGCTCGCGCAGCGCGAGCACGAGCGGCGCGTAGTACCGCTCGATCGACGCGCCGAGGTCGACCGGCTCGGCACCGGGGGCGACGGCGCGGTCGGAGAGGTCCTGCCCGGCGCAGAAGCCGCGGCCTTCCCCCGTCAGGAGCAGCACGCGTGCCGACGCATCGGCGGCAGCACGCGCGAGCGCGTCGCGCAGTTCGCCGTGCATCTGCACGGTGAAGCTGTTGAGCCGCTCCGGCCGGGCAAGGGTGATGCGCGCGATGCCGCTCGCGCATTGGTAGCGGATCTGCTCGTAGTTCATCAGATATGCATCCGGTGCTGAACCACGCGGAAGCGGCCGGCGACGTAGGCGGCATCGGTCAGCGCGGCGTTGGCCGCCGGATTCGCGCCGGTGCCGTGGAAATCCGAGAACGCGGCCGACTGGTTGACGAACACGCCGCCGGTCAGGTTGATCGACAGCGCGACGCCGGAGTCCTCGGCGACGTCGATCGCCTTCGCGATGACCCCGTCGTGCGACGAATACACGGAGAGCGTGAGGGCGCCGTGACTCGCCACGGCGTCGCGCGCGATCGCGAGACTGTCGTCGGTGCCGTCGGTCGCGATCACGAAGGAGATCGGCCCGAACCACTCATTGAGGTAGGTCGCGCGGTCGCCGCGCGCGAGCTTCACGATGAGCGGCGTGTGCACGCGCGCCTCCGGCCATGCCGGCGGCGTCAGCGCGCGCGTGTCGAGCGCGATCGCGCCGAACGAGCGCGCCGCCTCGAGCCGGCGCAGCACCGCGTCCCCGGTGACGGCCCCGAGCACCTCGACCGCGCGTGCGGGGTCCTCGGTGAGCCGGCCGACGGCCTGCGCAAGGTCGCTCGCGAATTCGTCGAAGCCGACGTGGCGCTCGGGAGTGTCGATGCCGCCCTTCGGAACGTAGAGGTTCTGCGGCGCCGTGCACATCTGGCCCGAATAGAGCGTAAGCGAGAACGCGAGATTCTTCAGCATCCCCTGGTAATCGGACGTCGAATCGACGATCACCTGGTTCACGCCGGCCTTCTCGGTGAACACGAGCGCCTGCCGCGCATGCTCCTCGAGCCAGCGGCCGTTCGCCGTGCTGCCGGTGAAATCGATCAGCTTGACCTCGGGGCGCAGCGCGAGCGCCTGCACGGTGTCGTCGCCGGCCTCGTGCGCGACCAGCGTCACGACGTTCGGGTCGAACCCGGCCTCGGCGAGGACCTCGCGCGCGATGCGCACGGTCAGCGCGAGGGGGAGGATCGCCGCCGGGTGCGGCTTGACGATGACGGCGTTGCCCGTCGCGAGGCTTGCGAAGAGGCCAGGGTAGCCGTTCCACGTCGGGAACGTGCTGCACCCGATGACGAGAGCGATGCCGCGGGGAACGATGCGGAAGCGCTTGCTCATCCGCAGCGGCTCGCCGCGGCCCTGCGGCTTCTCCCACTGCGCATGCGCGGGGATGCGCCGCATCTCGTCCCAGGCATAGGCGACCGCCTCGAGGCCGCGGTCCTGCGCATGCGGGCCCCCGGCCTGGAACGCCATCACGAACGCCTGGCCGGTGGTGTGCATCACCGCGTGCGCGATCTCGAAGCTCGCTTCGTTGATCCGCTTCAGGATCTCGATCGACACGCCGACCCAAGCTTCGGGCCCGGCCCTGCGCCAGCGCGCCTGCGCCGTCTCGACGGCGGCGAGGAGGCCATTCTGATCGGCCTTCGGATAGGTGATTCCGAGCGCCGGCCCGAACGGCGAGCGCTCGCTGCCGACCGTACCGACCGTCGCCGGCTGATTGAGCGCGAACGGCCTGCCGAGCAGCGCATCGAACGCCGCCTTGCCCTTTTCCGCGGCGCCGTCTCCATAGACTTTCGGCGACGGCGACTCGGGATACGGCGTCCAGTAGCCGCGACCTGCGATCGCCTCCAGCGCCCGATCGAGTGTTGCGCGGTGACGCTCGAAAAGTGGATGGGACACCTGTATGCCGTCCTCGCTGCGTTCGACCGTCTACTCTAGCACGCGTTCGTGACGCACCCGCGCGCTACCCGGTGCCGGTCTGGTCGAAATCGACGGTGACGGAGTCGGTGACCGGATAGCTCTGGCAGGCGAGCCTGAAGCCGCGCGCAACCTCGTAGTCCTCGAGGGCGAAGTTGACGTCCATGTCGACCTCGCCTGCGACGAGCCTGCAGCGGCAGGTCGAGCACACGCCGCCCTTGCACGAGTACGGGAGTTCGACGCCGCTGCGGATGCCTGCGTCGATGATGTTCTCCTTTCCCTTCTCGAGCAGGAACTGCCGCCGGCTGCCGTCGATGATCACCGTCACCTCGCACTCGCCGCGCGACGCCTGCGGCAGCGGCCGGGCGACGTGCATGTGCCTCGGAATGCTGGCGGCGAAGCGCTCGATGCGAATGCGCGACGCGGGGAAGCCGCGCGCGGACAGGGCGTCGCGCACCGCGTCCATCATCCCTTCGGGGCCGCACAGGAACGCGCAGTCGATGCGGTCGAGCGGCACCAGCGTCGAGAAGAGCGCGTCGGCCTTGGCGCGGTCGATGCGGCCGTTCAGCACGTCGAGGTCCTGCGGCTCGCGCGACAGCACGTGGAGGAGCTGGAGGCGCGTCATGAAGCGGTCCTTCAGCGCGGCGAGCTCCTCGCGGAACATCACCGACGACGACGCGCGGTTGCCGTAGACCAGCGTGAAGCGCGTCCGCGGCTCGCGCTCGAGAGCGGTGCCGATGATCGAGAGGATCGGCGTAATGCCGCTTCCGGCGGCGACGGCTACGTGATGGCGGTCACCCGCCGGTTCGGCGGGCGCGTTGAAGTGCCCGAGCGGCGGCATCACCTCGACGACGCTGCCGCGGCGCAGCGTGTCGTTCGCCCAGGTCGAGAATGCGCCGCCGGGCGCACGCTTGATCGCGATCCGCAGCGCGCCACCGGCGGGCGCGCAGATCGAGTACGAGCGGCGCAGGTCCTCGCCGCCGAGATCGGCCCGCAACGTCAGGTGCTGTCCCGGCTCGAAGCGAAACGCTTCGCGCAAACGGTCCGGCACGTCGAAGGTGACGGCGATGGCGTCGCGCGTCTCGGCATCGACGCGGGCGACCGGCAGCGCGTGGAATTTGCTCATCGGCGCGGTCAATGCGGCTTGAAGTGATCGAAGGGCTCGAGGCAGTCGTCGCAGCGGAACTGCGCCTTGCACGGCGTCGAGCCGAAGTGCGAGACCTCGGTCGTGCGGGCCGAGCCGCAGCGCGGGCAGGCGACCGCCGGGACGGTGCGCCATGCGGGGGCATCGCCGCCTGCGGCGCCGGCGGGGGCGCCGGCTGCACACCGCAGTGCGGGAGGCGCGACACCCACCGCCGCGAGCTTCCTGCGTGCCTCGGGTGCGATCGCGTCGGTGCTCCACGGCGGTGCGAGCCGGGTGACGACTTCACACGCGCCGGGGGCCACGGCATCGAGCGCCGCCCGGATGTCGGCTTCGATGACGCGCGTGGCCGGACAGCCGGAGAAAGTCGGCGTGACGACGACGCGCCATCGCGCCGCGGCGGCGGCCCCGGCGGCCTCCGGCACCCGCTCGAGCGCGCGTACGATGCCGAGTTCGACCACCGACACGAACGGGAGCTCGGGATCGGGCACGCGCGCGAGCGCGTCCCAGATCGCCGCGGCGCCCGCGTCACCAGCGCGCATCGGGCATCGACCTCGGCAGGCTCTGCATCACTGCGAGCAGGTGGCCGAGGTGCTCGCTGTGCGCACCCTGCCTGCCGCCGCGCCCGTGCGCACCCTGCATCCAGCCGTCGGCGGGCAGCGCGAGGGTCGCGTCGGCGAGGACGCCGCCGACCGCCTTGCGCCACGGCTCGCGAAGCAGCGTCACGCCGGCGGCGATGCCGGCGGCGGCGAGCGCCTCCTCCGTCGCGTCGGCGGCGAACATCTCGCCCGTGTACATCCAGAGCGCATCGATCGCGCGCTGCATCCGCTCGTGCGATTGCTCGGTACCGTCTCCGAGTCGCACGATCCACCCCGACGAGCGCTCGACGTGGTAGCGCACTTCCTTGACCGCCTTCGCTGCGATCGCGGCAATGCGCTCGTCGCGCGAGCACGTGAGCGCATCGAGCGCCAGAAGGTGCCAGTGGTCGTACAGGAACTGCCGCGCGAGCGTGTCGGCGTAGCTGCCGTTGGGCTGCTCGACGAGAAGCAGGTTGCGGTACTCGCTGCCGTCGCGCAGGAACGCAAGTTCGTTCTCGTCGCGTCCGCGCGGGGCGATGCGCGCCTCGACTTCGCCTGCGTAGGCGAGCCACAACCGGCCCTGGCCGAGGAGGTCGAGCCCGACGTTGGTCTGCGCGATGTCCTCCTCGAGCACTGGGCCCTTGCCGACCCATTCGCCGAGCCGCTGCGCGAGCACGATGTCGCTGTCTGCGAGCCGCAGCAGGTAATCGAACACGAGCGCGTCCGTTGCTGGAGCGCAACGCCCGGTGGTCGTCATCGGCGGTCCGCCCCCGCTACAGATGCTTCACTTCGTCGGGCATCGGGAAGAACGTCGGATGCCGGTACACCTTGTCCCCGGCAGGATCGAACAGCGCGTCGCGCTCGTCGGGCGACGACGCGTGCAGGTCCGCCGAGCGCGCGACCCAGATCGACACGCCCTCGTTCCGGCGCGTGTAGACGTCGCGCGCATTGCGGATCGCCATCGCGGCGTCCGGGGCGTGCAGGCTGCCGACGTGCTTGTGGGCGAGGCCATGCTGCGAGCGGATGAAGACCTCCCACAGCGGCCATTCGGTGCCGGTGCTCATCGCTTCGTCTCCCGGGCCCGGCCCATCACGCAGCCTCGCGCTGGCGCGCGGCGCGCTTCGCCGCGTGTGCGAGCGCCGCCTCGCGCACCCACGCGCCGTCCTCCCACGCCTTGATGCGCGTCGCCATCCGGTCGTGATTGCACGGGCCGTGGCCTTTCAGCACCTCGTGGAACTCCTGCCAGTCGATCTCGCCGAAATCGTAGTGCCCGCGCGCGTCGTTCCAGCGGAGCTCCGGGTCGGGCATGGTGAGTCCGAGGTAGTCCGCCTGCGGCACCGTCTGGTCGACGAAGCGCTGGCGAAGCTCGTCGTTCGACAGGAGCTTGATCTTCCAGCGCGCCGACTGCGCGCTGTGGACGCTCTCGGCGTCGGGCGGGCCGAACATCATCAACGACGGCCACCACCAGCGGTCGAGCGCATCCTGCGCCATCGCCTTCTGCGCCGCCGTGCCGCGGCAAAGCGTCATCAGGATGTCGAATCCCTGCCGCTGGTGGAAGGATTCCTCCTTGCAGACGCGGATCATCGCCCGCGCGTACGGGCCGAAGCTGCAGCGGCACAGCGGGATCTGGTTCATGATCGCGGCGCCGTCGACGAGCCAGCCGATCGTGCCGATGTCGGCCCAGGTGAGCGTCGGATAGTTGAAGATCGACGAGTACCTGACCTTGCCCGCATGCAGGTCCTCGATCATGCGGTCGCGCGAGACGCCGAGGGTCTCGGCCGCGCAATAGAGGTAGAGCCCGTGCCCGGCCTCGTCCTGCACCTTCGCCATCAGCGTCGCCTTGCGCTGCAACGACGGCGCGCGGGTGATCCAGTTGCCTTCCGGAAGCATGCCGACGACCTCGGAGTGGGCATGCTGCTGGATCTGGCGGATCAGCGTGCGCCGGTACGCTTCGGGCATGTCGTCGCGCGGCTCGATCTTGACGTCGGCGTCGATGCGCGACTGGAAGGCCCGTTCCTCGGGCGAGAGCTCGGCGAGCCCGGCGAGCCGGCTCTGCCCGGTATCGACCATCTGCGCATACATCGTGGCGTCCTCCGCGCGCATCGGCGCTTTCCCGCGCCGGGGATCATACGATACACTTTTCGGATGCGTCAACGCAGTTCCGTATCATTTCCAGGCGACCCGATGCGCACTGCCATCGCGCTGCCTTCCGCTCGCGCGGCGCTCGCGCCGGATCGCTACGCGGCGGGCCGCGAGGCCACGATCGCGCGCTGGATCACGCGCACGCTCGCGAGCGACCCTCCGCGCACCCGCTCGCTGATCGTCACCATGTGGGGAGACGCGCTCGTCCCGCACGGCGGGCACGTGTGGCTGACCACGCTGATCCGGCTGCTTGCGTCCTTCGCCGTCAGCGAGAGGCTCGTGCGCACCAGCGTGTTCCGGCTCGTTCGCGACGGCTGGCTCGCAGGCGAGCCGAGCGGACGGCGCAGCCGCTACCGGCTCACGGCCGACGGCGAGCGGCGCTTCGCGCATGCGCACCAGCGCATCTATGCACCGGCGGATGGTGAATGGAGCGGCGACTGGGAGCTCGTCATCGCGCCACCCGATGCGGTCGACGCGCGCCTGCGCCGGGCCCTCTGCGACGAGCTTTGCTGGGAGGGCTACGGGCAGATCGCGCCGACGGTGCACGCGCGGCCGCTGCACGGCATCACGACCGCCCGCGGCATCGTCGACGCGCTCGGCCTCTCGGCGCGCGTCGTCGTCGCCCGCGCGCGCGACGATACGGGCCGCCCCGGCGGTCTCGCGGCGCGCGTGATCGCGGCGCTGCCGCTCGCCGCGGTGGCCGCCGACTATCGGCGCCTCATCGCGCGCTTTGGCCGCGTGATCGACCGGTTCAGGACCGCCCCATCGGCACTCGACCCTGCGCAATGCTTCGTTGTGCGCACGCTGCTCATCCACGCCTACCGTCGCGTGCTGCTCCGCGACCCGCAGCTGCCGGCGCCGCTCCTTCCCTCCGACTGGCCGGCGGGGGCAGCGTACGAGCTGACGCGCGACTTCTACCGGCTGACGCACGCGATCGCCGAGCGCCACCTCGCCGCCGCGTACGCCGCCGCGGGCGAGCCGCTGCCCCGCGCCGGTCCCGCGTTCTACCGCCGCTTCGGCGGCCTGCGCTGACGGCCGGCGCACACCCGGACGGCTCGGCGAGAGCGGGACGGACCTGAGATTTCAGCGGTGCGCTGCGCCGGGTAGCGGCAGGGATGCTGCGGCGCGCGAGTTCGACCGCGCAGGCCGAGGAAGCGGGACACCGCTGAAATCTCAGGTCCGCCCCGCTCTCGCCGAGCCGTCCTGGTGTGCGCCGACGAAGCGCGCGAGAAACGCGCGCGTACGCTCGTGGCGCGGCGCGACCAGCACTTCGGACGCCGGCCCCGCCTCGACGACGACGCCGCCGTCCATGAACGCGACGCGGTCGCCCGCGTCGCGCGCGAAGGCCATCTCGTGGGTGACGACGACCATCGTCATGCCGTCGTCGGCGAGGCTGCGCATCACCTCGAGCACCTCGCCGACGAGCTCGGGATCGAGCGCCGACGTGGGTTCGTCGAAGAGCAGCAGCCGCGGCTGCATCGCGAGCGCGCGCGCGATGGCAACGCGCTGCTGCTGGCCACCCGACAGGCGGGCCGGATAGGCGCCCTCCTTCGCGGCAAGCCCGACGCGCGCGATCAGCTCGTGCGCGGCGTGGATCGCGTCGCCGCGGGAGATGCCGCGCACGGCGATCGGCGCCTCGATCACGTTCTCGAGCACCGTGAGGTGCGCGAACAGGTTGAAGCGCTGGAACACCATGCCGACCTTCGCGCGCTGGCGGCAGATCTCGCGCTCCGGAAGTTCGATCAGGCGCTCCCCCGCTTCGCGATAGCCGACGAGCTCGCCGTCGACCCATATGTGGCCGTCGTCGATCGTCTCGAGGTGGTTGACGCAGCGCAGGAGCGTGCTCTTGCCGGAGCCCGACGGCCCGATCAGGCAAAGCACCTCGCCCTCGGCGACGTCGAGGTCGATTCCCTTCAGGACCTCGTCGTGGTGGAAGCGCTTGCGCACCCCCGCGATGCGCAGCATCGGTAGAGCGGCCGCCGCGCTCACTGCAGGTTCGCCGGTTCAGTTCGCCGCATCGAGCCCCGCTCCGGCGCGCGCGAGCCTCCTCTCGAGCACATGCTGCCCGAGACTCGCCAGCGTCGTCAGCACGAGATACCAGAACGTCGCCACGAGCATGAGCTCGATCGTGCGCAGATTGGCCGACGAAATGTTCTCGGCCGCCGTCAGCAGGTCACCGCCGGCGATCACCGAGACGAGCGACGTCGCCTTGAGGAGCGAGATGAACTGGTTTCCTGCCGGCGGCACGATCACCGCGAGCGCCTGCGGCAGCACGATGCGCCGCATCGCGAGCGCGCGCGACATGCCGAGCGCCAGTGCCGCGTCGTACTGGCCGCGGTCGACCGCCGAGATCCCCGCGCGCACGATCTCCGACATGTAGGCGCCCTCGTTCAAGCCGAGCGCCACGACCGAGGCGACGAAAGGCGTCATCACGTCGTTGGTGCGAAACGGGCCGAGCATCTGGAACAGCAGCGCGAGGTTGCCCCAGAAGAGGATCTGCACGAGGAGCGGCGTGCCGCGGAAGAGCCACGCGTAGAGCGCGGCGAAGCCGCGCAGCACCGCGCTTGGCGAGAGGCGCATCAGCGCAAAGGCGACCCCCAGCACGGCACCGATCGCCGCCGACAACAGCGCCAGCACGACGGTGACGGCCAGCCCATGCAGGATCGCCGGCGCGAACTGGTGGCGCGCGATGATCCGGTGATCGATGTTGGGATTGCGCCAGATCGCAACCGCGAGTGCGGCACAGGCGACGACGACGATCGCGCTGGCGAGCCAGAGCCACGGCCGCCTGCGCGCGACAACCCGCGCCATCAGAGCTTCAGGTTCGCACCGCCGTTGATCGTCGCCGCCTTCACCGCCCCGCCCTCGACGCCGTGCCTGGCGAGGATCGCCCGGTAGGTGCCGTTCGCGATCAGCGCGTCGAGCGCCTTCTTCAGCCGGTCGCGAAGCTCGGGATTGGATTTCGCGACCCCGATGCCGAGGGGAACCGGCTGGTACTCGTGCCCGGCGACGACGTCGAAGAGCCGGCCGTCCTCGGCAGTCTTTGCAAGGTAGACCATCACCGGCGAATTGCCGAGGAACGCCGCAACGCGGCCGTTCTGCACCTGCAGGCGGGCATCGGAGGGCTGCGCGTACTGCAGGTTCTCGATCGGCGGCTTGCCCGCGGCCTTGCACTTTGCGTTGATCTCGTCGACGAGTTGCACCTGCGTCGAGCCCTGCACCGTCGACACGGTCTTGCCGCACGCGGTCTCCAGGCTCTCGACGTGGTCGGGATTGCCCTTGCGCACGAGGAGCATCGTGCCGAGGTTGAAGAAATCAACGAAATCGATCACCTTCTCGCGCTCGGGCGTGTCGTTCATCAGCGTGAACGTGATGTCGATGCGCTTTGCCTCCATCGCCGGAAGCAGCCCCTTGAACGGGATCGACTCGAACACGATCGGCGTCCCCATCTCCTTGCCCATCGCCGCGGCGAGATCGACGATCGCGCCCTGCAGCGTCGTGCCGTCGGAGGCGTAGGAGATCATCGGGGGGCTGTTGGTGATGCTCCCCGCGCGGATCTCGCCGGCAGCCATCGTGGCAGGTGCCGCGAGCGCGCAGGCCGCGGCGAACGCGAGCGTGGCCGCAACGCGGAGGCGCGAATAGCGACCGATCCCCGATCGCGCCTTCCGGTCTGCCGCCGGGCGAAGCCGCGCGAACGCCGCGTCACTCGTCGTCGAAATCGTCATCGTCGTCTTCGCCATCGTCGTCTTCGCCATCGTCGTCGTCGTCATCGTCGTCGTCGTCGTCCCAATCCTCGTCCGGAGGATCGCCGATCGGCGGGTCGTCCTCGCCGGGCCGCGGCGCGCAAGCGCGAGGCGGGACGACGGCCACGATCGGGTGGGTGCCCTGCGCAATATCCTGGGAATCGATGAGATCCATGCGCCACCCCGGCAATCAGTCTGCGCGGCATGATACCGCGGTGGGGCCGGGAGGCGTATGGATCAGGGGGCCGCCGGGCGATCGCCCGACCGGCCGATGCACGGGCTTGCTCCGGCACCGCGACGATAACTCGCTACTATCGCGTCATGGGCCCACTCTCCGGATGGAAGATCCTCGAGTTCGAGGCGATCGGTCCCGTCCCGTTCTGCGGCATGATGCTGGCCGACATGGGCGCGGACGTGCTCGTCGTCGACCGCCCGGTCGACCCCCGCCTCGGCTTCGGACGCGAGCGCTG
>JAFEDF010000075.1 GCA_018241785.1 Pseudomonadota bacterium | reverse complement strand
TTGGCGCCGAAGCCCTGTGCACGCTCGGAGAGCAGGCTCACGATCCCCGGGCGGTCGCGCCCGATTGCGGTGACGACGAGCGAGGTGCTGCGCGGTGCAGGCTCGTCGGTCAGCGCGACCGAGCGACGGATCATCGGCGCGCGCGTCGCGAAGGTCTCGTCCTGCGCGTATGCGGGCAGCTCGCCGTGCTGCGCCGCGTGGCGGACGACCCCGGTCAGGAGCTTCAATCCCATCGGTGCGAGTGCGCGCTCCCACAGCTCGCGCGCGGTCTCGCCCTTCTTCACGAAGCACCAGTCCTGCGCCGCGATGGCACCCGCGTCCCAGCCGTCGGCGAGATGGTAGACGCTGCCGCCGGCAATCGGGTCGCCTTCGAGGATCGTCCATTCGACTGCCGCGATGCCGCGGTGGCGCGGCAGCAGCGACGGGTGGTAGCCGATGCCGCCGAGGCGCGTGCGCGCGAGCGCCGCGTCGGAGACGCGCGCGTGGGTATGCGCGGCGACGATGAGGTCGGTCCCGTCGGGGATCGCTTCCGGCGGAACGACCTTGGGGTCGGCGAGCGCGTGCACCGGAACCCCCGCCGCTGCGGCAGCCTGCGCGAGGCGATCGTCCGCCTCCGGCACCACGACGCGAAGGATTTCGGCGCCGTCCTTGCGCAGCGCCTCGAATACCATCGCGCCGAAGTAGCGCGATCCTGCCAACGTGACCTTCATCGCGATGCCGCTCCCGTGGTCCTGGGCGAGATTATCCTATGGCGTGCCCCCGCGCCCGCTCGCACGTGTTCCCGGGTACCTCGTCAACGGGGCCGAGGTCGCGCTCGGAGTCACGTTCGTCTACCTCGTCGCGGCATTCGCTGGCGGCGCGCACGCAGCGCTGTTCGCCTCCACCGGGGCCGTGTGCGCGAGCCTTGCCGACGTGCCCAACACGGCGGCGCGCATCGTGCGCCGCGTCGCGATCGCGGCGGCGCTCGCCTGCGTTGCGAGCGTCGTCGTCCTCGTGGCCGCGCCGTGGCCGCCCGCGCAGGGTGCCGCGATCGCCGCAATCGGCGGGGGTGCCTTCATGATGCTGGCCTACGGCCCGCGCGCCGGGCCCATCGCGTTCGCCCCGGTGCTCGCGATCGTCTTCGCCATGGCGATTCCGGTCCCCGAGGGTACGGTCGCCTTCGCGTTTGGCTGGAACGTGCTGGGGTCTGCCCTCTACGTTCTGTGGTCGGCGCTCGCCGTTCGCGCGCTCGAGGGCCATTACCGGCGCGACGCGCTCGCCAACGCCGCCGACGCGACCGCGCAGCTCTTCGCGACCCGGGCGCGGATGCTGCGCGCCGCCGGTGAGCCGGGCGAGGTGCTGGCGGCACTGCGCGAGTGGATCGCGCGCGAGGCGAAGCTTGCCGAGCGTCTGCAGCTTGCGCGCGACTTCGTGTTCGTCGCAGCCGAATCGCCGGCGAATCGACGGGAGACCGCGATTCTGCTGCGCCT
>JAFEDF010000074.1 GCA_018241785.1 Pseudomonadota bacterium | reverse complement strand
TTGGCGCCGAAGCCCTGTGCACGCTCGGAGAGCAGGCTCACGATCCCCGGGCGGTCGCGCCCGATTGCGGTGACGACGAGCGAGGTGCTGCGCGGTGCAGGCTCGTCGGTCAGCGCGACCGAGCGGCGGATCATCGGCGCGCGCGTCGCGAAGGTCTCGTCCTGCGCGTATGCGGGCAGCTCGCCGTGCTGCGCCGCGTGGCGGACGACCCCGGTCAGGAGCTTCAATCCCATCGGCGCCAGCGCGCGCTCCCACAGCTCGCGCGCGGTCTCACCCTTCTTCACGAAGCACCAGTCCTGCGCCGCGATGGCGCCCGCGTCCCAGCCGTCGGCGAGGTGGTAGACGCTGCCGCCGGCGATCGGGTCGCCTTCGAGGATCGTCCATTCGACCGCCGCGATGCCGCGGTGGCGCGGCAAGAGCGACGGGTGATAGCCGATGCCGCCGAGGCGGGTGCGCGCGAGCGCCGCGTCCGAAACGCGCGCATGGGTGTGCGCGGCGACGATGAGGTCGGTTCCCTCGGGGATGGCTTCCGGCGGAACGATCTTCGGGTCGGTCAGCACGTGCACCGGAACCCCCGCCGCTGCCGCAGCCTGCGCGAGGCGGTCGTCCGCCTCGGGCACCACGACGCAAAGGATTTCGGCGCCGTCCCCGCGCAGCGCCTCGAACACCGTCGCGCCGAAGTAGCGCGATCCTGCCAACGTGACCTTCATCGCGATGCCGCTCCCGTGGTCCCGGGCGAGATTATCCTATGGTGTGCCCCCGCGCCTGCTCGCACGTGTTCCCGGATACCTCGTCAACGGGGCCGAGGTCGCGCTCGGAGTTACTTTCGTCTACCTCGTCGCGACATTCGCCGGCGGTGCGCACGCGGCGCTGTTCGCCTCCACCGGAGCCGTGTGCGCGAGCCTCGCCGACGTGCCCAACACGGCGGCACGCATCGTACGCCGCGTGGCGATCGCGGCGGTGCTCGCCTGCGTCGCGAGCGTCGTCGTCCTCGCGGCCGCGCCGTGGCCGCTCGCGCAGGGTGCCGCGATCGCCGCAATCGGCGCAGGCGCGTTCATGATGCTCGCCTACGGCCCGCGCGCCGGGCCCATCGCGTTCGCCCCGGTGCTCGCGATCGTCTTCGCCATGGCCATTCCGGTTCCTCGCGGCACCGTCGCCTACGCGTTTGGCTGGAACGTGCTGGGATCTGCCCTCTACGTTCTGTGGTCGGCGCTCGCCGTTCGTGCGCTCGAAGGCCATTACCGGGGCGACGCGCTCGCCAACGCCGCCGATGCGACCGCACAGCTCTTCGCGACCCGGGTGCGCATGCTGCGCGCCGCCGGCGAGCCGGACGAGATGCTCGCCGCGCTGCGCGAGTGGATCGCGCGCGAGGCCAGGCTCGCCGAGCGGCTGCAGCTCGCGCGCGACTTCGTGTTCGTCGCATCCGAATCCCCCGCCAATCGACGCGAGACCGCGATCCTGCTGCGCTTGATCGACATCCGCGACGTCCTGCTCGCGAGCCGCCTCGACGTGAACCTCCTCGGCGACGATGCGGCCGGCCGCAGCGTGCGGGCGCATCTCGCCGACGGCCTCGGCGCGATCGCCCGCGGCGTCGATGCCGTCCGCGCCGTGCTCCGCGGCGCGCGACCGGCGCCCGACGCACCCGATCTGCAGGGCAGTCTCGCGCGCCTGTTCGCGACGGTGCCGGCCGCTCCCGGTGATCCGCGGGCGCGGCTCGTCCCGGCGCTTGCCGAACGGTGGCGGCGCCTCGCTGCCGAGGTGGCCGCGATCGGCCGGCTGGTGCGCGGCGCGGACGAGCCCGTTGCGCTGACGCGCGAGGATCTCGCGCACTTCGTCGCCCGCGACAGCTGGTCGATCGCCGCGTTCGGGCCGCACCTGACGGTGCGCTCGCCGGTCCTGCGCCACGCGCTGCGCATGGGGCTTGCGCTCGGCGCCGCCTACCTCGTCGCGAGGCTGATGCCGTGGGGCGCGCATCCGGCATGGGTGGTGCTGAGCGTCGCCGTGGTGCTGCGGGGAAGCCTCGACCAGACGCTCGCGCGGCGCAATGCGCGCATCCTCGGCACGCTGATCGGGTGCCTCGTCGTCGTGCTCCTTTTCGAGGTTCGCTCGACCGGGTTTCTCAACCTGGTGTTCATCGTGGCGGTGGCGGTTGCGCACGCGTTCGTCGGCATCCACTACATGGTGACGGCGGTGGCGGCGACGGTGATGGCGCTGATCCAGCAGCACCTCGCGAATCCGCACGGGGGCTTGGCCATCACCGAGCGCATCGCGGATACGCTGCTCGGCGCGCTGCTCGCGTGGACGTTCAGCTACGTGCTGCCGTCGTGGGAACGCAGGAGCCTGCCGCAGGTCGTCCTGCGCGCGCTGCAGGCGCTCGATCACTACGCCGGCGAGAGCCTCGGCGTGGCCGAAGGCACCGGAGGAGGGGACGACCCGCGCGTCGGCCAGCGGCTGTCGCGCAGGCGCGCCTACGACGCGATCGGTGCGGTGGAAGCGTCGTTCCAGCGCAGTGCGGCCGAACCGCGGCGCGTTCGCGTGCCGGTGGGCGAACTCGCCGCATTCATCGACCACGCCCAGCGGCTGATGGCGCACCTGTCGGTGATCAGGCTCTCGCTCTCGCGCGGGCGCGAGTCGGCACGCGCACCGGACGTCGCGGCCGAGATCGGGCGCACACGAGACGCGCTCGCGCAATGCCTGCAGGTCCGCGGCGGGCCCGACCCGGAACCCGGCGCGATCGATCCGCTCGATTCGCTGCCCGACGGCGGCGAGCTCATCGACCGGCGCGCGTGGCTGCTGCGCCGGCTGCGCATCACCGTCGACGACGCCCGCCTCACCGCAGCGGCCGCTCGCCGGCTCCTCGCCGCGGAGATCACTCCGGCAGTCGGCGTGCCGCCGCGGCGTTGATGGCCTCGCGCCCCGAACGGGACGGCGCCGCGAACCCGCGCGCGGTCAGCCGCGCAACGCCGAGACGAGTTCGCCGAGCGGCCCCGCGCAAGGTTCGGCAATCTTCAGCACGAGCAGGGCATCGGCGCGCGTGCGCGCTCGACGCGGGCCGCC
>JAFEDF010000073.1 GCA_018241785.1 Pseudomonadota bacterium | reverse complement strand
CGCAGCCGAACTCGCGCGTCACGGTACCCCGCTCCCTCGGCCTCCACGGTCGGTGTAGAGCGCGCCGGAGCATCCCCACCGCTTCCCAGCGCTGCGCTTCCCGGCGCGGCCGATCGCTGAAACAGGGTCCGTTCCCGTTTCGCAGAGCTTCCCTAGACGAAGAGGCGCATCGCCGCGCTCTCGAGCCACGGCACCAGCGTCATCAGCACGAGCTGGGCGACGACGATGACGATGAGCGGCGACAGGTCCAGCGTGCCGCCGATCGGCGGCACGAGGCGCCGGATCGGGCGCAGGAACGGAAACGTCAGCGCGTTCAGCACGCCGGCGAGCGGGCCGTCGGGGGCAACCCACGACAGCACCGCCTGCACCAGCACGACGACGATCAGCAGCCACAGCGCGGCCTTGCCGAGCGCGACGAGCGCCACCAGCAGGACGTAGGCGATGCCCGCGGCGGTCCACGGCACGCCGGTGCCGAACGCCGCGTAGTAGGCGACGAGCCACAACACCTGGCAGGCGTACGCGGCAGCGAGCGACGCCCAGTCGATACCGCGCAGCCCCGGCAGCACCTTCCTGAGCGGCTTCACGGCCCAGTCGGTGAGCGCGATCACCGCCTGCCCCACCGGGTTGCGAAACGGCGCGCGAAGCACCTGCATGACGAAGCGCAGCAGGAGCGCGTAGGTGACGAGGCCGAATGCGACGTCGATCAGGTACGCGAGGGCGGCATCGAACATCGCGCGAGATTACCGCATCCGTGCGAGCCGGCGGGTCAGGGGTCGCGGCCGAACTCGTCGCCGAGCTCGGCTGCGCGTGTCGCGGCGGCCTTCACCGCCGCGACGAGCGCGTCGCCCGCACCCGCGGATTCGAGCACGCCGAGCGCACGCGCGGTCGTGCCGCCCTTCGACGTCACGCGCTCGCGCAGCGTGCCGGCGTCGTCGCCGCTCGCGAGGGCGAGCCGGATGCTGCCGTCGAAGGTCGCGTAGGCGAGCCTGCGCGCATCGGCTGCGGAAAAGCCGAGCTCGCGCGCTGCGCGCTCGAGCGCCTCGAGGAAATAGAACACGTAAGCGGGTCCGCTGCCGGAGATTCCGGTCACCGCGTCGAGCGCACGCTCGTCATCGACACGCAGCACGTCGCCGCACGCGCGGAGGATGTCTTCGACGACAGCGGCGTGATCAAGCGAGTCGGGTGTCGCGTAGTACGCGCTGATGCCCGCCCCGATGAGGGCGGGAGTATTCGGCATCGCGCGCGCGATGCGCGCATAGCCGCCGAGCCAGCGCGCGAGGTCGGTGCAGCGCACCCCGGCCGCGATCGTCAGCACGACGGGAACCTCTGCGATCAGCGCAGCAGCCGCGGTCGCCGCCTCGCGCATCTGCTGCGGCTTCACCGCGAACACCGCGGCGCCGGCGCCCGCAAAGGCCGCCGCGGCGGGCTCTGCGTGAAGCTCGATGTCAGGGTGGAGCGAAGCGAGGCGCGTGCGCTGCGCGGCCGAAGGCTCGATCACGCGCACGCTCGCCGCGGGCGCGCCCTTCGCGATCAGCCCGCCGGCGATCGCCGAGGCCATGTTGCCGCCGCCGATGAAAGTGATCGGAGTCGCCATCGTGATCCGCGCCGCCATCGACGATCGCAGGGGAGCGCGCGCTACGCCGAGGCGCGCGCTGCCGGCGCAGGCCTCGGCCGCGCGCCGAAGATCGCGCTGCCGATGCGCACTTCGGTCGCACCTTCGGCGATCGCGAGTTCGAGGTCGGCCGACATGCCCATCGACAGCGTATCGCAGGCAAGCCCGGCGTCCCGGCACGCCTCGAAGCATTCGCGCAGGCGCCGGAACTGCCCGCGCAGCGCGCCGGCATCCGCGGCCGGGTCAGGGATGCCCATGATCCCGCGCAGGGCGAGCCGCGGCAACGCGCTCACCGCGCGTGCGAGCCCCACCACCTCCCTGGGAGCGATGCCGTGCTTGGTCGCCTCGCCGCTGACGTTGACCTGCACGAGGACGTCGAGGTCCCGTCCGGTTTCCGCGCGGGCTGCCGACAGCCTCCTCGCGAGGTCCTCGCGGTCGACCGTCTCGACCCAGTCGAAATGCGTCGCGGCAAGGCGCGCCTTGTTCCCCTGCAGCGGCCCGATCAGCCGCCATTCGATTCCCGGCAGGTCAGCGAGACCACGCTGCTTCGCGACGGCTTCCTGCACGTAGTTCTCGCCGAACACGCGCTGGCCGAGCGCGTGAACCGCGCGCACGGCCTCGGCCGGAAAGGTCTTCGACACCGCGAGCATGACGACCGAACCGACGGGCCGGCCCGCGGCACGTTCGGCAGCGCGCACCCGCCCGATGGCGGCTTGCCACCGCGCTTCGACGGGCTCGATAATCGCCCCGGAAAGCGCGTTCCGAGGCTGGCACGTGTATTGCATACTACATCCCGTTTAAGCATCCATCCACGGACGCTACGACCGTCGATCATGCATGAAATTGCCCGAAATGACGAGAATCGGCGCGTGACGGCGCGCGCCACCGCGGAATCCACGCGCAACCCCCGCCGCCCCACCGCAGCGCGGACCGGCGCAGCGGGTCTCTTGGGCGGCCGAACCGGTCGGGAGGCCGGCACCTGACATGGACATCACCGAGCTTCTCGCCTTCGCCGTCAAGAACAAGGCGTCGGACCTGCATTTGTCGTCGGGCCTGCCGCCGCTGATCCGCGTCCACGGCGACATCCGGCGCATCAACCTGCCGCCGATGGAGCACGAGGACGTGCACGCCATGGTGTACGACATCATGAGCGACGCGCAGCGCAAGGCGTACGAGGAGTTCCTCGAATGCGACTTCAGCTTCGCGGTGCCCAATCTCGCGCGCTTTCGCGTCAATGCGTTCAACCAGCAGCGCGGCGCCGCCGCGGCCTTCCGGACGATCCCCTCGAAGGTGCTGACGCTCGAGGAGCTGAACGCGCCGAAGGTGTTCGCCGAGCTGACCGAGCGGCCGCGCGGGCTCATCCTCGTCACCGGCCCGACCGGGTCGGGCAAGTCGACGACCCTCGCCGCGATGGTGAACCACGTCAACGAGAACGAGTTCGCGCACATCCTGACGATCGAGGACCCGATCGAGTTCCTGCACGAATCGAAGAAATGCCTGATCAACCAGCGCGAGCTCGGGCCGCACACGCTCTCGTTTCCGAACGCGCTGCGCGCGGCGCTGCGCGAAGACCCCGACTACATCCTCGTCGGCGAGATGCGCGACCTCGAGACGATCCGCCTCGCGCTGACCGCGGCCGAGACCGGGCACCTCGTGTTCGCGACGCTCCATACGAGCTCGGCGGCGAAGACCGTCGACCGCATCATCGACGTGTTCCCCGCGGCCGAAAAGGAGATGGTCCGCTCGATGCTGTCGGAGTCGCTGGTCGCGGTCATCTCGCAGACGCTGCTGAAGACCAAGGACGGACAGGGACGCGTCGCCGCGCACGAGATCATGATCGGCACGCCGGCGATCCGCAACCTGATCCGCGAGAACAAGGTCGCGCAGATGTATTCGGCGATCCAGACCGGACAGGCGACCGGCATGCAGACGCTCGACCAGTGCCTGCAGGAGCTCGTGCGGCGCAACGTCGTCTCGGGAACCGAGGCGCGTCCGCGGGCCGTCAACAAGGATCTGTTCGGCCCGGCCTGAACGCACCGAAGCACGACGAGGAGGACTCTTCATGGAACGTGAGAACGCCACCCAGTTCATTCACGACCTGCTCGAACTGCTGGTCAGGCAGAAGGGCTCGGACCTCTTCATCACGGCGGCCTTTCCGCCGGCGATCAAGGTCGACGGCCGGATCTCGCCGGTGTCGAAGACCGCGCTCACTCCGCAGCACACGATCGAGCTCGTGCGCAGCGTGATGAACGACAAGCAGGCAGCCGAGTTCGAGTCGACGCGCGAGTGCAACTTCGCGATCGCCCCGCCGGGAATCGGCCGCTTCCGCGTCAACGCGTTCGTCCAGCAGGGCCGCGTCGGCATGGTCCTGCGGACGATCACCACCGACATCCCGAAGTTCGACGAGCTCGGCCTGCCGCCGGTGCTGAAGGACGTCATCATGTCGAAGCGCGGCATCATGATGTTCATCGGCGCGACCGGTGCCGGCAAGTCGACGTCGATGGCTTCACTCCTCGGCTATCGCAACGAGAACAGCTACGGCCACATCATCACGATCGAGGATCCGATCGAGTTCGTCCACGATCACCGGAACTGCATCGTCACCCAGCGCGAGGTCGGCGTCGACACCGACGACTGGGACATCGCGCTCAAGAACTCGATGCGCCAGGCGCCCGACGTCATCCTGATCGGCGAGGTGCGCGAGCGCGAGACGATGGACTACGCGGTCGCGTTCGCCGAGACCGGCCACCTGCTGCTGGCGACGCTGCACGCGAACAGCACCAACCAGGCGCTCGACCGCATCATCAACTTCTTTCCCGAGGAGCGGCGCGCCCAGCTCCTGATGGACCTGTCGCTCAACGTGCGCGCGTTCGTCGCGCAGCGCCTGATCCCGCGCCGCGACGGCAAGGGGCGCGTGCCGGCGGTCGAGATCATGCTGAACTCGCCGCTCGTCTCCGACCTCATCTTCAAGGGTGACATCGGCGGCATCAAGGACCTGATGAAGAAGTCGCGCGAGCTCGGCATGCAGACCTTCGACCAGTCGATCTTCGACCTGTACGAGGCCGGGCTCATCACCTACGAGGACGCGCTGAGGAACGCCGATTCGCTGAACGACCTCAGGCTCGAGATCAAGCTCAAGGGCAAGGAAGCGAAGAACCGCAACATCTTCTCGGGCATCGGCAACCTCGACATCGTCCCCGAGACGAACCCGTAGCGGCGTAGGTACCGGCGCGTCGATGCCGGCTGGTTCGCGCCGCCGCGCCGCCGCGCCGGCGACCGCAACGCGCGCTCGCGCTCGGAGTCCGCGAACGCCTGCCTGCGGGTCCCGGTGCGGCTTCGCTCGACCGATCCGGCGCCCTGATGTTCCGATCGGGGCTCGCTCGCCGCACCACCCGCGACGGCAGGCACTCCCACTCGCGCTCGGCGCGTTCCGGTCGCCGGCGTCTGCACACTTCGATCGTCGCCACCTCGTCGTGCAGGCGAACGATGATGCCGCCACGTCCGGCCCCGACCGTCTGGACGCACCGTCATTGCCGACGCTTCGAATCCTTCGCGGCGAGCGTCGTGTGGTTCGGTTTCCGGCGGATGACACGCCCGCGAACCGGTGAACGCTGAGCTTGCGCCGGAGCAGCGCAGGCCTCATGCACCGCACCACGCGCAACGCGGCCGCTCGGCCGGGACGCGCCGGGCGCGAGTGGGAGTGCCTGCCGTCGCGGGTGGTGCGGCGAGCGAGTTCCGATAGGACCATCACCACGCCGAATCGGTCGAGCGACGCCGCACCGGGACCCGCAGGCAGGCGTTCACGGACTCCGAGCGCGAGCGCGCGTCCCGGCCGAGCGGCCGCATCGTGGTCCAGCAGCCGCGTCGCGGTCGAGCGGTCGCGTCCCGGCCGAGTGGTCGAGCGGCCGCGTTCCGGCCGAGTAGCCGCGTCCGGCGCCATTGGTGCCTCCGTGCTACGCTTGGGCAGCGATGAGGGCACTGCGATGACCGGCCTCGATCCCACCACTCCCCGCCCGACCGAGATCAAGCTGCACCAGGCGTCGCACGTGCTCGAGATCACGTTCGACGACGGGAAGAGTTTCCGCTTCCCCTATGAATTCCTGCGCGTCTACTCGCCGTCGGCCGAGGTGCGCGGCCACGGGCCCGGCCAGGAGGTCCTGCAGATCGGCAAGCGCGACGTCACGATCTCGACGGTCGAGCCGGTCGGCCACTACGCGCTACGGCCACGCTTCTCGGACGGCCACGACAGCGGTATCTACTCGTGGGATTACCTCTACGCGCTCGGCGAGGAACAGGACGCGTTGTGGCAACGCTACCTCGATCGCATGACGAAGGCCGGTGCGAGCCGGGAACGGCCGGCCCGCCCTCCCCGCCCCGCGGCCCCCAAACCTCATCCCTGAGGTGATGGAACCCACCCATTTCGGCTACGAAGAGGTCACGGCCGACGAGAAGACGCGCCGCGTGCGCGGCGTGTTCGACTCGGTCGCGACGCGCTACGACCTGATGAACGACCTGATGTCGATGGGCTTGCACCGCGCATGGAAGCGCTTCGCGGTGGAGGTCTCCGGCGTCCGTCCCGGGCAGCACGTGCTCGACCTCGCCGGGGGCACCGGCGATCTCGCGGAGCGCTTCGCGCGCCGCGTCGGGCCGTCGGGGATGGTCGTGCATACCGACGTCAACGGCGCGATGCTCGCCGTCGGCCGCAACCGGCTGATCGACGCCGGCCTCTTCCTGCCCACCGTCCAGTGCAACGCGGAGGCGCTGCCATTTCGCGAGCGGAGCTTCGACTGCGTCGCAATCGGATTCGGGCTTCGCAACGTCACGCGCAAGGAACAGGCCCTCGCGGAAATGCGCCGGGTGCTCGTCCCCGGCGGTGTTGCGCTCGTGCTCGAGTTCTCGCGGGTCGCGCCGGCGCTCGCGCGCGCCTACGACTGGTACAGCTTCAGCGTGCTGCCGCGGCTCGGGCGCCTCGTTGCGCGCGACGAGGCGAGCTACCGCTATCTCGCCGAATCGATCCGCATGCATCCGGGCCAGGAAGAGCTGAAGTCGATGATGGAGCAGTGCGGCTTCGACCGCGTCGACTACCACAACCTCGCCGCGGGTGTGGTGGCGCTGCACGTCGGCCGCGTGCACTGACGCGACGTTCCGGACCGCGATGAGCCTCGCCGCCCGCACGCTCAACCGGTGGCTCGAGGGCGAGCCGTGGGCGCGCGAGCGCCTCGCCGCACACGGGGGCCGCAGCTTCGCGATCGGCTCCGGGCCGTCCGAAAGCGCCTTCACGATCGCCGCCGACGGAACGGTTGCCGGAATGGCCGCGGAAACCTCCGCCGGCCTTCGCCTCACCGTGTCGCCGCTCGCCCTCCCGGCGTTCCTCGCCGAGCCGTCGCGCTGGGACGAGCTCGTCACCACCGAAGGCGACGCTGCGCTCGCCGCCACGCTGCGCGACCTCGCAACGACGCTGCCGTGGATCGTCGAGGCGGCCTTCGCGCATGCGCTGGGTCCGATCGTCGGCAAGCGCGTGGCCGACGCCGGGAAGGTGGCCCTCGGCCTGCCCGGCCACGTCGCCGAGCGGCTGATCGGGAACGCCGGGAGCTTCGCGCGCGACGAAGCGGGGCTTCTCGCCCATCCCGGCAGGTTGCGCGAGCTCGCCGAAGGTATCGACACGCTGTCGAAGCAGATCGAGGCGCTCGAGGCGCGCGTCGCAGGGTTGGAGGGAACGCGAGGCGGCACGACCGTGCGCGAGTAGGTGATGCGCGCTGCTCGCCTCGTCAGGATCGCGGTCGTCGCGCTGAAGCACGGCCTCGACGATTTCGCCTTCGAGCACCCGCGCCTCGCGCCGTTACGGCCGGTCGTGCGCGGCGTCCTGTTCTGGCGGGACCTCTCGGCGCCGCGCGCGACGCGACTTCGCCGCGCGCTCGAGGACCTTGGCCCGATCTTCATCAAGTTCGGCCAGATGCTGTCGACCCGCCGCGACATCCTGCCGCCGGACATCGCCGACGAGCTGGCGCTGCTGCAGGACCGCGTCCCGCCGTTCCCGTCGAGCGACGTCGAGGCGGCGGTCGAGCGCGTGCACGGCAAGCCGATCGGCGAGGTGTTCCGCGCGTTCGACCTCGTTCCGGTGGCGAGCGCGTCGGTCGCACAGGTCCACTTCGCCGAGCTCCCGGACGGCACGCCGGTCGCGGTGAAGGTGCTGCGCCCGCATGTGGCGGACGTGATCGACCACGATCTCGCGCTGATGCAGACCGCGGCCACGCTCGTCGAGCGCCTGTGGAGCGAGGGGCGCAGGCTGCGCCCGCGCGACGTCGTCGCGGAGTTCGACCGCACGATCCACGACGAGCTCGACTTGATGCGCGAGGCGGCGAACTGCTCGCAGCTTCGCCGCAACTTCGAGCGCTCGCCGCTCCTGCGCGTTCCGGTCGTCCACTGGGACTTCACCTCGACCGAAATCCTCGTCATGGAGCGCATGGCGGGCATCCCGATCGGGCGCATCGACGAGCTCGCCGCAGCCGGCGTCGACATGAAGCGCCTCGCGCGCGCCGGCGTCGAGATCTTCTTCACGCAGGTGTTTCGCGACGGCTTCTTCCACGCCGACATGCACCCGGGCAACATCTTCGTCGCCGTCGAGCCGGCCGACTTCGGCAAGTACGTCGCGCTCGACTTCGGCATCATGGGAACCCTCTCGCAGCGTGACAAGGGTTACCTCGCGCAGAACTTCCTCGCCTTCTTCCGCCGCGACTACCGCCGCGTCGCGACGGCACACCTCGAATCCGGATGGGTGCCGCCGGATACGCGCGTCGACGAGCTCGAGAGCGAGATCCGCGCGGTCTGCGAGCCGATCTTCGACCGGCCGCTGAAGGAGATCTCGCTCGGCCGCGTGCTCGTACAGCTCTTCCGCGCATCGCGGCGGTTCAACGTCGAGATCCAGCCGCAGCTCGTCCTGCTGCAGAAGACGCTGCTCAACGTCGAGGGCCTCGGCCGCCAGCTCGATCCCGATCTCGACCTGTGGGTGACCGCGAAGCCCTTCCTCGAACGCTGGATGGAGGACCAGGTCGGATTGCGCGCGCTCGAGCGCAGGCTCGCGGCCGAGGCGCCGTACCTCGTCGCCGCGCTCCCGGAGCTGCCGCGCCTCATCCATCAGCGCCTCAGCGCACCGCCCGCCGCGTCGGATCTCGCGCTGAAGGAGCTCGCCGCCGCGCAGACGTCGCGCAACCGCTGGCTCGCGGTGATCGCCGTGCTCCTGACGCTCGTGATCGTGCTCCTTCTGCGCCAGGCGGGCCGCTGAGAATCCGCTACAATCCCGCGCGCCATCCGGCACTTTCCTGAAGGAGATTCACGCCCTTGGCGCTCCTCGACATCAAGGGGGTCACGCGGCGCTTCGGCGATTTCACGGCAGTCGACAACGTGAGCCTCGCGGTCGAGGCGGGCGAGTTCTTCACGCTGCTCGGGCCGTCGGGCTGCGGCAAGACGACGCTTCTGCGGATGATCGCCGGCTTCGATCTGCCCGATGCCGGAAGCATCCATCTCGATGGGGTGGACCTCGCCGATCGCCCCCCCGAGGCGCGGCCGGTGCGCACGGTGTTCCAGAGCTACGCGCTGTTCCCGCACATGACCGTCTCGGGCAACGTCGCCTTCCCGCTGCAGATGGCGGATGTTCCGGCGCGCGAGCGGCCACAGCGCATCCAGGCGGCGCTCGAGGACGTGCGCCTCACCGGGTTCGACCGCCGCTTCCCGCACGAGCTCTCGGGCGGGCAGAAGCAGCGGGTTGCCATCGCGCGCGCGCTCGTCACGCACCCGACGGTGCTGCTCCTCGACGAGCCGCTCGCGGCACTCGACGCGAAGCTGCGCGAGGAGCTGCAGATCGAGCTCATCAACCTGCAGAAGGAGGTCGGCATCGCGTTTGTCTACGTGACGCACGACCAGACCGAGGCGCTCGCGCTGTCGCACCGGATCGCCGTGATGAATCGCGGACGCGTCGAGCAGCTCGACGCCCCGTCGCGGATCTACGGTTATCCGACGAGCCGCTTCGTCGCCGGGTTCATCGGCCAGTGCAACCTCTACTCGGGCCCGGTCGTCGCGCGCGACGGAGCGGTCGTCGCCGTCGACGTCCCCGGCCTCGGCCCGGTGCGCGTCGCGACGCGCTCCGAGCCTGCGCTCGGATCGGCAGCGACGATCGCGCTGCGCCCCGAGCAGATCCGCATCGCCGCCGAAGCTCCCGACCAAACGCCCGGCAACCACTACCGCGGCAAGGTCGCCGACCTCCTCTACATGGGCGACGTGACCGTCTACAAGGTCGAGACCGCGGGAGG
>JAFEDF010000072.1 GCA_018241785.1 Pseudomonadota bacterium | reverse complement strand
GTCCCCGACCCACCCTCGCTGCTCGGGAGCCTCCTGAACGAGTTCAGTGCGCGCCTCAATACACGCGAGCATTTTGTCGTCTGCCTGTACTCGCGGTTCCAGGGCCTGATGTATGCCAGGAAGCGCCGTACGCGGGTTAGCGGACTGCGTGACGTTGCTCGCCTTGGCCTGCGCTTCGCGAACCGGGAGCCAGGCTCTGGAACACGGCTGCTGCTCGACGCGCTGCTCGAGCACGCCGGCCTCGACCCAGGCGCGATCAGCGGTTACGCGAACGTGAAGCTCACCCATATGGCGACGGCGCGAGCCGTGCGTAACGGTACGGCCGATATCGCGCTGGGGATCGAGGCGGCGGCACGAGCGCACGATCTCGCGTTCCTGCCGCTGGTCACCGAACACTATTACCTCGCGTGCCGCCGCAGGAGTCCCGCTCGAATAGCCATCGACACGATCGTCGCAAACGCACGAAGCCCGGCCTTCGCGAGGGCCATTGCGCGCATCGGCGGATATGACCTTGGCACCTGCGGCTCGGAGCGCAACCTCGGCGAGATCCTGAAACCCGCGGATCGAATCGGTGCATCGCCAGGCGTTCGCATGCGCTGCGGAAGCGCCCGTAGCTGCGCAAGGACGGGGCTCCGCAAGGGTCAGTGAATCAACCCTTGCCGACGATCACCTCCGACGCCTTGATGATCGCGCTCGCCGTATCACCAGGCTTCAATGCGAGTTCGTCGACCGCATCGTTCGTGATCGACGCGGTGATCGACTTTCCGTCGCCGATGTCGATCCTGACAATCGACGTCGTCTGACCGCGTTTGACTTCGGCGACACGTCCGGGAAACACGTTACGTGCACTCAGCTTCATGGTTGTCCTTACTCTTCGGCGCGGGTTGCACCGTTCCCCGCGTGGGGACGGCGCCTTGCGAGGCGATGGGGTGGCGGATGGGAAACCGCGCCCGATTACGTGTCACAAGCACTGGCGCGCCGTTCAAGGCAGTTGCTACACCGGTCTGTGTAGCAGCCAGTGTAACAGTTCTGTCCGGCCGGTGCGGCGGAGACAGATAGAACCAAAATCGAATCGTCAAAGCGGTCCGAGAAGTCCGAGCGGCTGACAGATCAACGCATCTTGTGTGCTCTTCGGTCTCCATCCACAGCATTTACGCTCGCCTGCCCAGTGGTCCTCTGCAGCGCGTGCGCCGGTCCCGCTGGCCTGGCGCGATTCGCGTTCCCGCATCGGCCGAAATATCGCCCGAATCGCCGGCTCCGGCAAGAGCGGCACCCCTCGATCAGGAACCCGACGCCGATTGCGGCGACCACGTCCAGTCGCGGATCTCAGGCATGTCCTGTCCATACTGACGGATATAGCGCCGATGCTCGATGAGCTTGTCGCGGACGAATTGCGAGACGTACGCAGCGCGCGAGCCGAGGCTCGGCACGCGGTCGACCACGTCCTTGACCAGGTGGAACCGGTCGATGTCGTTCAGAACGGTCATGTCGAACGGTGTGGTCGTGGTGCCTTCCTCCTTGTAGCCGCGTACGTGCAGATTCGGATGGTCGGTGCGGCGGTAGGTGAGGCGATGGATGAGCCACGGATAGCCGTGGTAGGCAAAGATGATCGGCCTGTTCTTCGTGAACAGAACGTCGAAATCGGTGTCGCGCAGTCCGTGCGGGTGCTCGCTGTCCGGCTGCAACGCCATCAAGTCGACGATGTTGACGACGCGGATGCGGAGCTGCGGCAAATGTTCGCGCAGGAGCTGGACCGCCGCCAGCGTTTCCAGCGTCGGCACATCGCCGGCGCACGCCATGACCACATCCGGGTCGCTGCCCTCGTCGTTGCTCGCCCATTGCCAGATGCCGATCCCCGCCGTGCAGTGCCTGACAGCGGCGTCCATGTCGAGCCATTGCGGCGCCGGATGCTTACCTGCCACGATGACGTTCGTGCATTGCCGGCTGCGCAGGCAACGGTCGACGACGCACAATAGCGTATTCGCGTCAGGGGGCAGATAGACGCGAGTCACCTCCGCCTTCTTGTTGACGACGACGTCGATGAAGCCGGGGTCCTGGTGGCTGAATCCGTTGTGATCCTGCCGCCATACGTGCGACGAGAGGAAATAGTTGAGCGACGCGATGGGCCGCCGCCAGGGAACATGATTCGCCTTCTCGAGCCACTTCGCGTGCTGGTTGAACATCGAATCGACGACATGGACGAAGGCCTCGTAGCAGGCGAACAGGCCGTGGCGTCCGGTCAGCAGATAGCCCTCGAGCCACCCTTCGCACATGTGCTCGCTCAGGATTTCCATCACGCGACCATCGGGCGAGATCTCCGTGTCGCCCTCCACGATCTCACCGGTGAAGACACGGTCGGTGGCCTCGAACAGGGCATCCAGCCGATTCGACGCCGTCTCGTCCGGACTGAAGACGCGGAAATTGCGCGATGTGAGGTTCAGCTTCATCACGTCGCGCAGGAAGACACCGGCCACGCGGGCAGACTCCGCCACGACGGTGCCCGGCGCGGGAACGTCGAGTGCGTAATCGCGAAAGCCGGGTAGCGTCAGGTCGCGCAGAAGGAGCCCGCCGTTGGCATGCGGATTCGCCCCCATGCGGCGATCACCGTTCGGCGCGAGCGATGCAAGCTCGGGAGCGAGCCTGCCGGTCGCGTCGAACAGCTCGTCGGGCCGATAGCTTTTCATCCAGTGCTCGAGCATCGCGAGGTGCTGCGGGTTCTCCGCCAGATTCGCGAGCGGCACCTGATGCGAGCGCCACGAACCTTCCGTCGGCAGTCCATCCACTTCCCTCGGCCCGGTCCACCCCTTCGGTGTGCGCAGAACGATCATCGGCCACGCGGGGCGTCGCTTGAACCCTTCGCTGCGCGCCTGCGACTGGATGGAACGGATCTCGCCGATGATCTCGTCGAGCGTCGCGGCCATGAGCTGATGTACAGCGGCCGGATCGTCTCCCTCGACCCAGTACGGCGTGTAGCCGTAGCCGCGGAACAGCGAGTCGACCTCGGGGCGCCCGATGCGCGCGAGCACCGTCGGGCTCGCGATCTTGTAGCCGTTGAGGTGCAGGATCGGCAGCACCGCACCGTCGTGCACCGGGTTCAGGAATTTGTTGGAATGCCAGCTCGTTGCCAGCGCACCCGTTTCCGCCTCGCCGTCGCCGACGACGCAGGCGACGAGCAGGCCGGGATTGTCGAACGCGGCGCCGTAGGCATGCATCAATGAATAGCCGAGCTCGCCGCCCTCGTTGATCGACCCCGGCGTTTCCGCCGCGGTGTGGCTCGGGATGCCACCGGGAAACGAGAACTGGGTGAACAGGCGCTTCAAGCCGCGCTCGTCCTGCGAAACGTCCGGATACAGCTCGCTGTAGGTACCTTCGAGGTAGGTGTTCGCCACGATTCCCGGTCCGCCATGCCCGGGGCCGGTGACATAGATCATGTCGAGGTCGTGCTGCTTGATGATCCGGTTGAGGTGCACGTAGATGAAATTCAAGCCTGGCGTCGTGCCCCAGTGACCGAGCAGCCGCGGCTTGACGTCGTCCAGCGTCAGAGGCCGCTTCAACAACGGGTTGTCCAGCAGGTAGATCTGTCCCACCGAGAGGTAATTGGCGGCACGCCAGTAGGCGTTCATCCTGTGCAGCAGTTCCGGGGACAGCGGGGCCCTCATCGCCTATTCCTTGCGGTAGGTGATTCCATTCGGGCCCGCGCCGACTTTGAACGTCATGTTCACCTGTTGACTCGCCGTATCGATCGCGGACACTGTACCCGCCTCGACGTTGGTGACGAAGGCGGTTCGCCCGGCATCGCCGACGACGACGCCATGCGCGCCAGCGCCCGTCGTCACGGTCGCGATCACCTTGCGGGTGGCGACATCGATCACCGACACCTTGTCGTCCGGGTTCTCCGCCGTCCCCTGATTGGCGACATACATCGTCTTGCCGTCGGGCGTCGCGTACACCTGGATCGGGTTCCTGCCGACGGCGATCTTGCCGATCACGCGACGGGTCGCGGCGTCCACGACGGCCACCGCATTCTCGTCGCGCAGCGTGACATACACTTGATGCCCATCGGGAGTAAACGCCACCTGCACGGGTCCCTTGCCCACCGGAATCCGTGCCACTTCCTTCAGCGCCTTCGTATCCACGACCGAGACACTCCCGGCTTCCACGTTGGCGACGTACAACTCGCGGCCATCGGGACTCGGGCGAAGACCGTGCGGATAGGCTCCGGTACGGACCTTGCCGATCACGCTGTGCCGTGCAAGGTCGAGCACGATGATCCGGTTCTCACCGGAGTCGGTCACGAAAGCGCGCCGTCCCTGTCGATCGGTGACCACATGCGCGGGATGCTCGCCCGCAGGCAGCGTCGCCGCGGGCTTCTCCAGATTTCGGACGTCGAACACCAGCAGCTTGCCCTCCTCGTCGGCCTTCATCTCATGCATCGGCGGCGTCCCCGGAGCCGGCTGCGCGCCGTCCTTCCCATGGTCCCCGGCTGGCATTCCGACCGCCAGCAGGTATGCGCCATCCGGCGTGACCTGGACGTTGTGCGGCATGATGGGAATCGTGAAGGTGCGAACCTGTCCGGTCGCCAGCGCAATTTCGCTGATCGAAGCATCGCGCTCGTTGCCGCTGTAGGCGAAACCCGTCATGCCGGCGGCGCGGGCAAGGCCGAAGCCGATCGCCAGCGCGACGACAGTGGCGAGACGCAAAGCGGTGACCGCCTTGCTCGATATGTTCCTCATCGTTCGTCTCCTTTCGATGGTCATTGAGTCTCGGTCGCCACGCCGCTGAGCGGCACGCGAGCCGCACGCGATGGGGGAGATTTGATACCCGTCAGCCGGGTCCGCTTCAACATCAGCGCATTGATGGCGACGATAGCTGAGCTCCCCGACATCGAAAGCGCAGCGACCTCGGGCGATAACGTGAACGGGTAGAGCACGCCGGCCGCCAGCGGAAAGGCAATCGTGTTGTAGCCGACCGCCCACCACAGGTTCTGATGCATCTTGCGCAGCGTCGCGTGCGAAAGCTCGATCGCCCCGACAACGTCGAACGGGTCGCTCTTCATCAGCACGACCTGCGCGCTGTCCATCGCCACGTCCGTACCGGCACCGATTGCAAAGCCGACGTCCGACTGTGTCAGCGCAGGTGCATCGTTGATGCCATCGCCGACCATGCCGACCTTTTCGCCCCGGTCTTGCAGCTCCCGGACCTTGTCCGCCTTCTGTCCGGGCAGGACGTCGGCCAGCACGATGTCGATCCCGAGCTCGCCCGCAATACGCTCCGCAGTGGCCCGGTTGTCGCCCGTCAGCATCGCGACTTTCACGCCACGCTCGTGCAGCTTCTGCACGGTCGCCTTCGAAGTCGGCCGCACTGCGTCGGCGATGGCGATGAGTCCGATCAGGTGGCCACCCGCACCGACGTGAACGACCGTGCGGCCGCCCCCCTGCAAGCGGTCGGCTTCGGCGAGCAGGTCGCCGATCCGGATCCCGGAACTATCCATCAGTTTGCGGTTTCCGAGCAACACTTGCTGGCCGGCGACGATTCCTTTCGCGCCTTGCCCGTCGATGTTCGTGAACTCGGTGGCCGGGGGCATTTCCGGCGCACCGGCGCGCGCGAGGATCGCAAGCGCAAGAGGATGTTCCGAATTCCGTTCGACGGCGGCGGCCAGCCGCAACACCTCCGCCTCGGTCGCACCAGGAGCGGTGACGATCTCAACCACTTCGGGCTTGCCGAGTGTCAGCGTTCCGGTCTTGTCGAACACAATGGCGGTGAGCTTCGTGGCGTTTTCGAGCGCCGAGGCATGCTTGAACAGGATGCCGTTGATCGCGCCAAGCCCAGTTCCCACCATGACCGCCATCGGCGTGGCGAGCCCCAATGCGTCGGGACACGCGATCACGAACACCGTGATGGTGAGCGACAGCGCGAAAAGCAGGGGCTGCCCCAGCCACCAATACCAGACTGCGAACGTCATCAGCCCAATCGCGATTGCCGCCAGGACCAGCCACTGCGATGCGCGATCGGCGAGAAGCTGGCCCGGCGCCTTGGAGTTCTGGGCTTCCTGGACCAGCTTGACGATCTGCGCGAGCGCGGTGTCGGCTCCCACCTTCGTCGCGCGGTAGCTGAAGCTGCCGCTCTTGTTGATCGTCGCGCCGACGACGATATCGCCGGCAGCCTTCCCGACGGGCATCGATTCGCCGGTGAGCATCGATTCGTCGACTTGCGACTTGCCTTCGAGGATCTCGCCGTCGACGGGAATCTTGCCGCCAGGCCTGATGACGACGGTATCGCCCACGATGACGTCGGCGGTCGGCACCTCCACCTCACGGCCGTCGCGCAACACCACTGCCTTCGGAGGTGCCAGGTCCATCAGGGCGCGAATGGCATCCGACGCACCCGCCCGGGCGCGCATCTCCAGCCAGTGGCCGAGCAGGATAAAGACGAGCAGCACGGCGACCGCCTCGTAGAACACGTCGCCGTTGAAGAAGAACGTTGCGGCCACACTGAAAAGGTATCCAGTGCCGACACTCAGCACCACCAGCGTTGCCATGTTCACCACGCCATTGCGTGCGGCGCGCCATGCCGCGACGAGGAATGGCCACCCGGGGTAAGCAATGGCCGCTGTCGCGACGAGAAACAGGAACACTTTGCGGTCCAGGCCGAACGGAGTGGCCCATTCGCCGAACATTGCCCCCATGGGCGAGTACAGGAAAACCGGGATCGCGAAAACGACTGCCACCAGGAACCGGTTGCGCATGTCCCGCACCATGGCCTGCATCGACATTCCTGGCGCGTGGCCCATGTCGTGCATCATGTCGCCGGCATCGTGTCTGCCATGCGGAACATCGGCATGACCCGTCGCCCCAGTGCCGGCCGTATGCGGTGGCGCGGGTTGCGCGGCCGGTGCCCGATGCACATGTTCGTTGTAACCGGCGTGGTCGTGCGCTCGGCGAGCGCCGTGTTCATGCGCGCCGCGCACGGCGTCCGCGGTCGCACTTTCGCAAAGGTGCGCCGGCAGCAGTTCGCCGCGACAGTGATAGCCGCATTGCTCGATCGTGCGCTGGAGCGCCTCCGGTGTGACCTGTCGGTCGTCGTAGTGCACCGTCACGCTCTGCGACACATAATTGACGTCCGCGTGGTGCACGCCGGAAACGCGTTCCAGCCGTCGGCGCACGCCCTCGGCGCTCAGCACTGACAGAAGATCGCCAACCTCTAGGGTTACTGACCGCATGGCGTGTCCTTGCGTGAATTTCGCATTGGTCTGATTTACAGGCGTCCGGAGCGTAGCGTCGCGACAGCCCACCAAAGTCCGAGTACGCCGGCGATGACGAATCCGGCGAGCCCGAGCAGCGGCGCGCCTTGAAGATGCGGCCCAGCGTGGAACGAAACGAGAATCGCCGAGCCGATGACGACGCTCGCGATGATCATGCTGAAACTCAGACGGTTGCTCGCGCGCTCGATATGTTCCTCCAGGTCTTCGAGCTGCTCATGGCGAACTGTCAGATTGAACTTGCCACTGCGCAGTGCGTCGACCAGGTGCGCCGCGATCTGCGGCAGCTCATTGAGTGCGCGGCGCACCGCGAGCAGGTCGCGAAAGGTGCTCCGCTTCGCGGAAGCCCCATCGGGCCGACGCAGGACCAATCGCCAAAATATCTGTGGCGCTCGTCTCTGCAGCACGCCCATGGCGTCGAAGGTCGGGTCGAGCTGTAACGCCTGTGACTCGATCTCCATAAAGGCCTTGGCGACCGACAGGAAGGTGCGCGGCAGGCGAACGCGATGCCGCTGCCCGAGACGCATGAACTGCCGCAGGATTTCACTGAAGGCCGGCCCCTGACCCGCATTCGCATAAAGTGCCTGCAGCGCGTCGTCGATGTCGCGAGTGAACGCTGGTCGGTCGACGTCGTCGCCGACGACGCCCATCGCGAAATAGGCGTCGGTTACCCACGCCGCATCGCGCGACGTGACCGCCAGCATCAGCTCGGCCAGTTCCTCCCGATCGCGTGTGACGAGCTCGCCGACGATGCCGAAGTCATGGAAGCACAACCGACCGTCGTCGAGCAAGAACACATTTCCGGGGTGCGGGTCACCGTGGAAGAAGCCATGCTCGAACACCTGCGTCAGGAACAGACGCATCAGCGTGTCGGCATATGCGTGGCCCATCCCGGCGTGGCTCGGGTCGAAGGGCGGCGCGCGCCGCCCTGGACTGCGTTCCATCGTGAGAACGCGCGGCGATGTTCGCTCCCAATAGATGATTGGCACCACCACCGACCCATCCTCCCGGAAGTTCTCGCGGAAACGATCGGCGTTGCGGCCCTCGCGCGTGAAGTCCAGTTCGCCTTCGATGGTCTGGGCGAACTCATCGACCAGCTCGGTGGGCGAGAATCGGCGGCTCTCCGGCACGTATCGCTCGAGCTGCCGTGCCAGGAAGCCCATGATGTCGAGGTCGGTATGAATGAGCTCGACGATGCCTGCACGTTGCACCTTCACGACGGCGCTCGCGCCGTCGGGCAGCGTCGCGTCGTACACCAATGCCATCGAGGCCGCGGCGAACGGCGCCTCATCGAAGGAGGCGAACGCGTCCTCGAGAGTGCGGCCGAGCTCCGCCTCGACGATAGGCCTCGCCTCGGTCTCGGTGCCCGCCGAGACCTGATCCTGAAGCTTGGTGAGCTCTTCGACGTAGACGTCGGGAAGCATGTCCCGGCGCGTGCTGAGCAACTGTCCGAACTTGACGAACGTCGGCCCCAGTGACTCGATCGCCTCGCGCAACTGCGCCGCCGACGCACCCTGGGCCGACGCGCTCGGCGCGTCGACGCCCGTCCCGTGCGGCAGATGAAGCCGGCCAATGTAGTGCGCCCATCCCGCCTTCGCCATGGCACGCGCGATTTTTAGCAGCCGGGAGTAGGCCGACCGCGGCAGACGCCGATGCCGCGCGGCGTCCGCGGTTGCCGAGATGGGGCGACTCATCGATGTCGGTGCGCCGCCCGTACCGTTCGACTCACCAGCGCCGGGCCCATTCCCGCACACAATCGGCGATTGCCTCGTTTACGTCGATGCCGTTGCTCGCATGAGGAACGGTGTTGCAGCTGACGATTCGCGTGGCGCCCGCCGCTTCGAGCGTCGGGTACGCGTCTCCGGCAAAAAGTGCGTGCACGACGACGCATACCGGAGGCGGCAGCGCCGCGGCACGCAGGCGCGCGATAGCCGCGATCATCGTGCGTGCGGTGGAAACGATGTCGTCGATCAGCACCGGCGTACGGTCGCGATGACGCGCGACATCCGGGATTGAGACTTCGACTTCGCGGTCGCCGCGCCGCGTTTTCTCGAGGACGACATACGGGGCGTCTGCCGCGTTCGCCACCTCAGCCACCCATTGCTCGCTTTCGCTGTCGGGCCCGATCAGCAGCGGTCGCGAAACGTTCGCGCGCACCCATTGCGAAATCAGCGGCGCGGTGTGCACCACGCGGGTCGCGATCGAATACACGGCAGCGAGCGAGCCGTAGCGATGCAGGTGCGGATCGACCGTCAGAATCCAATCGGCCGTGCCCGAGACGAGCCTCGCGAACGTCCGCGAGGTGATCGCTTCGCCGGGCTTGAACCGGGTGTCCTGACGAAGATACGCGAGGTACGGCGCAACGATGCCGACTCGGCGCGCGCCCTGATCTCGGGCGGCGCCGGCCGCGAAGAGCAGCGGCAGCAGCTTCGCGTCGGGCTCGTTCAACGTGCAGATGAAAATCGCGCCGCCGTCGTTCACGTCGGTGTCCAACCGCACGTACGTCTCGCCGTCCGGAAAGCGGTGCAGGAAGAGCGTGCCGATGCTCGCGTCGATGCGCTCCGCGATCACACGGGCGAGCGCCTCGTTGCCCGGGAACGCGAACACCGTCGTACTCACGCGCGCTCCTCAATCCGGACAACGTCCTGCTGGCCCGCGAGATAATCGAACGCGTAGTCGAGCTCGCCGGGCGCTTGCGCGTGCACGACGAATAGCGACTGGCCCGGTTCGACTTCAGTGCCGATGGGTGAGAAGAATTCGATTCCCGCAGCGGGTGCCTGGGGTGCTCCGGCGAGCTTGGCCATTCGCGCCAGGCGACGGTTGTCGATCGCCACGACGCGTCCGCGCTGGTGAGCGACGACAGGGCGCCGATGTCCCGCAGTCGGCGGTTCGCGCATGCCGCCCTGGCTCTCGCAGATCGCGACGAACTTTCGCCATGCGCGGCCATCGTCCAGGATGGCGGCGGCCGTTGCAGCACCCGCATCGTTGGGAAACGCGCCGGAAAGATCGAGCACGGCCGCCGCGAGCCGCAGCGCCCGGCTGCGCAGATCGGGAGGCGCATCGTGCTCGCCACGCAGCACCTTCAGTACGTCACGCGCCTCGAGTGCCGGGCCGATCCCGCGGCCGACCGGCTGGCTGCCGTCGCTCGGCAACACGCGGACGGTTATGCCGATTGCCTCGGCAACGGCCGTGAGCCGCGCGCCGAGCCGTTCGGCGGTCGCCGCGGAGCGCACCTTCGCCGTGGATCCGATCGGCATGTCGATGACGACATGGGTCGAGCCGACGGCGGCCTTTTTGGACAGTACCGACGCCACGAGCTGCCCTTCGCTGTCGATGTCGAGCGGCCGCTCCACGCCGATCAGGACGTCGTCCGCCGGGCTCAATGCGACCGAGCCTCCCCACACGATGCAGCCGCCCTCGCGCTCGACGACACGGCGCATCGCGGCAACGTCGAGCACGACCGGGGCGAGCGTTTCCATCGTGTCGGCCGTTCCGGCCGGCGACGTAATCGCGCGCGACGACGTCTTCGGTATGGTCAGTCCGGCTGCGGCAACGATCGGTACGACCAGCATCGTGGTTCGGTTGCCGGGCAAGCCGCCGACGCTATGCTTGTCCATGATCGGCGAGCGCGGCCAGGCGAGGCGCGTTCCGACGCCGATCATCGCGCGCGTGAGCGCGACCGTCTCGTCGATGTCGAGCCGCTCGCCGGCGCAAGCGGTGACGAATGCCGCGAGGTGAAGATCCGAGTAGTACCCGGCGGCGACGTCGCCGATGATGCTGCGCATCGCGGGTTCGTCGAGGCGCTCACCGTAGATCTTCGCGCGTAGGTGCGAAAGCGACCCGATGGGGGGTGGATGCGACACCACGATCGCGTCGCCGGGATTCGCACCCAGCGCTTCCCATGCGGATTCCGACAGGCTCGCTTCGCCTTCTGCGAGCAGATCGCCGTCGACCATGTTCACGGTGGCGATGACCGTGCGACCACCACGGCTCACCTGCACCCGCGATTGAACGGTGAAACCGACCGACCTGCAGATATGGCAGTCGGTACGCATGAAGACGATCGCTTCCCGGTACGTGTAGATCCCGAGGTAGCGCAGCGTCAGCGAATTGCGCGTCTCGGCACTCCCGGGCGCCGCACCGTGAACATCGCTCATGCGAGTTCCACAGCTTCGAGGTAGTCAGGCACCCGGCACTCCCAGCGCAGCGTTTCACCGATCCGGCGCCGCAACGCGTCGGCCGCGGACGGCTCTCCGTGGGTGACGAACGTCTGCCGCGGCATGGCACCGAAACGCCCGAGCCATGCCAGCGTCTCGGCATAGTCGGCATGCGCCGACAGATTGTCCAGCACGGCGACTTCGGCCCGAACCGGGACGTACTGCCCATGGATCTTCACCTCGGTCGCGCCATTCACGATCGACGCCCCGCGCGTGCCGCCGGCCTGGTAGCCGGAAAACAGGATCGTATTGCGCGCGTCGGGCGCGAAGGCCTTCAGATGGTGCAGCACACGGCCGCCGGTCGCCATGCCGCTCGCGGCGATGATGACCATCGGAAACTGCTTCGCGTTGAGCGCGCGCGATTCGTCGGCACTGTTCACGAATGTCGCCGCCCGGCACATCGCCTCGCATTCGGCGTCGGTCAGGCGATGCTCGCGGCGATGGCGATGGTAGATGTCGGTGACGTCCGCTGCCATCGGACTGTTGAGATAAACCGGCAGGACGGAAGGGATGGTCCCGTCCTGCTTCAGCAGGTGCACGTAGTACAGCAGCGACTGTGCCCGGCCGACGGCGAACGAGGGGATGATCACCACGCCCCCGCGCCCGATCGTGCGGGAAACGGCTTCGCCAAGCTTGATCCGCGGATCGGCGGGGTTGTGCAGCCGATCGCCGTACGTCGATTCGACGACGAGATAGTCGGCGCGCTCGACATCCACCGGCGGGCGCATGATGAGGTCGTGAGGGCGCCCGAGGTCGCCGGTGAAGACGATGGTTCTCCCGGCCGCGGTCAACGCGACCAGCGCCGATCCCAGGATATGTCCGGATGGCGAAAGCCGCACGCGAATACCGCTGGCAGCACTGAATTCCTCGCCGTAGCTGACCGGCTTGAAGTGGCGCAGCGACGCTTCCGCATCGTCCTGCGTATACAGCGGCAGCGCCGGTCGATGCTTCGAAAAGCCGCGTCGGTTCGCGTATTCGGCGTCCTCCTCCTGCAGGTGCCCGCTGTCGGGCAGCAGAATGCTGCCGAGCTCACGCGTGGCCTCCGTGCAGTAGATCGGGCCGCGGAATCCCTGTTTGACGAGAAGCGGCAGGTATCCACTATGGTCGAGGTGCGCGTGCGTGAGTACGACCGATGCCAGGGACGACGCCGGAATCGGCAGGGGCTCCCAGTTGCGCAAGCGTAGTTGCTTGTAACCCTGGAACAGGCCGCAGTCGAGCAAGACGTTCGCGCCATCGTGTCGAACCAGATATTTCGACCCGGTGACCGTACCCGTCCCGCCAAGAAAGGTCAGCTGCATGGTGTCACTGCTCCGTCCGCGCGACGATTGATCCGTGCCACCGAGGAATGAACCGGGGCGTGCGCGCTGCGTACTGTCGATAGTCGTCGCCGAATTCGGTCTCCGCCTCGCGCTCCTCGCGCCGCGCGAGCAGCACATACATCGTCACCAGCACCGGGAACATCGCCAGTGTGACCAGCGTCGGCCATTGCACCAGGAAGCCGAGCATGATGAGCACGAACCCGACGTATTGCGGGTGGCGCAGGCGGGCGTAGGGGCCGGTGGTCGCCAGTCGGTGCGCACGCTGCGCCGCGTACAGCACCTGCCAGGCCGCCGACAGCAGCCAGAAGCCGCCGCCGATCAGCACGAAGCTCAAGAGGTGGAACGGCCCAAAATGCGGATTGGCCTTCCACCCCAGCATCATCTCGAGCAGGTGCCCGGCATCGTGGCTGTACCAGTTCACCCCGGGGTAGCGCGACCCGAGCCACCCCGACAGCAGGTAGATC